>PLRW01000280.1:10981-60602 GCA_003164955.1 Actinomycetota bacterium
CGATCGCCGACAGCAGCGCGCCGATGGTCGTCGGGATCAGCGCTACGATCAGCGCGACCAGGATGACGAGGTTCTGCGGCGCGCCCGAGTAGAACGCCATGGGCTGCAGCGTCACCACGGCCATCACGAAGATCAGCGTCAGCGAGGCGAGCAGCACGTTCAGCGCGACCTCGTTGGGGGTCTTCTGCCGCTGCGCGCCCTCCACCAGGTTGATCATCCGGTCGATGAACGTCTCACCCGGCTTGGACGTGATCTTGACGACGATCCGGTCGGAGAGCACTCGGGTGCCGCCGGTGACCGCCGAACGGTCGCCGCCGGACTCCCGGATGACCGGGGCGGACTCGCCAGTGATGGCCGATTCGTCCACCGAGGCCACGCCCTCGACCACGTCGCCGTCTCCGGGGATGAACTGCCCCGGCTCCACGACCACGTAGTCACCGAGGGTGAGCTGCGTGCCGGGGACCGCTTCTTCCCGCGGGCTGGCCTGGCCGGGCTCCCAGCCGACCAGCCGCCGGGCGACGGTTTCCTGCTTGGTGCGCCGGAGCGTCTCGGCCTGTGCCTTGCCCCGGCCTTCGGCCACCGCCTCGGCCAGGTTGGCGAACAGCACGGTGAGCCACAGCCAGGCGGTGATGGTCCAGGCGAAGATGGAGTTGTGGATGATCGCCGAGTACGTGGTCAGCAGCGATCCGATCTCGACCACGAACATGACCGGGTTGTGGATCTGCACCCGCGGGTCGAGCTTGCGGAACGCGTCCGGCAGGGAGCTCCACAGCATCTTCGGGTCCAGCAGCCCGCCGCTGACCCGGCGCGGCTCGGCCGCCGCGCTCCGGGCCGGGGTCTGGGAATCGCGCGCACCATTCCCCGATGGGGCGTCTGGCTGGTTAACGATGGGGTTGAGGGACATCAGTGCAGCCCTTCAGCGAACGGCCCCAGCGCGAGCGCGGGGAAATAGGTCAGGCCGACCAGGATGATGATCACGCCGATGAGCAGGCCGGCGAACAGCGGCTTGTGGGTCTCCAGGGTTCCGGCACTCGCCGGGACTATCTGCTGCCTGGCCAGGGTGCCGCCGAGCGCGAGCACGAACACCATGGGCGCGAACCGGGCGACCAGCATCACCACGCCGCCGGCCGTGTTGTACCAGGTGGTGTCGGTGGTCAGGCCGGCGAAGGCCGAGCCGTTGTTGTTCGCCATCGAGGTGAACGCGTAGACGATCTCGGTGAGGCCGTGCGGGCCCGGGTTGAGGATCGACGCGCGCGGTGTCTTGAAGCCCAGCGACATCGCGGCGCCGATGAGCGCCGAGAATGGTGTCGCCAGGATGTAGGCCGCCGCCCACTTCATCTCGGTGGGGCGGATCTTCTTGCCGATGTACTCCGGCGTCCGGCCGACCATCAGGCCGCCGATGAACACGGTCAGCACCGCGAGCATGAGCATGCCGTACAGGCCGGCGCCGACGCCGCCGGGGACGACCTCGCCCAGCATGAGGTCGAACAGGGCGATGCCGCCGCCGAAGGCGGTGAAGGAGTCGTGGAACGAGTTCACCGCTCCGGTCGAGGTGACCGTGGTCGACCCGGCGAACAGGGACGAGCCGGGGATACCGAACCGGGTTTCCTTGCCTTCCATCGCGGCGTGCGCGGCGTGCAGTGCGGTGCCCGCGTGCTGCCATTCGAAGAAGCTGATCCCGCCGACCGCGGTGAGCCACAGCACGGCCATGACGATGGCCAGGACGTAACCCTGCCGGTTGTCGCCGACCATCTTGCCGAACGTGCGCGGCAGCGCGAACGGGATGACCAGGATCAGGAAGATCTCGAACCAGTTGCTGAACGCGCTGGGGTTCTCGAAGGGGTGGGCGGAGTTGGCGTTGAAGAAGCCGCCACCGTTGTTGCCCATCTCCTTGATGACCTCCTGGGAGGCCACCGGGCCGCCGACCATCGTCTGCTGCGAGCCGGCCAGCGAGTGGATGAGGTGGGTGGCGCTGAAGTTGTCGATCACGCCGGTCGCCATCAGGATGATCGCGCCGATCACCGAGAACGGCAGCAGCAGTCGCACGATGACCCGGGTCAGGTCGACCCAGAAGTTGCCGAGCCGGTCGGTCTTGGTCCGCATGAACCCGCGGATCAGGGCGATGACGACCACGATGCCCACGGCGGCCGACACGAAGTTCTGCACCGCGAGGCCCGCCATCTGGGTGACGTAGCCCATCGTGGACTCGCCGGAGTAGTTCTGCCAGTTGGTGTTGGTGACAAAGGAGGCAGCCGTGTTCCAGGCCAGAGCGGGGGGGACATTTACATTCCCGTTGGCGTACGGCAGCCAGTGCTGTACCCGCTCGAGCAGGTAGAGGAACAGCACGCTGATCCCCGAGAACGCCAGCATGCTGCGGGCGTAGGTGCCCCAGCGCTGGTCAGCTGACGGGTCGATGCCCATCAGGCGGTAGACGGCGCGCTCGGGCCGCAGGTGCTTCTCGCTGGTGAAGATGCCCGCGATGTAGTCGCCCAGCGGCTTGTAGCAGACCGCCAGCGCGGCGACCAGCAGCACGATCTGCAGGATGCCCGCGAGGGAACTGCTCATCAGAATTTCTCCGGTCGGACGAGGGCGTAGACGAGGTAAATGGTGAGGAGGACGGCCGTAATCAGGCCGACCCAGTTCTCAGCGCTCAAGCCGCTCGACCCCCTTGACGAGCAGGAAGAGCAAGGCGAAGACGACGATCGTCACGGCCACGTAAAGAAGGTCATTCACGGCCACTCCTAGGTGGGAACACGCTGGACAGCGGGCCAGGAGGAGTTGGCCGGGCGTATGCCCGGCCCGCGGCCTCAGACGGTAATCAGAGCCCTCGTACAGCCCTGGCCACGGCAATGGAACCGCGTTCGGAAGCGGATAAGGCCGGTCCAAACGGGACCTATGCGGCACCGTCCGGCTTCCTAACAGAACCCATGCACCGGACTGGGATGCCGCATACGCCGGTCCCAGGGCCTTCTCCGCGCCGCTCGCGGGTGTTCAAGCGAAACCGTAGATCGGCGTTCGCGGAAAGGCCAGGACTTGGGCGGTCTGCCCCCTGTCGGCCTGCGTATCTGCCGCGCACCGCTCCCGATCGTGTGGGTATGCCCGGTTTCCCGGGCGCCCGTGCCTGCTCTCTCCGTCAGGCTCACGGGAGAACGCCGTGGTCAGATGAGCTCGCGCCGGCGAATCCGCTCGTAAAGCTCCTGGGTCGCGTCGGCAGGCTCGATGCCGAGGTCATCACGCAGCTGCCGCTCGCACTGGTTGTATTGACGTACGGCCAGATGGGGCTGGTTGAGCCGGGTGTAGCAGCGCATCATCAGACGGTGTATCTCCTCCCGGCACAGGTCGCCGGGGACAAGGCGCCGGCATGCGTCAAGGCAGTCGGCGTAACGGCCGGCCGCGAACCTCAGCCGCGCTACCTCGTCGAGTGCCTCCAGATGCTGCAGCCGCAGTTGCTCCCGGCGCAGCAGCGCCCACTCCTCGAACGGCGTGTCCTCGAGCAGTTCGCCCCGGTATAGCTCGACGGCTGTCTCGTAGCGGGCCAGAGCACCGCCATCGCTGCCGGGCAATTGCCTGCGGGTGGCGGTCAGCGCCTTGTCGAACTCCTCCGTGTCGAGCCAGAGATCGATGCCCGGGTGGATGGAGAAGCCCCGCTGCCCATGCACCACGATCGGGTGGTCGGTCAGCGCACGTAGATCCTTCCGGAGCCCGTACAGGGCGACGTGCAGCCGGTTGCGCACCGCACCGGGCGCCGCGTCCGGCCAGAACGCGCCGCCAAGCTCATCACGGGTCAGCGGCCGGCTGCGGTGCAGCAGCAGGAAGGCCAGCAGCATCCGGCCCCGGTTGCCCCGCCAGTGCTGAACGGGCTCGCCCCGCACGAGCACCTCGAACTGCCCGAGCAGGCGTGCCTCGACCCGGAGCGGCGCGCTCGGGTCTTCGTCCCGGCCGGCACGGCGATCGTCACCGTGGCGGGAGGCGGCCCGCTGAGTGACCGGCCCGATCCGCGCACCGTCGCGTTCGGCCAAAGCGATGGCACCACGGTCAGCCGGAGCTGGCCGAACGGCGGGACTTGACGGAGGTGTCCGGGCGGCGGCCACCCCCGGGCGCGCGGGCGGCTCTGAGGTCCTCCGGCCCGCCGGGCCAGGGTTTGACCAGCGGAAAATCCGGCGCTTCCGTTGCCGTGCGGCCCCGGCGCCGGTCGGTTCGCTGTTCGGTTGGCCTGGTGGTGGGCCCGGCCATCCAGCCGTACTGGACTCCGCGGGGATCAGTTCCGCGGCGGCCCTGGCCAGGCCGGGATGGCTGCGGGCCTCGGCGGGCGGCAGGCGTTCAAGCCAGCAGGTGAGAGCCACGTAGCGGCCGGAGGACAGCAGGGTGTCGGCTTCCCCGGCCAGGAGGTCAGCCGCCAGGCCGGGCCATCCGGCGTTGATACACAGCTCGATCGCCTCGTGCACGCCGCCGGCTTCGACCAGTTCGGCGACGAGACGGCTCACGCAGGCCGACCGGTTAGCCCGCGTGGCGTCCGCGGCGCAGGCCACGAGGGACGGCCGCCACGCCGGATCGACCTGCCACCAGCCATCCGTCAGCGGCACCCACCATGGGTGGGCCGGCTCGGCTACGGCGGGCTCGAGCGAGCGGAATCGTGCGTGGGCGTAACCGAGATGACAGGCCATCTCCAGGGCCGCCATCTCGCCGGCCGACGCGCCGTCGAGGATCCGGTGGACGACGGCCTGAGTCAGCGCCTGCGGCTCGCGCGCGTCGGCGACGATCCGGCCCAGTTCGGCGGCCCCGATGCTGGATGCGCTCTTCAGCGCGCCGTCGATCAGGCCGGGCAGTCCACCTGTCGCCGCTGATAGGCGCCGGATGGGAACTTTGCCGCTGGCTTGTTCGGTAATGAGGCGCCGGACCCGGTGACCGGGCAGGGCGGGCACCTCGACGCGGACGCGGGGCATCTCGCTGGAGCGGGTTCGATGATTCTGGCGGCTATCGACGACCAGGACCACGGTCGGGCTGACCGGTTCGGGCACGCCGGGGACGAGAAGCTGGTCGAGAACGGCTTCCGCCTGCTCGGCGGTGGGTGACTCAACGACGATGACGACCGGCCCGTCCTCCCCCGACGAGGCCTGGCGCACTAAGGACAGAGCCATCAGCAGAAGGGGCGCAAGTGAGCCGGTGTCCGTCTCGAAGGGCATGGGCCGGATCCACGCGACCTGGTATCCCAGGCCCGCGAGGTCGGCCGCCAGCCGCCGGACAAGCAGCCCACCCGGGGGGACAACGAGCTCAACCACCTGCTGGCCCGACGGAGCGCTCAGCAGCACCTGTTGCGGCAATTCAACATCAGGCAGCGGTGGTGCGACACGTGCGACGAGCATCTCTGTCCCTAATTGCAAGAATCCTGGTTCACTCGGTCGTCATGATTGCAGCCGTTGTATGTGCGCAACGGCAAACGAGATTTGAGAAACCTTTCGACTCATGTCAATATCACGCTGGACAGTAGCCGGTGATTCGGAACACCTGATAAGAGAAATTCTTCACGGCAACTTTCACGGCAACTTTTAGGGTAAACGGCCCATCGTAACGGTTGCCGCCCGGCTCCTGGGCGCAAGGCACCCGCGGGTCCGCGTAACACGTTACTGTGCGGGCCCCCGTACCCGTCGCGCCGGCGTCCGCCGGCACGTCCCATATAGGCGCTCAATGCTCTCCCCCATCCGTACGGCTCCGGGCCCGGCACATCTGTGTCACCAGAAGAATCGCCTGACTCCCTCGGCAGTAACTACGGCATATCTTGCGCCGCCACCGGCCCATATGCATATAGCGACGACGCCACCTATTGAGACCCGCCACAGCGTACGTGAAAAGCGCATTGGCGAAAAGGGGGTATTAGCGGCGCGGCGTGCCGTCGGGAATTGCCGGATCCCGCGCGAGGCTGTTCGGCGAGCGTTGGGCCGGCGCTTGGCCGGAGTGATCGCCTGCGGGCTGTCCGGCCAGCGTTCGCCGGCACGCTCGGCGCGTCGACGGGACGGTCGGTGGGCCACTCCGGAGAAGCAGGATCGTAGCCCGGTCAGGCCATGACCTTGATCGACGCTGGGTCCGGGGGCGCCGCCGCGCGCTGGGGGAGGGCTGCTGAGATCAGCAGGCTCGCGCCCGCCAGATCCTTGCCGGGCGGCCGCGCTTCGTCGTCCTCGGCCAGGACGCGGACCAGGGCGAACAGGATGAAGGGGCGGCTGGGCGCGGACAGGTCACACGGGATGTCCAGCCGGAAACGCTCATCCGGATTCACCGTGGCCGAGTGTTCGCCGACGACGACGCTGCTGCCGGTCGGCAACTGCCGCGCACAGATCTCGGCTCTGACCGTGGCGGCCTGGTGCGGCGACAGGTTCAGCGTGGCGGAATCGAAGGTCGGCGCGGCGTTGACCACGCTCATCCGGCCACCGACGGCACCCTGCCCAGAGGCGGGCACCGTCGCGTACGTATGCAGCAGTGCCTTCCGGCCGCCCGGGCCGTTCCCCGCCGGCGGGGGCGGCGGCGGGGAACGGGGCCTGCGCGGGCGCGGGCGGGGAAGCCTGCTAGGCGCGTCCCGTCCATCCGGCGGGGCTGCCGCTGGCTGCGGCCCGGGGGGCGCCCCGGCCTGGCGGCCCGGGGGGCGCCCCGGTCTGCTCCGCTGGCTCTGCCCCGGGCCGCGCCGGCCGTGCTTCAGGGCGAATCCGGGACCGGTCCTCGATGAACGCGACCATGCGCCCCGGACGCCAGCCGGCCCACGTCTCCTCGTCACCCGTCCGGACGTGGACGATCTTGGTGGATACGACGTCGCGGTCGGCCATGGGCAGCCGGACCTCGACGGTGAAGATATGCCGCGGCCTCATCGCTCGGCATCTGCCGGGTCTCCCTTACCGCAGGTCCACCGGGGAATCTCGCACCGGCCGGCAGATCAGTCGATCATGTACTTGCCCATATCGACGAAGGCGCCAATGTCGGTGAGCTGGTCGTCGAAGACGAACACCGCGACGAGGTTGTAGACCTGCGACGCACCGCGCTGCGGGTCGGGCAGGACGTGGGACCCCGGCGGGATCGTGATCGTCCACCGGTAATTCTCCGTGGACGGCTCGGCGGGCGGCACCGGCCGGGCGAACTTGAGAGAGTTGTCGTTGCCGATCGGCCCGTTGAAGGGGCCGCCGATCTCCTGCGCATACACGGTGACCGTTCCGGTGCCCTGGAGCCAGTTGGGCAGTGTCACGGTGCCGCTGATGACGAAGCCGAGGTCGAGGTCGATGACATTCGAGGGAGCGCCGTTCGGGTCGGTGATGGAGTCGACCGAGAACTGGCCGCCGGCGGTGTTGAACTGCACTTGGTTGGTGCCCGGAACTCCCCTGCGGGCCACGCTTTCTGCTCGTGCCGTGGAGGTCGCGCCTTCTGCTCGTGCCGTGGGGGTCATGCCTTCTGCTCGAACTGCCATGGTGGTCTGCTTTCTGCTCGCTCGATCTGATTGGCCCCAGACCATCACCACGCGCTTAGTTCCAGTTCAGCCTGCCGCTGTTCCTGGCGCGAAGATTTCACTTAACAACGCTTAGCGGCTGCTTAGGGCAGCGGACCTTAGGGCAGCGGACCATAGAGCACCGGAGGCGGTCGTCCATGGTGAGCGGGCGCCGGGCCCGCCGCCACGGGACGGCCGCGGCGCCCGCGACCGGTCCCGTGCCGCCGTCAGCTGGCGAGGCCGTCCCAGTCAATCCCGTTCCTGCGCAGCCATTGCTGCTCCATCTCGGGCATCTCGGGCATGCCGGCAGCCGGCTCGCTGGCCACGTTCACCCCGCCCATCAGGGCGCCCCCCTTGGCGCCGGCGTGCAGGGCGGAGGGGTCACCCTCGTCGAGGACGAGCGACTCGAAGTTGGGCGGCCATCGCATGAACATGCGCCGCCCGCACTCGGGGCACTGCCATTCCTCGGTGCCGGACTCGGTGCGCCCGGTAAGGAACATGTCATGTTGACTCGGCATTACGTCACCATCCAGTTTGCGGGGGCACTGATCCCGCGACTGTGGGAGACGTCAATTGCCCTAATTCTGCTGGTATACCCGCGTAAAGCGTGACAACACGGTACGGCTCCGCCCGACCCGCACCCGGTCAGGCGGCGGTCAGCGAAGCCAGGCCCCCGGGTGATCAAGCGCCGGCGAGCGCTGTTTCCGTGGCCAGATGTGGCGGCGGTGGCTGGTCTCCTCCATCAGGGCTGACGGCGGGACGGCGACGACCGGGCACCGCGCGTGGGCGAGGCAGTAGCGGCTCGCCGAACGGCCCATCGCCCGGCGCAGCCCGCGCCGTCCGGTCCCGATGACGAGGAGGTCGTCGGGGTCGTCGGCGCAGTCGACCAGGACGGGGCCCGCTGGGCCGCGGACCACCAGCGCCTCAATGGTCAGGTCCTGAGGCAGGCCGCCGAGCCCCATGTCGAAGGCATCCCAGAGCCGGGCCTGGGCCGCGTCCCGCCACATCTTCCGCAGGTAGGGATTGGGCTGGCGCCGTTCGGCCAGATCACCACCCGGCGGCACCCAGGCGATAACCGTGAGGAGCCGCGCGCGCCGGTCCCGGGCCTCGTTCGCCGCATAGCGCAGCGCCTGCAGGCTTCCAAGGGAACCATGCACGCCAGCGAAGACTCGCCGCACCCCGGACACGGCAACACCGCCTCCTCATTCTTACCGGCCAAGTCCATCTAACCTCGCGTTCGGGCGTGCTCGGGTCCGGTCCTGGTGGTCTCAGTCCATAAAATCCCGGACACCGAGCTCGTCGAGCCGGAACAGCAGGTCAGCCGGGTCGCTGTACACGCGGAACGCGCCGGCCCGCTCGAGTTCCTCCCGGCCGTACCCGCCGGACATCAGGCCGACGCCGAGCGCCCCGGCGCGGCGCGCAGCCAGCAGGTCCCACACGCTGTCGCCCACCACCATCGCCTGGTGCGGGTCCACGTCCAGCAGCGCGGCGGCGGCCAGGAACAGATCCGGATCGGGCTTGGCGTGCCGCACCAGGTCCCGCGTGACCATCGGCGTGCTTTCCGGCAAGCCGAGCAGCTTCAGGGCCGGGCGGGCCGTCACGGCGTTCCCGCTCGTGGCGATGGCCCATTTGACGTTGCGTTCGGTCAGGGTGGTCAGCAGCTCCGTCGCGCCCGGCAGCGGCGCCACCGAATCCATCTGGGCGCGGTACTCGTCGGCATGCGCTCGCTGCAGGCGCTCGATCTCCTCCCGCGACAGCGACAGCCCGGTCTCGCGCAGCAGCGCCGAAACGAACAGCCCGCCGCTCATCCCGATGCGCCGGTGGATACGCCACACGGACAGGTCGATGCCCATCCCGGCGAGCGCGGCCCGCCAGGCGATGACGTGCTGGTACACGCTGTCGATCAGCGTGCCGTCCAGGTCGAAGAGAAAGGACGGTGCGGGTGATTCGGTATAAGTCACCGACGAGGTCATGCGATCAGTCTGCCCATCCGGCGCCCGCCCCACCAGGCTCAAGTCCCGCGACCTCTTTCTGCCCCCGGCCTCTCGCGTGCCGCCGGGCCTCCCGCGTGCCGTCCTCCGCAGCACCCTCGGCCGGCCGTTCCGGCCGGCGTACGCCCATCCGGTTTGGCCTGGCAGCAAACCGGACTGCATCATGGGAAGATATGGACGGACGCGCTTCGGCCGAGACAATCGGCTCATTTACCGCACTGGGCGACAGCTTTACCGAAGGGATGAACGACCGGCTGACCGGGGATAACTTCCGTGGCTGGGCGGACCGGTTCGCGGCCCGGCTGGCGGACCACCAGCCGGGCCTGCGCTACGCGAACCTCGCCGTGCGCGGCAAGCTGCTGGGGGAAGTGGCGGCCGAGCAGGTCCCGCGGGCCGTCGAGATGGCGCCCGACCTGGTCAGCATCGCCGCGGGCGGCAACGACATCCTGCGCCCCGGCACCGATCCGGACGCGCTGGCCGAGGTGTTCGACGACTGCGTGGTGAGCCTGCGCGCGGCGGGCTGCCGGGTGCTGCTGTTCACGGGGTTCGACCCGTCCGCGTTCCCGGTGATCCGGATGCTGCGCGGGAAGGTCGCCGCGTACAACATGCACCTGCGCACGATCGCGGCGGCGCGGGACTGTGACCTGGTGGATCTGTGGTCCATGCGGGTCCTGTGCGACCGGGGGGTATGGAGCGCCGACCGGCTGCACCTCAACGCGGAGGGACACGAGCGAGTGTCGCTGTTCGTCTGTGAGAGGGTCGGGGTGCCGGTCACCGAGAACTGGCGGGACCCGCTGCCGGATGTCCCCCGTGCCGGGCATATCCCCCGCCCGGTCGCGAGTGCGGCCGCCGTCGCCGCCGCCGAAGCCTCCGCGGCCAGCCTGGCCGTGGCGCGGCTGCGCACCCGGCTGCAGAGCGCCCGCGAGACGTCCGGCCGCAGCCTGGCCTGGATGAACGCCCGCGGGCAGGACACCCGCTGGGCGGTCGAGTACGCGATGCCGTGGGTCCGGCGCCGGCTGACCGGCCGGTCGTCCGGCGACGAGGTGCCGCCGAAGCGCCCGGAGTTGGTGCCGCTGGAGGCGCTGGGCCGGTTCCGCGGCCCGGAGGCGTCCGAGTCCGCCTAGGCCGCTTCTACGAGCAGGAGGGGTTGTTCGTCGCGCCCGTGCGGCGGAACGCGGCGGGGCGGCGCGTGTTCACCGGGGAGGAGGTGGAGTGGCTGAGGGTGTGCATGAAGCTGCGCTCGTCGGGGATGCCGTTGCCCGAGATCCGCCGCTATGCGCAGCTGGTGCTGGAGGGCGCCGGCAACGAGGCCGAGCGGTTCGAGATCCTGCGCCGGCACGAGGCGAAGGTGCAGCAGCAGGTCGCCGACCTGCAGGAGGCTCTCGGCATCATCCACAGAAAGGTCGAGATCTACGCCCGGCACTTCAGCGCGGGCACGGCCGACCAGTTGTGGCGCAACGGACCCGAGTGCGACCCGGCGTCATGACGTGTGCCCGTTGTGCGGCCCGTCCAGGGAACCGTGACCCGGCCAGGCCGCCCCACGTGACTGACGGCGCATGCTGACGATCAGCTGGACGGCCAGGGTCAGTGCGCCGGCCCACAACACGGCCAGGAGCAGCCAGAAGGCTCCATGGTGAGGACCGGCGAATAAGGCCAGCCCGGTCCATACCAGCGTGCCGCCGAACCAGAACGTGACCGCCCATACGAACGACGGACTCCACGTGCGCCACCGTCCCCGCCATTGCCCCATGGAATCATTATGCGCCGGTGAGGTCGTCCAGGACTTCCCCGATCCGGCCCAATGACGCCGCGATCCACGGGACATCCCCGGCCGACGGCGCTTTCAGTGCGGCCTCGCGCTGCTGGTCGGTATCGCCGTAGAGCAGTCCGGTGGCGACGCGCAGCCGCAGCGCGCGCGGATCCTCGCCGAACGCGCTGCCCGGCAGCACGCCCATCCCGTGCCGCCGCAGCAGCAGGGCGGCAAGTTCGTCGCTCGTGGTCACATCGTGCCGCGTGCGCAGCAGGTCCCGTACCGGCTCGAAGTCGGGGTAGAGGTAGAAGGCGGCCCGCGGCGCGGGCACGCGAGCCCCGGCGGCGGTGAAGCGGTCCGCGACGGCCCGCGCGACGTCCCGGTGCAGCCGGCGGCTGAGCGCGATGCGCTCGGTGAGCTCGGGCGGGTCGCTGAAGGCGAACGCGGCGGCCTGCTGGATCGGCGCGGCCGGCGCCGACCAGATCTCGCTGCCGATGCCCAGCAGGCGCGCCCGCAGGCGCTGCCCCAATGACTCGCCCGGTGACTGGCCCGGCGGCCGGACGGCCGCGTCCCCGTCCCCGTCCCCCGGCAGCCGGGCGACCCCGATGCGCCAGCCGCCCAGGGCCAGGCTCTTGCTGAGCGCAGTGGTCACGATCGTGCGGCCGGGGGCGATGGCGGCGGGGCTGGTGAACGGCCCGGCCGGCTCGGTTGGCCCGGCCAGCTCCGTTGGCCTGGTTGGCCCGGTTGGCTCGTGCACCAGGTCCCGGTAGATCTCGTCCGAGATGATGATCAGGTCGTGTTCCTCGGCGACCTGGCAGAGGTCACGTATCGTCGCGGCGCGCGCGAGCGTGCCCGTGGGGTTGTCCGGCAGCGTCAGGATCACCGAACGGATCTCGCGGCCCTCGCGCCGTGCCGTGCGGACCGCGGCCCCGAGCTGGCCGGGGTCGGGCACGCCGCCCTCACCGGGCCGGATGTCCACGAACCAGGGGCGGGCGCCGACCAGGCTGGCCTGCGCCGCGTAGGTGACCCAGCTGGGCCGGGGCACGGCCACGTCCCCGCCGATGGCCATCATCAGCCCGAACAGCAGCGCCTTGCTGCCCGGGCCGCACACGACCGCGCCCGGGTCGGTGCGCAGCCCGCGCCGTTCCCAGTAGCCCGCGGCCGCCTCGCGCAGCGCGGCCTGGCCGGCCACCGGCCCGTAGCCGGTCTGGCCGGCCGCTCCGGCCAGCGCCAGCCGCAGCGACCGGTGAGCGGGCAGTCCCGCCTCGCCGAACGCCAGCGGCAGTACCGGTTCGCCCCGGCGCTTCCGGGCGATCATCATCTCGTTGGCGGCCAGGGTGGGGGAGACCGCGATCGCGGCCAGGCCGGCCGAGGACGGAAGGATGGCGGGCATGCCGGTATACGTCATGAGGAGGAACTCCTCGCTGCGGGAATTGCCGGAGGTCAGCCGTCTTGAGCGGCGACGCTGCCTCTGCGTCCCACGGTGACCGCTACATCACGTTTCACAAGTCTTACCGCTTTCAAGCATTAGCGCAAGCGCAGATCCCTGAGGCAGAGCATAAGATTTACTAATGCTTGATCTGCACCGGCTGCGCCTGCTGCGGGAGTTCGCGGCGCGCGGCAGCATCACGGCGACGGCGGCGTCGCTCGGTTACACCGCTTCGGCGGTATCTCAGCAACTGGCGGCGCTGGAACGGGAGGCGGGGGCGTCCCTGCTGGACCGGACCCCGCGCCACGCCGAGCTCACCGATACCGGCCGGCGCCTGGCCGATCACGCCGAGCGGATCCTGGCCATGGTCGAGGAGGCGGAGGCCGACGTCTCGGCGCGGGCCCAGGAGCCGTCGGGGCGCGTGGTGGTCACCGCGTTCCCTTCCGCGGCGGTTGCCTTCGCCCCGGTGCTCGCCCGCCGCCTGCGGGCCCACCCCGACCTCACCCTGCTGCTGCGGCAGGCCGCGGGGGAGGTGGGCCTGCGCCAGGTCCGTTCCGGTGAGGCTGACGTGACGATCGTGGACGACTGGAGCGGTCGGCTGGCCGCGGCCGGGGACGGCATCCTGTCCTACTTCCACCTGGTCACCGACCCGCTGGTGCTCGTCGTGCCGCGCTCGCACGCCGCCGCGGCCGGCCCCGGGCCGGCCCGGCTGGAGGACTTCCGCGACGACGCCTGGATGGCCGCCCCGGAGGGCGAGCCGTCCCGCCGCGCGGTGGACCGGCTGCTCGCGGAGGCGGGCGTGACGCCTCCGGTCCCGTGGGAGTTCGAGGGGCTGGGCACGATCCTCAGCCTCGTCGCGCGCGGGATCGGCATCGCGATCGTGCCGCGACTGGCCCTGGCGGCGGGGGAGCAGCGGGTCAGCGTGCGTACCCTGGCCGGCGGCGACCCGCGCCGTGAGGTCTACGCCGTCGTGCGCACCGCGAGCATCCGCCGCCCCTCCGTCAGTGCGGTGCTGGCCGCGCTGCGGACCGCGGCCACCGCGCTGTCCGCCCCGGTCGTCACGCCGTCCGGATCGTCAGGCCGTCAGGGATTTTCCGGTTAGGCTGCGCGGGTGGAACTGGACCTGTCCGCCGACGCGGCCGCGCTGACCGCGAGCCTCGTCGACGTCCCCTCGGTGAGCGGCGAGGAAGGCGATCTCGCCGACGCGATCGAATCGGCGCTGCGCGCGCTGCCCCACCTGACCGTGCTGCGGGACGGCAACTCCGTCGTGGCCCGCACAGACCTGGGCCGCGGGCAACGGGTCATCCTGGCCGGGCACATCGACACCGTCCCGGTGGCCGCCAACCTCCCGTCCCGCCGCGAGCGCGACGCGCCGTCGGGGCAGGAGCGGCTCTACGGCTGCGGTACCACCGACATGAAGGCCGGCGTCGCGGTGCAGTTGCGGCTGGCGGCCGGTGTGCCGGATCCCGTGCGCGACGTCACCTACGTCTTCTACGACTGTGAGGAGATCGAGGCGGCCCGCAACGGGCTGGGCCGCCTCAGCCGGAGCCACCCCGAGTTGCTCGGCGGCGACTTCGCGGTCCTGATGGAGCCGAGCGGATGCGAGATCGAGGGCGGCTGCCAGGGCACGATGCGGGCCGAGGTGGCGGCGGCCGGCCGCCGCGCGCACAGTGCCCGGTCCTGGATGGGCCGCAACGCCATCCACGAGGCGGGCGGCATCATCGATATCCTGCGCCGTTACGAACCGGGGCAGCCCACGGTGGATGGTCTCGTCTATCACGAGGGGCTGAACGCGGTCGGCATCACCGGCGGCGTCGCGGGCAACGTGATACCCGACCGGTGCGTGGTCACGGTGAACTACCGGTTCGCGCCGGACCGGGACGTCGCTGCCGCCGAACGGCACCTCCGTGAGGTGTTCGGCGGCTGGGACGTCACCATCGTGGACGTCGCCCCCGGGGCCCGGCCGGGGCTGGACCAGGGACCGGCGGCGTCGTTCGCCGCGGCCGTGGGGGGCGCGCCGCGGGCCAAGCTCGGCTGGACCGACGTGGCCCGGTTCGCGGAGCTCGGCATCCCGGCCGTCAACTACGGGCCGGGCATCTCGGAGATCGCGCACACCGCGGACGAGTACGTCGAGGTGCCGAAGATCTTCGACTGTGAGGAACGCATGCGCGGCTGGCTCACCCGCCCCTGATCGCCGCGGCTAACCACCACCCGCCCAGAAGCGGGACCCGCGTCGTGCCGCGCTCGCACGCCGCGCGGGGACGGCGATCGGCCCGCCGGTCACGCGGCCGGCGGGCCGATCGCCTGGGAGGTCCTGCGGGGTCTACTTCGCCGGGCTCGTGCCCAGCGTCAGCGATGCGGTCTGCTTGGCGCCGCTCGTGGTCTCGTAGTTGACGGTCACCTTGTCGCCGCCGTGGAACTTGGACATGATCGTCGTCAGCGAGCCGGGCGTCGTAACGGTCTGCCCGTTGACGGCGGTGATGACGTCGCCCGCGCCGAGGCCGGCCGTGGCGGCCGCGCTTCCGCACAGCACGTTGTCGATCAGCGCTCCCGAGCTGGCGGGCGCGATCGTGGTGGGAACCGAGTTGGCGGTAGCGCTGTTGACGCAGCTCGGGCTGCCGCCGCCGGTCCCCGTCCCGCCTCCGCCGATGCCACCGAAGCCGCCGCTGCCCTGGCCTTCCTGCGACTGAGCCTGCTGCTGCGGGTTTGAGCTGTTGCTCTGCGGGACCAGCACGCCGAGGAAGCCCGGCAGGCCGATCTGGATCGTCGCGCTGGCGTGCCCGGCCGCGATCTGGGTGGCGATGGACAGCGCGGTGTTGATCGGGATGGCGTAGCCCATGGTCGAGCTGCTGGACGATTGCGTACTGGAACTGCTCGCCGCGGTGTCCATGCCGATTACCTTGCCCGCGGCGTTGGCCAGCGGGCCGCCGGAGTCACCCGGCTGGATCTGCGCGCTGGTCTGCAGCATGCCGTGCAGTGTCTCGGTCGTCTGGCTGCCCTGGTCCCCGGCGGTGATCGTCCGGTCGATGGCGTTGATGATGCCCGGCGCGATGGTCGGGGCGCCGCCCTGGCCGCCCGCGTTGCCGATGGCCAGGACCGGGGTGCCCAGCGAGACCTGGGTGGAGTTGCCGACCGTGACCGTCTTCAGGCCGGAGGCGTTCTGCAACTGGAGCAGGGCCACATCGTCGGTGGCGTCGTACCCGACGACCCGCGCCGTGTAGGTCTTGCCCGTGCCGACCTGGGTGGCCTTGATCGTGGTGGCGCCGTTGATGACGTGGTTGTTGGTGAGCACCAGGCCGTTGGAGTTGAGCACCATCCCGGTGCCCTCCGCCGTCTCGCTCTGGTAGTTGAGCGTGGATGTGATGTCGACGACGCCCGGCTCCACCTTGGCCGCGACGGCGGCGCTGTTGAGGCTGGAGCCCCCGCCGCTGTTGCCGTTGCTCTGGGGGGCCGGGACGTCGTTGGAGGAGACGCCCGTCGAGCCGCTGTTGCCGCTGCTGTTCAGCGCCACCGCGGTACCGGCCCCGGCCGCTGCGGCCAGCACCGCGACCACCACGAGGACCGCGAGGCCGCGGCGCTTGCGCGGCGGCGGCTCGCTGTAGCCGCCGGCCGGGCTGCCCCAGCCGCCGTATCCGCCGCCCGGGGACCCGTAGCCGCCGGACCCGTAGCCGCCGGACCCGGACCCGTAGCCGCCGCCCGGCTGCCCGTACCCGCCGGCCGGCCCGTAGTCTCCAGCCGCGCCGAAGCTTCCGGCCTGGCCGTATTCACCAGGCTGGCCGTAGTTCCCGGCCTGGCCATAACCGCCGGGCTGGCCGTAGTTTCCAGAACCGCCGGGCTGGCCGTAGTTTCCCGCCTGGCCGTATCCGCTGCCCTGGCCNNGAGCCGGGGCCGCTGGGGGAGCCGGCCTGCCCGTAGCCGCCTTGCCCGTAGCTGGCCGCGGGCAGCGTCTCGGCTCCGCCGGCCCGCTGCTCGCCGGCCGCACCCGCCGCAGGCTCGTCCGGCCGGCCGAAGGACACAGTGCCGCCGCGTTCGGCGTTGCCGAAGGCCGTGGTGTCGTCCGCGCTCTTCCAGGGCGTGGTTCCGCCACCAGGCGTCGAGACCTGAGGGCCGACGTTCTCGGGCGGCTGTGTCCCGCCCGGCCCGTTCTCGCTACCTCGCTGGTCTTCCTGCATCACTATCGCCCTCGTGTTGAGACCGGGCGAGGAGATCTCGCTCGGTTCCGCTGTTCCGGCGGGCGCCTGGTCGTCACCCGCTGCCTCGATCTCAAGTTAGCCATCCATCCCTGAGCGTTACCTGAGTACCGCCTTCAGGTTATGAAGGGAACGGTGGCGCAGCTCACCACATCGCGCAGGAACTCCCTGCCCCATTAGGTCCTTTACTATTCCTCCCCGCGCGGCGAGGGTCGCGTGGCGTCCGCGAAACGTCACGAAATGCACATTAGCCAGTACGTGAGCCTCGGCTGCCGGGACGCTTGTGACATAAATCACCCCCTGCCTCGCTTCCTACCGGGCCGGCGCGGCGCCCAGCGTGAGCGTTCCCCTCTTGTGGTTCCCGCTGACGGTTTCCCAGCTCAGCGTCACCTTGGTGCCGGGGCGGAACCCGGACATCATGGCCGTCAGGGAACCGGGAGTGGTCACGGCCTGGCCGTCGACGGCGGTAATCACGTCCCCGCCGGCCAGGCCAAGGGTCGCGGCGGCGGTACCGCAGAGCACGCCGTCGACGAGGGCCCCGGAGCCGGCCGGCGCGATGGGCGACGGCACCGAGGTGTCCGCGTCGTTGTCGGCGCAGGACGTGCCCTGGGGCGGCTGGCTGCTGCCATTGCCATTGCCGTTGCCGGGCAGACCGGTGCCCGGTTGCTGTTGCTGCTGAATCTGCTGCCGCTGCTGCCGGGCCTGCTGGGCCGGGCTGGCGCTGTTGCTCTGCGGGACCAGGACGCCGAGGAAGCCCGGCAGGCCGATCTGCACGGTGGCGCTGGCCTGCCCCGCCGCTATCTGGTGCGCCACCGACAGTGCGGTGTTGATCGGGATGGCGTAGCCGAGGACGGGCGAGGAGCCCTGCGAACTCGAGGCGTTCGCGGTGTCCATCCCGATGACCTGGCCCGCGGAGTTGGCCAGTGGGCCGCCGGAGTCGCCGGACACGATGTCGGCGTTGGTCTGCAGCATGCCGTGCAGGGTCTCGGTGGTGCCGGTGCTCTCGTCGGTCGGGCTGATGGTCTTGCCCAGGCTGTTAATGATGCCCACTGCGAGGGCCGGCAGCCCGCCCTGACCTTCGGCGTTGCCCAGCGCCAGCACCGGGGTGCCCAGTGTGACCTGCGCGGAGTTGCCCACCGCGACGGCCTTCAGCCGGGCCGCGCCGTCGAGCTTGAGCAGCGCCACATCGTGGGTGGCGTCGTAGCCGACCACCGTCGCCTGGAAGACCCGGCGGGTCGTGACCAGCGTTACCCGGATCGTCTTGGCCCCGTTGATCACGTGGTTGTTTGTCAGCACCAGGCCGTCGGCGCTGATAACCATCCCCGTTCCCTCGGATGAGGTGCCGCCCGAGTACTGGATGGCCGCGTCGATGTCGACGATGCCGGGCTCGACCCGTGCGGCGACATATGACTTGTTCAGCGAGCCGCCCCCGGATTTCCCTGCGTCGTTCTGCGGGCCGGGAACCTGGTGGGAGGAGACCCCCGTGATGGGGCTCGCCTGGCTGCCGTTCAGGCCGACCGTCGCGGCCGCGCCGAGGCCTGCGGCGAGGATCGCCACGATGGCGTAGACGGCGACCCGGCGGCCGCGCCTGCGGCGCCGCGGCGGTTCCGCCCAGCTGCCGTCCTGCACTCCGGGCGCCCCGAGCCATCCGGTTTCACCGGATGGCTCGGGGCCGGTCTCGTCGTCCTGCATCGTCATCGCCTTTGCGTCGTAGCGTCTGCGGTCGCTACGGGTGCTCCGGTCCCGGCTACCGGGCTCGTTACGGCCGCCGCCCTGCTCTTTTTTCTTCCTTCCCCGAAGACGGGCTCACTTTGCACATTTCCGGAGGATTCTCACAGGCAGGCCTCGGCTCCGCCGCCGAAGATCACGCTGCGGGCCCGTCCTGTGCGGGGCCGCGCGGCCAGCGCGCCAGCGGGCCCGCCGGGTGAAAGCGTCAAAGCGTCATGTCGGTTGACAGGCACACCGTCATGGTAGGCTACGGGCAAACGCGATATGACGTGAGTTTGGACAAGGCTGCAGCTTTCTGAAGGAGCTGAAATGTCCGCACCAACCCAGATGAACGAGCCGGGCCTGTCCCCGCGCGAGGAGATGTCGGTCTCGGGAGAAGCGCTGTCGCACGCCCCGTGGACCGGCGCCGCCGTCACCGGCGGGATCATCGCCCTGGGCGACTTCGGCTGGCACGTGATCGGCGGCAGCTTCGGGCTCGGCGGCCTGAGCGACGCGCTGTCGCTCGGTGTCGTTGCGTTCTTCATCGTCGCCGCGGCCGGGGCGCTGTGGCGCGAGCGGTCGAGCCGGGCCATCCGGTGGGCCCGCGCCAACCCGTGGCGTTTCGCTCTGCTACCCGGGGTGGCGGCCGCCGCGATCGTATTCGTGCTTTCCATCGTCCTGGGCGGCGGCATCGTCGGCGGCGTGCTCACCGGCCTCTGGCACGGCGCGGTGGCCTTCGGCGTGACCGGCGCGGTCGGCACTCTCGCGCGGTCCCGCCGCCGGACCGTCTGAGCCCGCAAGATCACCGGCGCCGCCAGCAACCCGCGTGCGCACGCATCCGGCCGCGTGACCTAGCGGAGGCCATGCTCGGCGGCGGGACCGACCGCCAGGCCGCGCCGGGCGCATTCGTCCAGGAGCCACGGCAGTGCGCCCAGCGCCCGGCGGGAGGTGCCGGGCGGTGCCGTCGAGTCCGAGTCGTGCAGCAGCACGGTGGCCCCGCCGCTCAGGTTCTTCCGCAGCGTGCCGGCCACCGTATCGGTGGTCGCGCCCGGTACCCATTCCCGGCCCCAGCAGGTCCACAGCAGCGGCCGCAGTCCGAGCCGCCGCGCCGCGAACAGGGCGCCGCCGTTCAGCACCCCGTACGGCGGCCGGAAGTAGGCCGGTACCCGTCCGGTCGCGGCGGCGATCGCGTCCCGGGCCCGCGCGAGGTCCCGGAACGTGTCCCGCGGGCCGCGCGCCGTCAGGTAACGGTGATCCCAGCCGTGCGTGGCGATGTCGTGCCCGGCCGCGGCGATCTCGGCGGCCAGGCCGGGGGCGGCCGCGGTCATCGATCCCAGCATGAAGAACGTCGCGCGGACGTTTCGCCGCGCGAGCAGGTCGAGAAAGTCTGGTGTCGACCGGGGGTCGGGGCCGTCGTCAAAGGTCAGCGCGACGTGCCCGGCGTCGCCGTAGCCCGCGAGCCGGCCGGATAGGTGGCGGCGGACCGGTCCGATGGCGGTGAGGCCGGGACCCCCCTGCGCGACGATGAGGGCCAGCGTCAGCCCGCACGCGGCCCGGCCGGGGAACCGGCGCGTCGTGCCGGTGGCTCTGCTGATCGGCTCCTCCCGGTGTGACTCGTTTGTGTGACTCGTCTGTGTGACTCGTCTGGGCGACTGCCCCGCCCTTGTCCTAACATGTCACGGCACGCGCGAACCGTCACCGGCCGGAGGGAGCATCTCGGTGGGACCACCGGATGACCCGCGTGGCCGGGCCCTGCTGGTGTCGGGCGCGCTCGGTATGGGACACGTGGTTACCGCGCAAGCCTGCGCCGATTCGCTGGCCGCCCGGGGCTGGTCGGTACAGACGGTGGACGCGATGCGGCTGCTCGGCGGCCGGGCCGGTGGCGCGGGGGAGCGGGTCTTCCGCTCGATGATCGCCGTCCCCGGGCTGTACGACGCCTTCCATTTCGCCGCGCTGCGGCCGGGGACCCGGCTCGCGCTGCTGGCCGACGCCGGCGCCCGCCGTCAGCTGATTCCCCGGCTGGCCGAGTATCTCGACAGCCACCCCGCCGCGCTGGCGATCTCCGTCTTCGCCACCGGGGCCTCGGCCATCAGCGCCATCGCGGACCGGTATCCGGCCATGATGCACGTGGTCCTCTGCTGGGACGCCACCCCGCACCGGCTGTGGGTGCACCCGCACGTGGACATGTACCTGGTGACGTCGCGGGTGGCCGAACGGGCCGTCCGCAGGTTCCAGCCGCGGGCGACGGTCCGTATCGTGCCGCCCCCGGTGCAGCCCGCCTTCTGCACGCCGCCGGCCCGTGCCGCGGCGAGGGACCGCCTCGGGGTCCCGGGCCGGGCGCGGTGCGTCCTGCTGATGTCCGGTGGCTGGGGGCTGGGCCCCGTCGCGGAGGCGGCCGCCGCGCTGGGCGACGCGGGGGTGCACGTGCTCGCCGTGGCCGGGCACAACGCCCGGCTCGAAGCCGCGCTGCGCGCCGTCGCCGGGCGGCAGCCGCGGGTCAGGGCGTTCGGCTTCACTGATCGGGTCCCGGAACTGATGTCAGCCGCGGATCTGGTGATCACCAGCCCGGGTGGCACCTGTGCCGAGGCGCGGGCCGTGGGCCGCCCGCTGCTGTTGCTCGATGTTGTCCCGGGTCACGGCCGGGACAACCTCCAGCACGAACTGGAACTGGGAAACGCCTTCGTGACCTCGGCGGCCCACGAGGATGTCGTCGCCAATGCCCTCGCCGCGCTGGCGGTCGGCGGCGAGCCGGAGCCGGTTTTCGCCGGCCCCGACTGGGGCGCCGCGTTTTCCTCGGTCCTGGCCGAGCTGAACCTCGCCGGCCCGGTGCCCGGCGGGAGCCCCGTATAACCGGCGCGGTCCCGCCTGACCGGTGCCCGGCGCAGTCCTCCCGACTGAGCTGCTGCGGCTGGGCTGGGCTGCTACGACTGCGCCGCGGGCTTGCCCATCAACGCCACCCCTTTGGCCAGATCCGCAGCGGTCACCGCGCCGTAGATGTGGTCGACGATGCGGTGGTGGGCATTGAGGAAGAACGTCTGGGGGATCGCCACGACCCCGAACGCGCTGGCCGTCGTGGCCACCGGGTCGTAGGCCAGGGGGTAGCTGACACCGGCCGTCCGGGTGAACGTGACCGCCGCGGTCTGGCTGTCGTTGCTGTCGACGCCCACGATCGCGACGCCGCCGTGCGCGGCGCGGTAGTACCGGGCCAGCAGCGGCGTCTCCTTCCGGCAGGGCACGCAATAGGACGCGAAAAAGTTGACGATGACCGGCCGCCCCGCGTAGGCGGCTAGCGATATCCGGCTGGATGGGTGGCCGAGTGCAGGTAGTGAGAAGCCCGGCGCCTGCTGATTGATGGCCCCCTGCGATGGGCTGGCGCCAGTCCCGGGGGTGCCGGCGCCGGAGGTCGCGGTGCCGGAGCTGGCCGCCACGGCCCCCAGCGCGATGATGGCCGCCAGGCTGGCGCCGAACACCGCGGTCGTGACCATGTGCTCCCGCGCCGCGTGGTACATGCGGGCCACCATCTCCCGCACTCGTGCTGGCATGTGTCCGTGCACCTCGATCTCGACCCGAATCCAGCCGTGCCCTTCCCCGGCCGACCGCAGATCAGGCTAACCGCTCCGCGGGCGTGCCGTCGGCGGCCCTGGCCATGGCCCGGACGGCATTGGCCTGGCCGCCGTTTCCGCCGTCGGCCCCGGGAATGGCCCGGACGGCATTGACCTGCCCGCCGTTTCCGCCGTTTCCGTTGGCGGCCCTGGTGTCTCCGCTGGCAGTTCCGGCGTTTCCGCCGGCGGCCCGGACGGCCCCTTCGCCGGCGTCGCGGGCGACCCGGTGCGCGGCAGCCGGACCGCTACCCGCAGCCCGGGCTCCGCGTCTTCGAGCCACGTGGTGCCGCCGTGCGCGTGCGCCGTCGCCCGGACAATGGCCAGGCCGAGCCCCGCGCCGCTGACGTCACCGTCGCGGCGCACCCGCGCGCCGTCCAGCGTCGTGAACCGCTCGAACGCCCGCTCCTGGTCGAACGTGGCGATGCCCGGGCCGTCGTCGGTCACAGTGACCAGGACCGACCCGTCCGCGGCGGCCACCGCCACCGTGACCCGGCTGCGCGCGTACCGGACCGCGTTGTCGATCAGGTTGACCAGCATCCGCCGCAGCGCGTCGGCGTCACCCGCCACCGGGCAGGGGGCCGGCGCGGACACGGACACCGGCACCCGGGCCTGCGCGTAGCGGCCGGTGGTCCCCGTCACCAGCGTGGCCAGGTCGACCGTCCCGCTCGTGGCGGCCGCCGGACCGCCGCCGCGGGCCAGCCCGGCCCGCTCCTCCAGCCGCGCGAGCACGAGCAGGTCCTCGGCCAGCTGGGACAGCCGCATCGTGTCCGCGAGCACGTCCCGCGCCGTCTGCTCCCACTCCTGGGTACCGGGGTGATCGAGCGCCACCTCGAGCTGAGCCCGGATGCTCGCGATCGGGCTGCGCAGCTCGTGTGCCGTGTCCGAGACGAACTGCCGCTGCCGCTGCTGCGCTCCCTCCAGCCGGGACAGCATGTCGTTCAGCGTCACGGCGAGGCTGTGCACCTCGTCCCGGGCCTCCGGAACGGGCAGCCCGCGGGGCACCCCGGTAGCGGTGACCTGTTCCGCGCCGAGCCGCAGCGCCGTGATGGGCCGCAGCGTGGACCCGGTGAGCAGCCAGCTCACCCAGACCATCAGCAGCAGCAGCGCCGGCGTGCCGAACAGCAGCGCATGCGCCACGGTGGCCAGCGAGTCGCTCACCGCGTAGAAGGACACGGCCGCGATGACGATTTCGCCGCGCTGGCCCGGGACCGCGACCACCCGCAGGAATTCCGGCAGCCCGTAGGGCCGGCCGTCGAGCAGGGTCCCGGTCTGGGTGCGCGCCACCGAGGCGGCCCGCGCCGCGGGCAGCAGCGGTACGAGCCGGTCCGCGCCCGCCGACGCGGCCACGATCCGCCCGCCGGAGTCGATGACCTGGACGACCGCGGTCCCCGCCGCCACCGGTACCGGGTCGGGCAGCCGGTTGGCGTCCACCAGCGCGGCGACCTCCCGCGCCGTCTGCCGGGCCGAATTGTCCAGGCCCCGGTCCAGCGCGACGCTGAGCGTCCCCACCAGCAGGATGGCGACGCCGGCCAGCGCCAGGGCCAGCCCGGCCGCGGCGGTCAGCGTGAGCCGGGCCCGCAGGCTGCGCCGGCGCCACCAGATGGCCAGCCCGGGCGGCCGGCGCCGGGTCATCGCGGCCTCAGCCGCCGTCCGCGGCGAGCCGGTACCCGGCTCCGCGCAGCGTCTGCAGGGCGGCCCGCCCGAACGGCACGTCGATCTTGCGCCGCAGGTACCCGGCGTAGACCTCGACGACGTTGAGGTCCGCGGTGTCGGAGGTGTCCCAGACGTGGTCCAGGAGCTCGGACTTCGGCACCACCTGGCCGGCCCGCCGGATGAGGTACTCCAGCATCGCGAACTCCCGCGCGGTGAGGTCGATGTCGGTTTCACCCCGGCGGACGATACGGCTGGCGGGGTCGAGTGACAGGTCCCCGGCGCGCAGCACGGCCGGGCGCGGCACGGCGCCGCGGCGCAGCAGCGCCCGCAGCCGGGCGGCCAGCACGACGTAGGAGAACGGCTTGGTCAGGTAGTCGTCGGCACCGAGATCGAGGCCGTCGGCCAGGTCGTACTCGCCGTCCTTGGCCGACAGGATGAGTACCGGGATCCAGTTCTCCTCGGCCCGGAGCCGCTCGCAGACCTGGTAACCGGACAGCCCGGGCAGCATGAGGTCGAGGACGACCGCGTCGTACGCGCCCTCGCGCGCGAGATGAAGCCCGTCGTCGCCGTCGAAGGCGAGGTCGACGGCGAACCCCTCGGCCTGCAGCCCGCGCTGGACCGCACCCGCGAGACGCCGTTCGTCTTCCACTACCAGGACGCGCACGGTCCTAGTCTGGCCCTGGGGCACTGCCCGGTCCAAAACAAACTGGCTCCACGACAAACTGCCCGGTCCGCAACAAACCGGCCCTAACGAAGAGCCGCCGCCTCCCGCCGCCTCCGGAGGCATCACAAAACGGCTCTTTCCGGGATCTCTCAGGGTCATCACAGCGCGGATGAGGCAACGTAAGTCGTACGCAGGTTTCCGCAAGGCCCGTAAGACGGGGTGCACGGGACACGGAACGGCACCGGGAGAGGACGAGCGAGGCGCGATGAAGCAGTTGGTCAACCTGTCCCGCGGCACGCGGTGGGCGGTGCCCGCCGGGGCCGTGGTCGTCGTGGGGGGCGTGCTGGCCGGGTCGATGATCACCGTGGCCTCGGCCGCGCCATCGCTCCCGCAGCGCACGCCGTCTCAGCTCCTGGCCTCACTGGCCGGGAAGACGGCGCCGCCCATGACCGGAACGATCGTGGAGACCTCCTCGCTCGGGCTGCCGTCGCTGCCCGGGACGAACGATCCCACATCGCTGTCTTCGCTGCTGACTGGCTCGCACACGATCCGGCTCTGGTACTCCGACCCCACCCACTTCCGGGTCGCGGTGCCGCAGAGCATGAGCGAGAGCGACGTCATCCGGAACGGCAGCAACGCCTGGTACTGGGAGAGCACCACGAACACGGTGACCCACCTGGCCATCCCGGCCGACGCGAAGGCGCCCGCCAAGGGCGCGGCGAGCAAGCCGTCCTCCGCGCCCCCGATGACTCCGCAGCAGGCCGCCAGCGAGGTGCTGGCCAAGGTCGGCGCCACCACCACGGTCAGCTCGGATACCAACGTGACCGTCGCCGGGCAGGCGGCTTATCAGCTCGTGCTCGCGCCGAAGAGCTCCAGTTCCCTAATCGGCCAGATCCGGATCGCCGTCGACGGGGCCAATGACGTCCCGCTGCGCGTGCAGGTCTTGGCCAAGGGCGCGGGGAGCCCGGCGGCCCAGATCGGCTTCACCTCGGTCTCGTTCGTCGAGCCGGCCTCGTCCAACTTCGCGTTCAGCCCGCCTGCCGGGGCCACCGTGAAGCAGGAGACGACGGGCGGCGCCAAGGCCGGGCCCTCCGGCACCACGCAGGCGAGCGGCGCCTACACGGTCGGCCAGGACTGGCTGACGGTCGCCGACCTGCCGAGTTCGGTCCTGTCGTCGGTGACGGGCAATCAGGCGACCGGGAGCGCGGGCAGCGGCCTGAGCGGCGACACCGGCCCGGTCATCGGCGCGCTGCTGAAGTCCGCCACTCCGGTCAGCGGATCGTGGGGCAGCGGCCGGCTGCTGGCGACCAGCCTCATATCGATGCTGATGACCAGCAACGGCCGGGTCCTGGTCGGGGCGGTCACCCCGCAGGTCCTCTACCAGGCCGCGGCCCAGCCGGCCCCGGCCCACAGCAGCCAGGTGCCGTCCCGCTCGGCCCAGGCCAAGGCCATCGGACTACCGCATCCCGCCGCTCGAGCCGGAAAGTGACCGACGTCCGGGCCGGCTCGTCCGGCCCCGCGGGGGCGCCCGGCGGAACGGCCGAGGCCGCCCGCCCAGCCGCCGTTACCGGCCGCGCCGCTTCGCCCGCGGCGTCCCCGGACGCCGCGGGCCCGGCGCTGGCCGTGTCCACGACCGGCCTGACCAAGCGGTTCCGCGGCGGCCAGGTGGCCGTCGACCACATCGACCTGGCCGTCCCGCGCGGCTCGGTGTACGGCTTCCTCGGCCCGAACGGCTCCGGCAAGACGACCACCATCCGGATGCTGCTCGGCCTGGCCTTCCCGACCAGCGGCCAGGCGGAACTGCTCGGCGTCCCGATGCCCCAGGGTGCGATCCAGGTACTGCCGCACGTCGGCTCGCTCATCGAGGGGCCGGCGTTCTACCCGTTCCTGAACGGCCGGGACAACCTGGCCCGGTGCGACGCGGCCGACCGGACGGCCGACCCGCGGACCGCCGCGGACCGCATCAACACCGCCCTGGACCGGGTCGGCCTGCTGGCCGCGGCGGGCAAGCGCTACCGCAACTACTCCCTCGGCATGAAGCAGCGGCTCGCCATCGCGGCCGGCCTGCTCACCCCGCGCCAGCTGATCGTCCTGGACGAGCCCACCAACGGCCTGGACCCGCAGGGCACCCGCGAGGTTCGCGGCCTGATCCGGGAGATCGCCGCCGACGGGATCACCGTGTTCGTCTCCTCCCACCTGCTGGCCGAGGTCGAGCAGGTCTGCTCGCACGTGGGCGTGATGCGCACCGGGCGGCTGGTCTTCCAGGGCCCGCTGGAGGAACTGCGCCGGACCGGGGCGGCCCGGATCCGGATCGAGACCACCGACCCGGCCGTGGCCGCGGACGTGCTGCGGAAAATCGGGCTGCCGGATCCGCAGATCGCCGGCGATGAGGTGACCGCGCCGCTCACCGATTTTTCTCCCGAACGGATCTGCGCGGATCTTGTCCATGCGGGTGTCGGTGTCCGCGGTCTGGGTGTCGTGACCCCCAGCCTGGAGGAACTGTTCGTCGGGCTGACCGGAGAGGGGTTTGACGTCGATGGCTGAGGCAACCGTGATCGAATCCCCGGCGGCGGGGCCCGGTCCGGCGGCCGCCCGGGTCCCGGTCGGGCACGCCCGGGCGTGGCTCCGCTTCTTCCGGTCCGAGCTGCGGCAGGTTTTCCTGCGCCGGCGGAACCAGATGCTGCTGGGGGTCACCGCGCTCTTCCCCATCCTCATCGGTGTCGGGCTGCGGCTCGCGTCACATCCGCACGGCGGTGGCGGCGGAGGAGGTCTGTCCTTCGTCACCCAGCTCACCGGGAACGGGATCTTCCTCAGCTTTATCGCGCTGACCATTTTGCTGACCCTGGTGATGCCGGTGGTCGTGGCCGTGGTCGCCGGCGACTCGATCGCGGGCGAGGCCGGATACGGGACGCTGCGGTACCTGCTGGCCGTGCCGGCCGGGCGTACCCGGCTGCTCGCGGTCAAGTACAGCGTCATCGTCGTGTTCGCGCTCGCGGTCACGTTCACGGTCACCGGCGTGGCGCTGGCCACCGGCGCCGCGCTGTTCCCGATCGGCCCGGTGACGCTGCTGTCCGGCACCACGGTCTCCTTGGCCGAGGGCATCCTGCGGCTGGTGCTCGTGAGCCTGTACGTGGCGGCGGCGATGGCCTCCCTCGGCGCGATCGGCCTGGCCATCTCCACCCTGACCGAGCACGCGATCGGCGCCATCGCCGGGCTGGCGATCTTCGTCGTCGCCAGCGAGGTCGCCGACCAGGTCCCGCAGTTCGCGGTCATCCAGCCGTACCTGCCCACACACTGGTGGAACTCGTTCGACGCGCTGCTGCGGGCGCCGATCGACTCCGGCACCCTGCTGAAGGGCTTGCTGTCGTTCGCGGTCTACCTGGTGATCTTCGGCTCGTTCGCGTGGGCCCGGTTCACCACCGCCGACGTCACCAGCTGAAGTCCTCCTCCCAGAACTCGCTCGTCCCGCGCGGGGACGGTTCCCGGCGGAAGGGCCCGCCGATGCCGTCCGGGTCGTGCGCCGCGGCCGTTCCGCTCCCGGCCCGCTCGTTTTCCTGGCCCCGCAGTTCCACCCGGCGGATCTTGCCCGAGATGGTCTTGGGCAGGTCGGTGAACTCGATCCGCCGGATCCGCTTGTAGGGCGCGAGCCGTTCCCGGCCGAAGGCCAGGATCGACTGGGCCACCTCGGCTGACGGCTCGAGCCCCGGCGCGAGGGTGACGTACGCCTTCGGCACCGCCAGCCGTACCGGGTCGGGTGCGGGCACCACGGCGGCCTCGGCGACCGCCGCGTGCTCGATCAGCACGCTTTCCAGCTCGAACGGCGAGATCCGGTAGTCCGCCGCCTTGAACACGTCGTCCGTGCGCCCCACGTAGGTGATGTAGCCGTCGGCATCCCGGCCCGCGACGTCGCCGGTGTGGTAGTAGCCGTCCCGCATCGCGTCGGCCTCCTGGGCGGCGTCGCCGAGGTAGCCGGTCATCAGGCCCAGCGGACGGCGGCTCAGGTCGAGGCAGATCTCCCCCTCGTCGGCCGGCTTCCCGGTGGCTGGATCGATGAGGGTGACGTCGTACCCGGGCAGCGGGCGGCCCATCGACCCCAGCCGGACGGGCTGGCCCGGGGTGTTGCCGACCTGCGCGGTGGTCTCGGTCTGCCCGTAGCCGTCCCGTACGGTGATCCCCCACGCGCTGCGGACCTGCTCGATGACCTCGGGGTTGAGCGGCTCCCCGGCGGCCAGGCACTCTCGCAGCGCGCTCACGTCCGCGACGGTCAGGTCGGACTGGATCAGCATCCGCCACACGGTCGGCGGCGCGCAGAACGTGGTCACCTGCTCTTCGCTGAGCACCCGGAGCAGGGTGCCGGCCGAGAACCGGTCGTAGCCGAAGATCAGCGCCGTCGCCCCCGCGTTCCACGGTGCGTAGACGTTGCTCCAGGCGTGCTTGGCCCACCCGGGGGAGGAGATGTTCAGGTGCACGTCGCCGGGCCGCAGCCCGATCCAGTACATCGTGGACAGGTGCCCGGCCGGGTAGGAGGCGTGGGTGTGCTGCACCAGCTTGGGCTGGGCGGTCGTCCCGGAGGTGAAGTACAGCAGCATTGGGTCGCTGGCGTAGGTGGCGCCGTCGGCGGCGAACTCGCTGCTCGCCGTGAGCGAGTCCTCGTAGGCCAGCCAGGTTCCGGGCGCGGGCGGCCTCGCAGGCCCGGCCGGGCCAGCGCCGGGGGGCCCGCTCGCCGGGGACGCTGGGCCCGCCGGGGCCGGGGCCGTCGCCCCGCCGATCGTCGGCGCGACGGCGATCCGGGTCCAGTCGCCGGGCACCTCGCGGAACTTCGGCACGTGCACCGATTCGGTGATCACGTGCCGGACCTGCCCGCGGGCGATCCGGTCGGCCAGATCCGGCGGCCCGAGCAGCGTCGACGTGGGGATGATCACCGCGCCGAGCTTCATCGCGGCCAGGATGGTCTCCCATAGCGGCGTGATGTTGCCGAGCATGAGCAGCAGCCGGTCGCCCCGCTGGACGCCCACGTCCCGCAGCCAGTTGGCCACCTGGCCGGAGCGCGCGGCCATCTCCGCGTAGCTGATCCTGGTCCCGCGTTCCGCCTCGCCGCCGGCCGCACCCGCCGAGGTGGCGGGGCTGCCGTGCTCCGGGCCGGGCGGGGTGACGATGCGCAGCGCGGTCCGGTCCGGATGCTCGGCGGCGATCACATCGAACCAATCCAGCGCCCAGTTGTATTCGTGCAGCTCAGGCCAGGAGAACCCGGCCCTGGCGGCGTTGTAGTCATCGCGATGGCGGAGCAGGAAATCGCGTGCGGCCCGGAAGCTGGCCGCGTCCTTGCGGCTGTCTGTCATGCCAGTCATGTTGGCAGTAAATCCCGTAACCGTAACCCCTGACCAGCATGATCATTCGGCGTGTCCGCCCGGATCGGCGTCCCGCCCGTGCCGTTACGGCCCCGCATACCACCCAAACCCGGACGGGACTGATCGTGGCTGGGGGAACGAATGCCCCCCAGCCGGGTGTCACCTCACCCCGGGATGCGAAGTCCCACGAGACGCAGGCGCCCCACCAGCGCCTTTCCCTAGGGAGAGTTTCCGCATGTGTGACGAATTTTCCGCACATAATACGGAAAAGTCGTCACAGATCCGCTGGTATGAGGCGCGCAGCGTGCCTTTGGCGCCATCGCACACGTGTCGACCGTCGGCGATGGCTCCGGTGGCCCAGCGCATGCGACGGAACGCTGCCCGAATCGGCGAAAGGGCCGGACGCCCCACCCGTGAGGGAGCACGAGGGCAATCCCCTTGCCCCGTGGACGCCGTATAAGGCATGTGGCCGCAATCACGTGTTCATGGGTAATCAAATGACCACGTTATGCGTTATGAGGTAAAGGGCACCGAGATGACCAGCAGAAACCCGGCGGCCCTCAGGTTCATAGACGGCTGAGAACTAGCTCAGAGTGGTTCCCCAGAGGAGGGCGGCAGACTGCCAGTCATGAACACCCCGAAGAGAAACGACGTCCTTCATGCCGTGGCGGCGCGGGCCCGTGGGCGCAGCCGGGTCCAGACCACGACCGTCACGGTCGGCCTGGCCAGCATGGTGACGGCCGGGGCCATCGTTCTGGCGCTGCCCGGCTCGCACAGCAGGACGTCCTCGTCGCAGAGCTCTACCTCGTCGGGATCGTCGGGTTCCGTGGGCTCGTCAGGCACCCAGAGCTCTGGCTCGTCCGGGTCCACCTCCGGCTCGTCCAGTTCGAGTTCCTCAAGCTCGGGCCTCGGCAGCGGGTCGTCCGCGCCGTCGTCGAGTTCGGGTATCAGCCATTCGACGTCCGGCGGCTCCTGATCCGCCGGGCGGACCCCCGGGGGGCGGGCCCGTGAGCAAGCCCCTGAGGGCCCCTAAATCTCAGAACAGGCACAGAGGAATCTTCCAGCTTCAGCGACGGCCGACCGGCGAGGGTTGACGATATGAACGGAATCACCGCGAGTACCGCACCGTGGTACGCCAGCCGGGCCACCGGCGTAGTGTCCCTGCTCCTGTTCACCGCCGTCATGGTGCTGGGCATCCTCGTCAACCGGCAGGGCCGGCTTCCCGGGCTGCCCCGGTTCGCCGTGACGAACCTGCACCGGAACCTGTCCCTGCTGGCGGTGATCTTCCTCGTCATCCACATCGTGACCGCCGTCATGGACTCCTTCGTGAGCATCCCGCTGATCTCCGCGGTGGTCCCCTTCACCTCCGGGTACGAGGGCTTCTGGCTCGGCCTGGGCGCGATCTCCCTGGACATCATGCTGGCGCTGATCGTCACCAGCCTCATCCGGGGCCGGCTGAACCGTAAGGTGTGGCGGGCCGTGCACTGGCTGGCCTACGCCAGCTGGCCGATCGCCTTCGCGCACAGCATCGGCTCCAGCGCGGATCTTCAGCGCGGGCTGCTGCTGGACCTCGCGGTCGCCTGCGCCCTCCTGGTCGCGGGTTCCCTGGTCTGGCGCGTGACCGCCGTCGCCCGCGAAGTGCCGCGGGCGCAGCGGGTCAGCACCCTGATGGCCCGCTCCCTGATCGCAGGCCCTCGTCAGCGGGGCGGCTCCGGCCCCCGTCAGCCGGATGGCCCCGGCCGCCGCTCCGTCGGCGATCGCGCCGCGGCGCCGCGGAAGCGGGCCTCCGTTTCCTGAATTCCGCCCCCTGTATCTCGCGGGCCCTGACCGCCGACTCCTGAAAGCAGATCCGAATGAGCGTGCCCACCATGCCCCTGCGGCGCGGCGAATCCACCGCCTCCAGGTCTGGCCCCGACGGTCTCCCGCGGCTGCTGCCGGCCGACACCACCAGGCCGGAAGGCCTGCGCGGACACCTCGCCCGGCACGGCTTCGTCCCCTACCGGAACGACCGCCTGCGTCTGGCCGGCGACCTGCGGGCCGCCGGGCTGACCGGCCGCGGCGGTGCGTCTTTCCCGGTGTACCGCAAGCTGGAAGCGGTCACCGCCGTGGGCGGACGGCCCTTCGTCGTCGCCAACGGCGCGGAGAGCGAGCCGGCCTCCAGCAAGGACGCGTCGCTGATGTGGCTGGCGCCGCACCTCGTGCTCGACGGGCTCCAGCTCGCCGTGGAGGCCGTCGGCGCGCACGAAGCCTGCCTGTACGTGCACGACACCGAGGGCGGACAGCTCACGTCGGCGCTGCAGAGCGCGCTGAGCGAGCGCTGGTCGGCGCGCATCGACCGGGTGCCCGTCCGGCTCGCGGTAGCGCCACCGCGGTTCCTGGCCGGGCAGGAAACGGCCATGGTCAACCTGCTCAACGGCGGTCTGGCGCTGCCGACTTTCGCCCCGCCGCGGGTCTTCGAGCGCGGGGTGGCCGGAGCGCCCACGCTCGTTCAGAACGTCGAGACGCTGGCGCACATCGGGCTGATCGCCCGGTACGGCGCGGACTGGTTCCGGCGGGTCGGCACGCGCGCCGAGCCGGGCAGCATGCTCAGCACGATCAACCACGCGGACGGCTCGGTCCGCATCATCGAGGCGGCCATCGGGACGCCGTTGCGCAGCCTCCTCGCGGCCGACCTGGGCACCGACGGGATCGACGGCCCGGCTCAGGCCATCCTGGCCGGCGGCTACCACGGCACCTGGATCCCGGCGCCGCGCGCGGCGGAGCTGACGCTCGACAACGCCGGGCTCCGGCCGGTCGGAGCCAGCGTCGGCGCGGGCGTGCTGGCCGCCTTGCCCGCCGCCCACTGCGGCCTCGCCGAAACGGCGCGCGTGGCGCACTACCTGGCGCTCGAGTCGGCCGGGCAGTGCGGGCCGTGCCTCAACGGGCTGCCCCGCATCGCGAAGGGGCTGGCCACGCTGGCGGGGATGCGGCCTCCCCGGCAGGTCCGCAAGGACATCGAGCGCTGGGCGGGCCTGGTGGCCGGGCGCGGCGCGTGCAGCCACCCGGACGGTTCGGTGCGCTTCGTGCGCAGTGCCCTGACCGTGTTCGCCGCCGAGCTTCGCCACCATGAGCGGGGCGTCTGCTCGGCCACCGCCCGCCGGCCGTTCCTGCCGCTGCCGCCGGCCACGGCGCTCAGTGATGAGGACTGGAGCTGACGTGATGAGTACGGCGACGGACATGGACAAGCAACTGCGCGTCAACCCCATCGAGTGCTCCGGCCACGGCGCCTGCGCCGAGCTGCTGCCCGAGATGATCAGCCTCGACGAATGGGGCTACCCGCTGATCGACCCGCGGCCGGTACCGCCGGCGCTGGAGCGCCAGGCGCGGCGCGCGGTGAACGGGTGCCCGGTTCTCGCGCTTCAGCTCGGCCGCAAGCCCTGAACCCCCGCCACCAGCGAAACGGCCGGGCCGGGCAGGATCACACCTGCCCGGCCCGGCCGCCGTTCCGGGCGCCGTGACGGTCAGAGCACGTCGTGGCCGGGGTGCGGCTCCGCCGGAACCGTGGTCGCCTCCGCCGGGATGCTGCCCAGCCGTCCGGCCTGGAAGTCCTCGAACGCCTGCACCAGCTCTTCGCGGGTGTTCATGACGAACGGGCCGTACGCCGCGACCGGCTCGCGGATCGGCTGCCCGCCCAGGAACAGGATGTCGAGCTGGGCGCTGGGGCCATCCTGGCGGCTGCCCGCCGCGGCGGTGACGGCGTCGCCCGGCCCGAACGCCGCCAGCTGGCCCATCCGGATCGGCCGGCGGTCACGGCCCACGGTGCCGGAACCGGCCAGGACGTAGGCGAGTGCGTTGAAGTCGGCGCGCCACGGCAGCCGGAGCTGAGCGCCGGGGGACAGGGTCGCGTGCACGATCGTGATCGGCGTGTGCGTGACGCCGGGCCCCTCGTGCCCGCCGACCTCGCCCGCGATGACCCGCAGCAGCGCGCCGCCGTCCGGCGAGCTGAGCAGCTTCACCTGGCCGGCCCGGATGTCCTGGTACCGGGGGGTGGTCATCTTCATGGCGGCGGGCAGGTTGACCCAGAGCTGGAACCCGTGGAAGAGACCGCCCTTCATGACGACCTCCTCGGGCGGCTCCTCGATGTGCAGGATCCCGCCGCCGGCGGTCATCCACTGGGTGTCCCCGTTGGTGATGAGGCCGCCGCCGCCGTTGGAGTCCTGATGACGGAAGATCCCGTCGATCATGTACGTCACGGTCTCGAACCCGCGGTGCGGGTGCCACGGCGTGCCCTTCGGCTCCCCCGGGGCGTAGTCGACCTCGCCCATCTGGTCCATGTGAATGAACGGGTCGAGCTGCCGCATGTCCACGTCGGCGAACGCGCGGCGGACCGGGAAGCCCTCTCCCTCGTAGCCCTTGGGTGCGGTGGTGATGGCGCGCACGGGGCGCTCGGCCGAGGTCGCCGGGTCGGGCTCCGCCACGCGCGGCAGTACGAGGGTGTCCTCGACGGTAACGGCTGGCATATCTCCTCCTGACCGGGCCCGCTACGGGCGGCCAACCCGCCCCGGTGCCGCAAGGTCCGATGGCACGCATAACAGTACTTGAATTATCAACATTCCCGCGCGGCCGACCGGGTGTGCGGCCAGCATAGGCAGAATCATTTCCGGTAACGGACGTCCGTGGCCCGCGGTCCGCGCTGCGGGCTCTTGGTGCCGCGGATCAGCCGTGACCTGAAGGCCCAGCCGTGACCTACAGCTGCAGACCGTTCTCCAGCTGAGCCAGGCCCGCGTCTATCCGCTCGAACAGGTCCGCGTTGATGTGCTCGCCGCGCCAGTCGTTCCAGGGTGCCGTGACCGAGAGGACCACGCCGAAGATCGCGCCCGCGACGGCCCGGACCGCCAGGTCGTCCGGGTTGCGCCCGGTGCGCTTGGCCATCGCCTCGGCCATCATCGTGATAGTCCGGGCGAAGTCGTCCATGGCCCGCGCGCGGACCTCGGGGATCGTCATCGCCAGCTCGGTCGTCTGGCGCATCTGCTCCCAGAGCGCCTCGCTCATCGCATCGTGCATCTCGCGCGTCGCTGCCCGCACCGCGGCGACCAGGCCAACCTCCGGTGGCTGCCGCTCGAACGCCTCGAGCATCAGCGTTTCCATGTCGTCCTGCAGGACCACGTCTTCCTTGGTCGGGAAATAGCGGAAGAACGTACTCGGCGAGACCTCGGCCGCCGCGGCGATCTGCTCGACGGTGGTGGCCTGGTAACCCTGCTCGCGGATCAGCCGCAGCGCGTGCTCCCGGATGGCGGCGCGCGTCCGGGCCTTCTTCCGTTCGCGCAGGCCACCCGGCTGACCGGCGGGGGCCCCGAGCGTGTGCGTCATAGTCCCAATTCTGCCCGCTGAGGGCCGGTTTCACTGGTACCGGGGGCGGCCGATTCGGCCGGCCCGGCGGCGGAGCGGGCCCGGCGCGGCAGGAACGCCAGCGCCAGCAGCGCGCTCGCGAGGGCGATTCCGCCGCACGCCCAGAGCATCGTGTCCATCCCGTGCACGAACGCGGTCCGCACCGTTTCCAGCAATGCTGCCGAATGGAGCTTGTGCGCGACCACGACGCCGGCCGCAACGCTGCTCTTCACGGCGCCCGCCACCGGCGCGGGCAGTGCCACCGGTGTGAGCCGGGCCTGGTACACGTTGCTGAGGACCGTGCCGAGGACGGCGACCCCGATCGTCGCCCCCACCTGGCGCATGGCCGTGATCAGGGCGGAGCCGGCGCCGCTCCGGTCGGCGGACAGGGCCCCCAGGGCCGCGTTCATCGCCGAGGGCACGGCCACGCCCAGGCCGACGCCGCTGACCGCGAACCACGCTGCGGTGAAACCGGTGCCGCTGGTGACGGTGGTGAACGCGCCCACGGCCAATCCCGCCGCCATCACCGCGAAACCGGTCGCGACCATGGACCGTGCCCCGGCGAGCGGCTCGATGGGCAGGCCCGCCGCGTTCCGGCGCGGGCTCTGCAGCCGCGTCCCGCCGATCATGCCGGCCAGCATTCCGCCGACCAGCGGCAGCAACCGCAGGCCGCTCCCCAGCGCGTCAACCCCCCGCACCTCCTGGAAGTACTGCGGCATGGCGAACAAGATGCCGAACATCGCGAACGTGACCAGCGTGGCCAGGATCGTGCCCCAGGTGAAGCCGGCCGACCGGAAGAGCGCCAGCTCGATCAGCGGCCGCACCGTCCGTGTTTCCGCCGGCGCGCCTGCCCGCGTTCCTGCCGCGGCGTCCCGCTCGCCGCGCCGGGTGAGCGCGCGCTCCCAGGCGGCGAACGCGGCCAGGGCCAGGGCGCCGGCCGCGATGGCCGCGACGGCGGCCGCGTTACCCCACCCGTCCTGACCGGCCCGGATGAAGCCGTACGTCAGCCCGATCAGGCCCGCGCTGGAGATGGCGACCCCCACGGCATCCACCCGGGGCCGTTGCGCACTGCGCGACTCCGGCATCAGGAACGTCACCGCGGCCAGGGCCAGCAGGACGACCGGCACGTTGATCAGGAAGACCGAACCCCACCAGAAGCGGTCCAGCAGCGCGCCGCCGACGAGCGGTCCGATCGGGAAGCTGAGGAACATCGTGGAGGCCATGACGGCGGTTGCCTTCTGCCGTTCCTCCGGCGTGAACAGCACGGGGATGATGGCCAGGGCCAGCGGCATGATGGCGGCCGCGCCGAGCCCGAGCACGGCCCGCGCGGCGATCAGCTCGCCCGAGCTCGCCGCGTATGCGCAGGCGGCGGAGCTCGCGCCGAAGATGGCCAGCGCGGTCATCAGCACTTTCTTGCGCCCGTAACGGTCGCCGAGCAGGCCGGCGGGCAGCACGGACGCCGCCAGCACGAGGCTGTACGCGTCGTTGAACCACTGAAGGTCGCTCGTCGACGCGTGCAGGCTGTTCGCGATGGTCGGCAGGGCCAGGTTCAGGACCGTGAGGTCCAGCCCCACCACCAGCATGCTCGCGGCCACCGCGATCAGTGCCCACCACCGGCGGGCTCCCGTCATCTCCATGACAGTCACATCCTTTCGGTAGTCTCATCAAAATGATAGTCACTACCAAAAGATATGGCAACCCATCTTTTTTAGCGGCCGTTTTGCGGGGGGCTGGCGCGCGTGCGGCCGGGCGGCAGGTCGTGATGGGGGTGTCACGAGCGTGCCCCCGGGGGTAGGCCGGTTCATGCGCGTGGCCCGCTGCACCCGCCGGAACCATTGGGCGCCCCCGTCGCTTGTGTCCCCTCCACAGGCGGCGGGGCCCGTCCCCCGGGCACGGCCAACCGGTGCCTTGAGGCCACACAGCGGGTCCGCCCCGGAGCGCGGCAATTGGCGCCCGCAAGGCCGGCCGTGGGTCCGTTCCCCCGGGTGGCGGCAGTCGATGCCCCAAGGCCCGGGCAGCCGGCTTCGCGGCCCTGGTTGCCCTGTACCTCGTGCCGCCGCGGTCCCCGCCGGGCGCCGGGGCCCGATGAGGGGGACGGGACCGGGACGGACGGGACCGGGACCGGCCGGAGCCGGTCAGCCGGCCGTTCAGGGACGGCGGCCTACCCCGCCCACGATCATGTTGGATCGTTTCGTCGGCGTGACCTCCGGCCGTTCCGGGCGCCAGACGGAGACGTCTACGACGCCCGGCGGGACCAGGTCGAGGCCGTCGAACATGGCCATGATCTGGTCCCAGGAGTGGGCGTAGATGCGCGGGCCGTCCTGGTCGTTGTAGGTGCGGGCGAAGTCGGAACCTTCCCGGCCCGCGCCGAACCCCACCGAGATGACCAGGTACGAGCCGGGGGCCAGGGCCCCGGCCAGGGTGGCCACGATGCCGTGGGCGGTGGCCGCGTCGACAAAGTGCAGCACGCAGCCCAGGATCACGCAGGCGGGCTCGTCCCGGCGGAAGCCGGCGTCGCGAATTTGGTCGTGGGCGAGGATCTTCTCCGGTTCGCGCATGTCCCCGGCGACGGCCACGACCCGGCTGCTCCCGCTGGCCAGCATCGCCCGGGAGTGCCGCATGGCCACCGGGTCGGAGTCCACGTAGGCGACCACCGGGTCGCCCTCGGCCCCGCTGGCCGCCTCGTGGGTGGGCAGCCAGAGTGGCGGCCTGCCCCACTCCTGGACCGGGGAGGTGGGCAGCCCCGAGCCGAGGTCCACGAACTGCCGGATGCCGAGGCCCGCCACGTAGGTGACGGCGCGAGTCTGGAACTTCTTGTTGTCCAGGGCCTGTTCCGCGACATTGGGGCGTACCCTCCGGATCTCCTCGGCCGCCTTGCGGTCGGCTTCGAAGTTGTCCTTNNCGGTCAGCAGCTCAGGCGCGCGGGGCCGACCGCGACCGAGGAGGTCAGCGATCCCTCGCCGCGGTCGGTCGCCTCGATCAGCACGGTGCCGCCCGGGAACGTGAACGGGCCCTTCGTGACCCACTGGCCCTGGTGGGTGGCCTGATCGATGGTGAAGTCGGCGATCCGGTTGTTCGCGTTGCTGTCGCCGGCGCTGAACCAGTAGTAGTCGGTCGAGTTCGCCTGCGGTGCCACCGGGATGTACAGGCTGAACGTGCACGAGGGGTTGTTCATCCCGGTGCGGAAGACCCAGGCGTAGTGATCACGCCATGCGCCCGGGTCGCCGGGAATCATGGCCAGGTAGACGTAGCTGAACGATCTCCCGCACGGCCCGCTCGCCGAAGCCGTCCCGGGGAACCAGTCGTCCCCATTCACCGGGTGGTAGGGGAAGACGCTCGCACCGGCGGCGGCCGGGCAGCCCGGCCCGGCGAGGGCGCTGAAGGTGGGGGCGCCCTTCGGCCCGGGGGCCGAGGCGGCGGCATGGCTCTCCGACAGCGGAGCCGTTTTCAGCGTGGTGCTCCCGTGATGGCTGAGCGTCCGGACGCCCAGGATGCCGAGCGGTATCGCCCCCGCGATGGCCAGCGCTCCGGCCAGCGCCAGGAAGGCGCCGCTCATCCGCGGCCGCCCGGCGTTCCGTGCGTGCTGGGCCCGGCGCGGACCGGGGTGGTAGGGCTCGTCGCCGTGCGGGCCGCCGCGACCGGGGCCACCTGGAGCGGGGGTCTCCCAGAGTCCCAGCTCGTCTTCGTATTCGGCGTCACGGACCAGTTCCGGGTAGGGGGCCGTCGGGTACAGGGCCGGCTCGGCGACGGCGCCGGCGGGGTCGTGCGGCGGCTCCCACGGTTCCCAGAGATCCTGGAATCCCATCGAGGCGGCAGCCGGATCGGCTTCCTGGCCCGGTGCCTGGCCCGCGGCCGGGATGCGTTCCTGGCGCGGCCGGCCGTCCTCCCAGGGACCGTCGTCCGACCGCAGTCCCTCGTCTTCCCCGGTTCGGTCGCCCTCCCCGCGGCGCTCGTCGTACTGCGGAAGATCGTCGTACCCCGCATAGTCGTCGTACTGCTGGCGGTCGTCTTCCTGGGCACGGTCGGTAGAGCGCGGCGGGGCCGGGAAGAAGTCGCGCCCGCCGGAAGGCAGGTCGCCCGGGGCGGTGGGCCCCAGCGCGGAGTGGTCGCCGTTGGCCGGGGGCGGAAGCCACGGATCGCGCGGGGCTGCCTGCGGCCCGGAGTCCCGCTCGGCGGCCCGGCCCCACGACCCGGGGGGTCCACCCTGCGCCGGCCCAGAATGCTCCCAGGACTCCTCGGGGCCGGCCTGCCCTCCGTCACCCTGAGAGTCTCCCTGCTGGGGGGCCGGGGCCTGCCCGGAGTCCTGCGGGCCGGCCTGGAGCCATTCGCCCTGGGGGTCGGCGGGCTGCGGGGCCCGAGCGGCCCACGGCTCCTCCGGGCCGGCCTGGAGCCATTCGCCCTGGGGGTCGGCGGGCTGCGGGGCCCGAGCGGCCCACGGCTCGTCCGGGCCGGCCTGCCCCCCGTCATCCCGGGGGTCTCCCTGCCGGGGGGCCGGGACCTGCCAGGAGTCCTGCGGGCCGGCCTGGACCCATCCGCCCCCAGAGTCAGCGGGCTGCGGGGCCTGAGCGGCCCACGGCTCCTCCGGGCCGGCCTTGACCCATTCGTCCCGGGAGTCAGCGTGCGCCCATTCGTCCCGGAGGTCATCCCGCTGCGGGGCCGGAGGCTCCCGGGATCCCTGGGGATCAGCGGGGGCCCGGTCGTCGCCGGGGTAACCCTGCGCCGGGCCACCAGCAGGCCAGGCGTCCTCCGGGCCGGCCGGGGACCACAAGCCCGCGGGTGCAGCCTGCGGCCGGGGCGCTAGCGGCCAGGCGCCCTCCGGATCGGTCATCGGCCAGAAGTCCTGCGGCGGTGGGGCCTGGCGGCCGTGCGGCCGGAATCCCGAATCTCCGGCGCGGTGTGGCAGCGGTGGGGGAGTACCTCTGCCCCGCCCCGGCGCCTCCGTGGCCAGATCCTGGTCGTCGCGCCGCCACTCGAAGGCGTCGTCGCCTGGCTCATCGGAGGAGAAGGGATTCTTCGGGTGTCGCATCCGTTGTCCTCCCGGGCCGTATGTTGCATCCCCTGCTCGTGACCACGAAAAAAATCCAGGAATGGTTCATTCGTTCGCCGGTGATCATGTCCTGGATTCCGTTATAATTCCGCGACTTTCCTTCCCTCGTGGGCGGGGACCTGCTGCACTGGGCCCGCCTTACCGGCCACGCCTTACTGGCCCCGCCTTCCTCCCGTGCCGGGACCCGCCGTGCGAGGCCGCCTGCCGCCGGTCGACTCGGAAGCCCGCGCTATCCGCCGTTTCCGCACACCTTCATTGAAAACGAACGGCGGCCCTGCGGGAAGAGGGCCGCCGCGGCGTATCCGGCATCTCCGGTCTCCTTACCGTAACCGGCGTCTCCGGTCTCGGTACCGCAAAAGGGGCGCCGTCTAGCGCACCTGGCGGGCGTAAAGGTCGCGCAGCAGCGCGATCTCGGCGCCGTGATGGATGGTTTCCCGGTCACCCCCATCGGCCGCCCGGTATGGGCGAAGCCCGGGCCGGCCGGGGCCCGGGCTTCGCGCTGCTGCACGGCCGTCCGGTGCCGGGGGAACCGGCACCGGACGGCTTCGGTCAGGCGGCGCCGATGGCGAAGACGCCGACGTAACCGCCGGACGGGCTGGGCAGCGTGACGCTGGCGACCGTCTTGCCCGACTGCAGGGACCCGGTGACGGAGTACACGTACGTCGTCGTCGGGTCGGACGTGCCGTCGTCGATGTTCCGGTACGGCGTCGTCACCGCGACCGTGTCACCGGGCAGCGGCGAGTAGCTGCCCGCGCCGAGCGTCCAGTCGCTGAACGCGACGGGGATCTGCTGGGTACTGCCGTCGGTGTAGTTGACCGTCAGCGTCCCGGTGGCGCCGCTGGCGGCGGCGTCCGTGGCGCTGCCGAGCAGGCCGATCGTGGTCGCGCCCGCCGGGAGCGACACCGGGATCGTCTGGCCGGACGCCTCGATCGAGTCGTTCGTGCCCGCCGGCTCGTTCGGCCAGGTGTAGGCGATGCCGTTCGCGGTGACCGTGCCGCCCGGCGTCACCCCGGCCGCGGCCAGCGCGTTCGCCGAGTACAGCCAGGAGTCGCCGTTGTACCCCGAGGACGTCACCTGCCCGTCGGAGGAAACGCCGATCGAGGTGAAGTACGGCCACAGCTCGCCGGGTTTCGCCACGTCGACGCCGACCGCGGTGGCCGGCAGCGCCGTGCCCGAGCTGAGCTTGGTCGCGAACGCCACCGAATAGCTGCCCTCGGTCGCCCCTGCGGTCACGGTGACCTGGGCCGTGGCCGACGAGGCGGCCGGGACGTTCAGGGTCCCGGACGCCGGGGTGAGCGAGAGGTTGCCGCTGGACGAGGTCGCCGTCCAGTCAGCGGTGATCGCCTGATCGCTCAGGTTGGTGACCGTCAGCGTGGCGGTCCCGGTCGAGCCGGGGGGGACGACCAGCCCGCTGGCCGGGCCGGCCGAGGTCAGTGCCGTCTGCTCACCGGTCGAGTCCGAGGGCGGCGCCGCGCTGGCGCTGCCGGCCCACGACGTGTTCGGCGTCGTGCCGAGGGTGTAGTTCAGCGTCGCGCCGGACGAGAGCGTGGAGTAGTCCAGGTAGGCCTTGTTCCACGCCGTTCCGTTGACCGTCATGCTCTGGATGTAGGGCGCCGCATCCTGTGCGTTCGGTGCGTTGCTCGTGAGGGTCGATCCGCTGCCCAGGTGCACCACGGTCTTCGGGAACACCGGGCTGCCCAGGGCCAGGGTCGGCGTGCCCGGGGTCTCCGGGTAGAAGCCGAGCTCGTCCCAGACGTAGGCGGAGCTCATCGCGCCGAGGTCGTCGTTGCCGTCCTGGCCGACCGGGGCGTCGAAGTAAAGCTGGTCCTCGACGTTGCGGACGGTCTGCTGGGTCAGGTACGGCGCTCCCGCGTAGTCGTACTCGTACGGGATCTCCAGGCTCGGCTCGTTGGACAGGTCGGCGTTGGTAGCGTTCGGGTTGGTCAGGTTGGAGGTCAGGCTGTTCAGGAAGCTGACCCAGGCCGCGTTCCCGCCCCGCGCCCTGATCAGGCCCTGGAGGTTGAACGGCACCATCGGGGTGTACTGCGCCGACGTGCCCTCGACGAAGCCGTCCGAGGTGCCGGGGGTGAAGCCTGGCAGCCACTGGCCGTTGGACAGCTTGGCCTGCATGTAGCCGGTGCCCGCGTTGAAGGTGTTCTCCCAGCTCTGCGCGAGCGTGGCGAACTTGGTGTAGTTCGCCGTGTCGCCGGTGTCCTTGGCCAGCGCGGCGATCGCGTAGTCCGCCGTGTCGTATTCCAGCTGCGTGGACACCGGGCCGTAGAAATTACAGCAGCCGTAGCTCCCGTCGTAGGGCAGATATCCGTCCTGGAGCAGGGTGGCGTTGCCCGGGCGGATGTTGTTGGTCGTGGTCGCCTCGGACTCCATCGCCGACAGCGCCTCGCTGACGTTGAAGTCCCGCGCCCCGAACGCGTAGGCGTCGGCGATGATCGAGTCGGATGGGTCACCCACCATGACGTAGGACTCGCCGCCGCCCAGGTTCCACTTGGGCAGCATTCCGGTCTGCTCGTAGTCGTTCAGCATCGAGGTGATCGAGTCGCTGGTCTGCTGCGGGGCGACCATCGCGGCCAGCTGGACCTGGTCCCGGTAGATGTCCCAGCCGGAGTAGTTAGCGTACTCCGCGTGCCCGGTGGGCACGGTGGGCACGGTGGGCACGGTGTGGACCTTGCCGTCGTAGCCCATGTACTGGCCGTTGTCGTCGCTGAAGACGTTCGGGTGCAGCAGCGCGTGGTAGAGCGCGGTGTAGAACTCGGTCTGCTGGGCCTGGTCGCCGCCGCCGACCTGGATCTTGCCGAGGACCTTGTTCCACGCGGCGACGTTGGCGCTGCGCGCGGCGCTGAAGTTCCAGGCGGGAATCTCCGCGCCCAGGTTCTCCGACGCGTTGGCGTCGGTGGTGAAGGAGATGCCGACCTTGGCCGTCACGGTCTGGTTCTTGGTGGTGTCGAAGGTCAGGTAGATGCCGTCCGGGTTCGTCACCGTGGTCTGCGGCGCCCCGGCCTTCGCGCCGTGCACGGTGGGCTGCGGGCTCGGCCGCGGGTGCAGGTCAGGCTGTTTCCCCGCGAAGACCTTGGTGGCCGGGGGTGCGGCCTTCGGGGTGGCCGCGGCCGCGTGCTTGACGCTGTTCTGCGTGACCTGCTTGGCGTTCTTGGTCACCGAGGACGAGGAACTGGTTCCGCCCCAGGTGCCGTTCGCGGTGAAGGGGTGGTTGAAGACGATGTTGAAGTGCAGCGTGTAGTCGTTCTCCGGCGGCGAGCTCTGACCGCAGAAATGGCCTCCGGTGACCGAGCCGCTGACCTCGTTGTTGCCGACGACCTGCGCGCTGGTGCCGTCCACCTGGTCGGCGCTGTCGCTCAGCTTGATGAGCATGTTGGCCTGGGTGGTGGCCGGGAAGTTGAAGGAACCGATGCCGGCCCGCGTCGTGTCGGTGAGCTGGACGGTGACGCCATTGCCGAGCGTGTCGGCGTAGTAGCCGGCCTGCGCGGTCTCGCTGGCGTGGGTGAAGGAGTCCGTGGCGTCGGTGGGTGAGGACGGGATCGCGCCGACCGTGGGCAGGATCGGGACGTCGCCGTACGCGCTGCACCCGGGGCCGCTGACGTGGGTGAGGCTGTAGCCCATCAGCTGGGAGTCGTTGTACTCGTAGCCGCCGCCCTCGGGGCGGTCCGGCGAGGTGTCCGGGCTCCACTGCATCATCCCGAACGGCATGTCCGGGCCGGGGAAGGTGTCCACCGAGCCCGAGGTGCCGATAAACGGGTTGACGAGGGAGGCGGGGCTGGTGACCAGCTTGGCGGAAGCGCTGGCAGCGGAGGTGGCCGCGGAGCTCGTGCCCGCGGCGGCGACCGTTGTTCCCAGCGCTGTAGCCGCCGTGACCAGTGCATACGTGATGCGCCTGGTACGACCACGTGTCATAAGGAGATGCCCTTCCGGTAAGCAGCGTGTGCGGGATAGGTCAGTCATGTGCGCTTAAGCAGACAAAATGGCTGAACTAAACACAAAGTCACCGAATCACGCGGTAGATAACGATGTCAATAGCGACGAGATGAGCTTTTATGACCGCTTCAGGCCAGCGTGAGCCCAGGGCGAGCCCAGGGTGAGCGCGGACCAGTGCCGTGCGGCCGGGCGGGGTATGGCCGGGCCGGTGGCGTGCGGCCGGGCAGGCCGTGACCGGGCCGATGGGGTACGGCCGGGCGCGGCGCGGCTCAGAGTCGGATGGGAATCATCAGGGGCCACGGAGTGTTGCAAGGTCTGGCACACTAGGAAGCCGCGACCACGCGGTACCGGTTCACGTCACGACGGCCAGCCCCCAGATGGGCTCGGCTGGTGGCGACCCGGCGACCGCACGAGGCAGGAGTTAACGTGAAGCCTGACATTCACCCGAAGTATGTTCCGACCACGGTCACCTGTAGCTGTGGGAACACCTTCACCACACACAGCACCGCCGCCAACGGCGAGATCCACACCGACGTCTGCTCGGCCTGCCACCCGTTCTACACGGGCAAGCAGAAGATCCTGGACACCGGTGGCCGTGTCGCGCGGTTCGAGCGGCGCTTCGGCAAGAAGGCTGCAAGCACCGGCAGCAAGGCTGCGGGCGCCGACAGCAAGGCTGCAGGCGCAGACAGCAAGTAAGCCGGGCCGGAGCCCCTGGCGCGCGGATCAGCGCGCCAGGCTCATTAGCTCAACATGATCGGGTTGAGTTCACCGCGCATGTTGCGGAGAACTCAACCCGAATGCGTTACCGGAGCGCTGACGCGTCCCGCGCCGTCAGGCGCGGGCGCGGGACGTTCGGTGGCGCTTACGTAGGAGGAATCACTGTGTTCGACCGGCTCGCCGAGCTGGCGTCGGAGCATGCGGAGCTAGAGCGTGCCCTAGCCGATCCCGGCGTGCACGCCGACCAGGACCAGGCCCGCGACTTCGGCCGGCGGTACGCCGAGCTGACCCCGATCGTGAACGCCTACACCGAGTGGCGGCAGACCGAGGCCGACGAGGCGACGGCGCGTGAGCTTGCGCCCGAGGACCCATCCTTCGCCGCCGAGGCCGACCAGCTCAAGGGGCATAAGGCGGAGCTCGAGCGGCGGCTGCGGCGGCTGCTTGTCCCGCGTGACCCCAATGACGGCCGGGACGTCATCCTCGAGATCAAGGCGGGCGAGGGCGGCGAGGAATCCGCCCTGTTCGCGGGGGACCTGCTGCGGATGTACCTGCGTTATGCCGAACGCCACCGCTGGGCGACCGAGGTCCTCGACTCCACCGTCACCGGGCTCGGCGGCGTCAAGGCCGCGACCCTGGCGGTGAAGGCGGGCAAGAAGGGCGCCTCGCCGGGCCAGGGCGCCTGGGCGCGCCTGAAGTACGAAGGCGGTGTGCACCGGGTCCAGCGGGTCCCGGTCACCGAATCGCAGGGCCGCATCCACACCTCGGCCGCGGGCGTTCTTGTCATGCCCGAAGCCGAGCAGGTCGAGGTCGACATCGATCCGAACGACGTACGGGTGGACGTGTTCCGCTCCTCCGGTCCCGGCGGCCAGAGCGTCAACACCACCGACTCCGCCGTGCGCCTCACCCACGTCCCGACCGGCATCGTGGTCTCCTGCCAGAACGAGAAGAGCCAGCTGCAGAACAAGGAGCAGGCGATGCGAATCCTGCGCGCCCGCCTGCTGGCTCAGGCTCAGCACGAGGCCGATGAGAAGGCTTCGGCCGAGCGGCGCAGCCAGGTCCGGACCGTCGACCGGTCCGAGCGGGTCCGCACCTATAACTTCCCCGAGAACCGCATCTCCGATCACCGCGTGGGCTTCAAGGCCTACAACCTGGATCAGGTCATCGACGGTGATCTGGACGCGGTGATCCAATCCCTCGCCGACGCCGAGATGGCTGAGAAGCTCGGTGGCGACGACGGGAACGCCGGCGCGTGAGCAGCGGCGGGAGCCATCCGGGTGAGCCTGTTGCTGGATGAGATCGCGCTCGCCGCGGCCCGGCTCGCCGAGGCCGGGGTGGAATCACCCCGCGCCGAGGCAGAGCTGATCGCGGCGCACGTGCACGGGGTGCGCCGGACTGAGCTGTACTCCGTTCCCGACGAGGCGTTCGACGCCGGCTTCTGGGAGGGGGTCGGCCGCCGCGCGGCCCGCGAGCCGCTGCAGCACATCACCGGCCGCGCGTACTTCCGTTATCTCGAGCTTGAGGTTGGCCCCGGCGTGTTCGTGCCCCGGCCCGAAACCGAGGTCATGACGGGCTGGGCCATCGACCGGCTGCGGGAGATGGACGTGGCCGAGCCGGTCGTCGCCGACCTGGGGACCGGTTCCGGCGCGATCGCGCTCTCGATCGCCCAGGAGGTTCCGCGGGCCCGCGTCCACATGGTGGAAGCCGACCCTATCGCCCGCGACTGGACGCGGCGCAACCTTGAGCGCTGCGCGCTGGCCGCGCCGTACACCAAGGGCCGGGTGAGCCTGCACGGCGCGGACTTCACCGCGGCGCCCAGTCCCGCCTCATCCGGTCGCGGAGCATCCGGTGCTGAGGGGAGCAGTGCTGCGGGGAGCGGCGCTGAGGGGCTCCATGAGCTGGGCGGCAAGGTTGATCTCGTGATCAGCAACCCGCCTTACATCCCCCTCGGCGCGTCGGTGCCGCCCGAGGTGGGAGAATACGACCCGCCGGCCGCGCTGTGGAGCGGCGCGGACGGGCTGGACGCGATCCGCGGCGTCGAGCGCGCCGCCCGGCGGCTGCTGCGCCCGGGCGGGCTGGTCGCCGTGGAGCACGGCGCGCCCCAAGGTGCCGCCGTGTACTGGGTGTTCTGCGAGGAAGCCGGCTGGCGTGACACGCGCAACCACAAGGACCTGGCCCGCCGGGACCGTTTCGTCACGGCGACGTGGCCGGGTGAGCGAGCCGATGGATGACGGGATAGGCGGCAATGAGCGAACGTTACGATTGCTCCGACCCGGAGCAGCGGAAGGCTGGGATCGCGGCGGCGGTAGGGGCCGTGCAGAAGGGCGAGCTGGTCGTCCTGCCGACCGACACGGTTTACGGCATCGGCGCGGACGCGTTCACGTCGTGGGCGGTCAGCCGGCTCCTCGCCGCCAAGGGCCGCGGCCGGGACATGCCGCCGCCCGTGCTGGTCGGCACCGTGCGTGCCGCGAACGCGCTGGTCGACGACATGGGGTCGTTCGGGCAGGATCTGATCGACCAGTTCTGGCCCGGTGGCCTGACCCTGGTCTGCCGGTCCAGCCCGACGCTGGCCTGGGACCTGGGGGATACCCGCGGCACCGTGGCCGTCCGCATGCCGCTGCACGCCGTCGCCCTTGACCTGCTGAAGAGGACCGGCCCGATGGCCGTGAGCAGCGCGAACCGGACCGGTCAGCCGGCCGCGACCACGGCGGACGAGGCACTCGATCAGCTGGGCGATTCGGTCGCCGTGTACCTGGACGGCGGCCCGTGCCCCGGCGGGGTGGCGTCGACCATCATCGACCTGACGGGTTCGGTGCCGCGGCTGCTGCGGGCCGGGGTCATCCCGATGGACCGTCTCCGCGAGGTCGCGGCGCTGGTGACCGGCGAGGATGTGCCCGTCTCGGCCTCCGCCTCTGCCAACGGCTCGGCCGGCGTGCCTGATGTGCCTGACGGGGCCGGTGTCCCTGATGTGCCTGGCCTGCCTGACGGGGCCGGTGTCCCTGACGTGCCCAACGGGGCCGATGTGCCTGATGTGCCTGGCCTGCCCGACGGGGCCGGCATCCCTGATGTGCCTGGCCTGCCCGACGGGGCCGGCATCCCTGATGTGCCTGGCGTCCCTGACGGGGCCGATGTCCCCGGCGTGCCTGGCCTGCCGGACGGGGCCGGTGTCCCCGGCGTGCGTGGCCGGCCTGGCAGAGCCGATGTGCCCGGGATGTCCAAGGTGGCCGAAGCGCCCGGCCCGTCGGGTGATCCTGCGGGCGCGTCGGCTCCCGTCGCGGCCGATGATCCGGGTCTGCCGAAGGGCCCAGCGCCCGCGCCCTCTCCGGCCTCGGCCGGGACCCCCGCGAAGACCAGCGAGTCTTCCCCGGACGCGAAGGACACGGCCGGCAAATAGACGCCGCCGGCCCGTAGTCGCGGCCGGGCGCTTGCCCCGCAAGCTAAAGTGGCTAACAATGTCCGCCAACTCTGCCGCGGCTGGCTGATCTAGCGTGCGGGAGTACGTTCTCGCGCTGCTGCTCGCCGCCGCGACCACCTACATGTTGACGCCGCTGGTCCGGCGTGGTGCCATCGCCACTAACGCGATGCACGCTGCTCGCACGCGGGACGTGCACGTGGTGCCGACGCCGTTGCTCGGCGGCCTGGCCATGTACGGCGGCCTGGCCGCGGGTCTGCTCGTCGCCAATCAGCTCACCTACCTGCGGGAGGCGTTCCCCTCAACCAGGACGGTGCCCGGCCTGCTGCTGGCGGGCGGCCTGCTGGTGATCACCGGGATCATCGACGACCGCTGGGGGATGGGCGCGATCAGCAAGCTCGCCGCTCAGGTGGCGGCGGGCGGCATCCTGGTCTGGAGCCAGGTCGAGCTGTCCTGGGTGCCCGGGCCGAGCGCCCGCGTCTACATCCTCCCGCCCGACCTCAGCCTCACGCTGACCATCCTGCTCGTCGTGATCACGATCAACGCGGTCAACTTCATCGACGGGCTGGACGGGCTGGCCGCGGGGATCGTCGCCATCGCGGCCTGCTCATTCCTCGTGTACTCCTACACGCTCGCCCGCGTCGTCGGCATCCACTCCCAGTCGGTCCCGGCGCTGGTGGCCGCGCTGCTGGCCGGCATGTGCCTGGGCTTCCTGCCGCACAACTTCTACCCGGCGCGGATCTTCATGGGTGATACCGGCGCCATGCTCATCGGGCTGCTCCTCGCCTACGTCCCGCTGTCCAGCACGGCGATGCTGGACCCGAGCGTGCTGACGCACTACAACCACACCACGGTCAACCGGTACCCGACCATCCTGCCGTTGTTGCTGCCGGCCGCGATCCTGGTCATCCCGTACGCCGACCTGCTGATGGCCGTCGTGCGCCGGACCCGGGCGGGTATGTCGCCGTTTGCCGCGGACAAGAAGCACCTGCATCACCGCCTGCTGAACATCGGCCACTCCCACCGCCAGAGCGTTCTGATCATGTACCTGTGGGCGGCGCTGTTCAGTGCCAGCGTTGTGTCCCTCTCCCTGGTCCGTACGAACCTGATCGTGCTGGTCGCGCTCACCCTGGCGGCCGTGCTCGTCCTGCTCTTCGTCACCATGCCCCGGCTGCGCCCGAGGCGGCTCCGCAACGGCGGACGGCGCCCCCGCAGTACCAGCAGCCACGCCAAGGTGCCCGGGGGAGTTCCCGTCGAGGGCGGGGCCCGCTCCGCCGGTGGCGCTCAGCCCGGGGCCGGGGCCCGCTCCGCCGGTGGCGCTCAGCCGGTCCAGGGCGCTC
>PLRW01000153.1 GCA_003164955.1 Actinomycetota bacterium
CTACCCGGCGGCGCTGGCCCGCGGACAGACCGCTGCCGCGCTCGCCCACCGCCCGGCTGAGCGGCACCTCGTCCAGGGCGGCGGCGTGCGCGGCGGCCGCGACGGCTTCGGCGGGCGCGCCGGGCCAGCCGAGCCGGATGTTCGACTCGACCGTCCCGTGGAACAGCACCGGGTCCTGCGGAACCCACGCGAGGCGCGAGCGCCAGCCGTCCGGGTCGATCGCGGACAGGTCCGTCTCGCTGGCCGTCTCGCTGGCCGGGCCGGTGACGATGACGGCACCCGACGACGGCTGGACGAATCCCAGCAGGACGTTCAGCAGGGTGGATTTCCCGTACCCGCTGGGGCCGGCGACCGCGGTGATCTCCCCGCGGCTGACCATCAAACTGATGCCGTCCGGGGCGGGGCGGGGCCGGCCCGGCTGGTTCACCACGACGTCCTCGGCCCGCAGGGCCCGGATGGCGCCCGGCTCCGGCGCGGGATCGTCCCCGGCCGGCGGCCCGGGCTCCTCGATCACGGCGAACGCCTCGTCGGCGGCGGCCAGGCCGTCCGCGCTGGCGTGGAACTGCGCCCCCACCGCGCGCAGCGGCAGGTACGCCTCGGGCGCGAGGATCAGCACGAGCAGCCCGGTGCGCAGGTCCAGGTGGCCGTTGACCAGCCGGAGGCCGATGCTGACCGCGATGAGCGCGACCGACATGGTCGCGGCGAGCTCCAGCACCAGGGAGGACAGGAACGCGATACGCAGGGTCTGCATGGTGGCGCTGCGGTATTCGCCGGTGACCTTCCCGATGGACGCGCGCTGCTCCCGGGACCGGCCGAACACCTTGAGGGTGGGCAGCCCGGTCACCACGTCCAGGAAGTGATGGGAGAGCCGGGCCAGCGCCTCCCAGCGCCGCCGGGCGTAGCTGCCGGTGGCCATCCCGATGAGCGCGCCGAACAGCGGGATCAGCGGCAGGGTGACCAGGATCGTCACGCCGGACAGCAGGTCGGCCGCGCCGACCCGGATCAGCACGGCGACGGGCACGATCACGGCCAGGATGAGCTGCGGCAGGTACCGGGAGAAGTACCCGTCGAGGGCGTCGATGCCCTCCGTGGCCAGCGCGGTCAGTTCGGCGCTGCGCCGGCCGGCCAGCCAGCGCGGGCCGAGCGCGGTGGCGCGGGCCAGCACGCGCCGCCGCAACTGTGACTTGACCGCCGCGCTGGCCCGGTAGGACGCGGCCTCCGTGGCCCACGCGATCAGGGCCCGGCCCGCCAGCACCGCGGCCAGCGCGATGACGACGCCGCGCAGCGAGGTCAGCGTGGCGCCGTGCTGCACCGCACCCGCGATGGCGCCCGACAGCAGCTGGGCCTGGGCGATGACCAGCCCCGCGGCCGCCGCGCCCAGCGCGACCAGCACGGCGATGTAGACCGCCGTCTGCCGGGCGTACTTCAGCAACCGGGGATCGAGCGGCTTCACCGTGCTGCCGGTGTGGGCGCTGGCTTCTCGGGGTCTGGGGGCGGCGGGACGTCGCCGGGGGCGAGCAGCCGCGCGGCGCCGCCGAACGGGCCGGACGCGGCGGGCGGGACCTCCGGCGGCGCCGCGGCCGAACTGCCGGGGACGCTGATCCGCTTCCGGAACACCCAGTACGTCCAGCCCTGGTACAGCAGCACGAAGGGCAGGAAGATGCACGCGATCACGGTCATCAGCGCCAGCGTCTTCGCGGTCGACGAGGCGTTGCCGACGGTCAGCGTGAAGGCGGCGGGGCTGACCGAGGACCGCAGCACGTCCGGGAACAGCGCCGTGAACAGGGCGCCCGTCGCGGTCACGATGGCGGCCGCCACGGCGGCGAAGGCGTAGCCCTCACGCCCGAGCCGGCTGGCCAGCACGCCGCCGATCAGGGTGACCGCGGCCACGGCCGCGAACAGCACCGAGACGACCCCGCTGGCCACGTGACCGGGGCTGCGGTAGCTGGCCTCGGTCCAGGCCAGGAAGCCGGCGCCGGCCACGATGGTCACCAGGCCGATCTTCCAGGCCAGGGCGTTCGCCCGGCGGCGCAGGTCATCGGTGGTCTTGAGGCCGAGGAACAGCGCCCCGTTCAGGGTGAACAGCGTGAGCGTGGTCACCCCGCCGAGCAGCGAGTAGGGGTTCAGCAGGCTGAAGAAGTTGCCGGTGTAGTTGTGCGCGGCGTTCAGCGGGATGCCGTGCAGCACGTTGCCGAACGCGACGCCCCACAGCAGCGCCGGGATCAGCGACCCGCCGAAGATCGCGGTGTCCCAGCCGAGCCGCCAGCGGTCGCTGTCCCGCTTGCCGCGGTACTCGAACGCGACGCCGCGGAAGATGAGGCACACCAGCACCAGCAGCAGCGGCAGGTAGAAGGCGCTGAACATGGACGCGTACCAGCCGGGGAAGGCGGCGAACGTGGCGCCGCCGGCGGTCAGCAGCCATACCTCGTTGCCGTCCCAGACCGGGCCGATCGTGTTGATCATGGCGCGGCGCTGGGTGCTGGTGCGGCCGAGCACGGGCAGCAGGATGCCGACGCCGAAGTCGAACCCCTCCAGCACGAAGTAACCGGCCCACAGTACGGCGATGGCGATGAACCATATGTCGGACAGGTGCAGCACGACAGGCTCCTAGTTTCTCGTGATCGCGGGCGGTTAGTAGACCAGCTCGAGTGGCTTGTCTTCGTCGCTGGGGCTGCCCGGCGGCCGTTCCTCGGCCAGGCCCGCCTTGGCGTACTTGAGCAGCAAGCCCACTTCGATCACGGCCAGTCCCCCGTACAGCAGGGTCAGGATGATCACCGAGGCCAGCACCTCGCCGGCCGAGTTGGCCGACACCCCGGCGGCCGTCTTCATCTGGCCGAAGACCAGCCACGGCTGCCGGCCCATCTCGGTGAAGATCCAGCCGAACGAGTTGGCGATGAGCGGCAGCAGCGGCAGTACGATCACCGACCACAGCAGCAGCAGGCGCTTGCCCCCGGTCAGGTTGATGTGCAGCGGGTCGCCCGCCCGGCGGCTGCGCCGCAGCAGCCACAGCGCGACGATCGCGATCAGCGCGGACAGCAGGCCGATGCCGATCATGAGCCGGAAGCTCCAGTACGTCACCGGGATGATCGGCGTGTACGTACCGGGCCCGTAGGTCTGGTTGTAGAGGGACTGAATGTTGTCGATGCCCTGCACCTTGCCGCTGAAGTTCCCGGTGGCCAGGAAGGACAGCAGCCGCGGCAGCCTGATCGAGAAGACTTCCTTGGAGCCGTTCAGGCTGCCGATGGTGAACAGGGAGAACGACGCCGGCTGTGAGGTGTGGTAGAGCGCCTCGGCGGCCGCCATCTTCATCGGCTGGTACTTCGTCATGATCTTGCCCTGGATGTCACCGGTGATCGCGGTGAACACGGCGGCGACGAGCACGGTGATCGCGCCGGCCTTGGCCGCCGAACGGAACGCCGCGGCGGTGGACTGCGATGCGGCGTCGGGCCCGGCGGGACGGCGGATCAGGTGCCACAGGGCGACCGCGGCGACCAGCGCGCCGGCCACCAGGAAGCAGCCCGCGATCGTGTGCGGGAACGTGACGAGCTGGGTCGGGTTCGTCAGCACGGACACGAAGCTGGTCAGTTCCTCGCGGTGGGTGGCCGCGTTGTAGTGGTAGCCGACCGGGTGCTGCATCCAGGAGTTGGCGGCCAGGATGAAGTAGGCCGACAGCATCGTGCCGACCGCGGTGATCCACATGCACGCGGCGTGCACACGCCGGGGCAGCCGGTCCCAGCCGAAGATCCACAGGCCCAGGAACGTGGACTCCAGGAAGAAGGCGAGCAGCGCCTCGACGGCCAGCGGCGCGCCGAAGATGTCGCCCACGAACCGGGAGTAGGCCGACCAGTTCATGCCGAACTGGAACTCCTGCACGATGCCGGTCACCACGCCCATGGCGAAGTTGATGAGGAAGAGCTTCCCGTAGAACTTGGTCAGCCTCAGCCACTTGTCGTCATCGGAGCGCAGCCACGCGGTCTCGAATCCGGCCACGAGGAAGGCCAGGCCGATCGTGATCGGCACGAACAGGAAATGATACACGGTGGTGATGCCGAATTGCCACCGTGAAAGCTCGAGCACGTTCACCCGTGGCCTCCGAGGCTGAATTGTTATGAGGCACCGTGCCGTTATGGGCACTCCGCTGCTATCGGTACCGCGCTGCTAACGGAACGGTGTTCCCGTCGGACCGGTGCAAACACGGGCATTCCCGCCGTGTTTTAAACGATCTTTATGGATATACCCGCAGCTCACGTAGGGACACGCGGCCCGAAGCGCCGGGGACCAAAGTCCCTTCGTGGGATTTCAGCGGCGGGGCAGGTTTCAGCGGCGGGCAGTTTTTCAGCGGCGGACAATGCGCCGGCCGCTGATCCGGTGCGGGGCGATCCGGATGCAGGTGTCGTGCTCGCCGCCCGGCCACGGCTGCAGCGCCGCGCACCGCTGCAGATGAGCCAGTTCGGTGCGCTGCAGGACCCGGTGGGCCTGCCCTTGCACGAGCACGCTCCACGCCTGCTCCAGTGCCTCGTCGATGTGATCGACCTGGAAGGAGACGTCACCGTCGCCGTGCGCGGCGATGACGGAGCCGGATCCGGCCCGGATCACGATCGTGTTCGCCGCGATGGCGTAGTTGACCGGCAGGATCATCGTGCCGGACGCGGTCGGGAAACCGATCCGGCCGATCCCGCCGGGGGAGATCAGCTGGTGGCATTCGGCGGCCGACAGCCGCTCCGTCCGGACCGGGTTGCTCGTCAGCGTGCTGCCGCCCGGCGCGGTCTCCATGCCCGCGCCGAGCAGGGCCGCCGGGCTGGTCTGCAGGGCGGCGGCGAGCTGGCGCAGCACGGCGCTGGTGGGCATGCCCGGGTAGTTCTCCAGGAATTCCAGGTACCGCAGGCTCACGTTGGCGCGCGCCGCGACCTGCTGGCGGGTGAGCTTGAGCTCCTGCCGCCGCTGGGTGACTCTGCGGCTCAGATCGCCGGGGTAGGGGGGCGCCGGCCACGACGATCCATGGTCCGGCTGGTCCGGCTGGTCGGGCCGCTGCTGCGTTTCCTGACTGGCGGTCATGCTGCCCCACCTCTGTTCCGCGCGATGCTCACGTTAGGCAGGATTCGCGAGCGGGCGCTGTGCTGACGAGGGCCGTCGGCAACGACCCGCCGGGACTTTGGTCCATATCCGGAAGACCCCTGGCCAGTGGATATCGCCCCTCCTGGGCCCGTTCGGCATGATTATCGCGGTTCGTGATCTTGTGCCTGGCCCTCGCCGCGGCGGGTGGCTACGCTGGCGATGCCGGGTTCATCCTGCTCAATCGGCGTGAGCGCAAGGTTTTCTGAGAGGCTGGCCAGATGGAACCTCGTCCTGGTAGCCGTCCCACGGTGCTCCCGCACCTGCAGCTGGACGACCTGCTCGCCGAGCTGCAGGCGCGGCTGCAGGCCGTCCTCGCGACCCGCGACCGGATGCACAGCCTGCTCGAAGCGGTGGTGGCCGTCGGTTCCGGCCTGGACCTCGAGACCACGCTGCAACGGATCGTCGAGGCGGCCGTCGGGCTCGTGGACGCCCGCTACGGTGCGCTCGGGGTCATCGGGGAGGGCCAGCGGCTGACCGAGTTCATCCCCGTGGGCCTGGACAGCGCGGCCATTGGCCGGGTCGACCACTGGCCGGAGGGCCGTGGCCTGCTCGGCCTGCTCATTCGCGACCCGAGGCCGCTGCGGCTCGCCAGCATCGCGGCGCATCCCGACTCGTCGGGATTTCCCGAGGGTCATCCCCCCATGGAGACTTTTCTCGGCGTTCCGGTCCGGGTCCGTGAGGAAATCTTCGGCAACCTGTACCTCACCGAGAAGCAGGGGGGCGGCGAGTTCACCGAGGAGGATGAGGCGGTCCTGCTCGCGCTCGGATCGGCCGCGGGCGTCGCGATCGACAACGCCCGGCTGTACGAGGCCTCGCGCCGGCAGCAGCGGTGGATGCAGGCCAACGCCGAGGTCGCCACCAGCCTGCTGTCCGGGGCCGACCCCGACAGGGTCCTCGCCGGGCTGACGAGGCAGGTCCTCGAGCTGTCGCACGCCGACCTGGTCGTGCTGGCGCTGCCCGAGCAGGACACCAGGCGGCTGACGATCAGGTTCGCGGAGGGCGACGGCGCCGATTCCACCCGCGGCCTGGTCCTGCCGGCCGAGCAGTCGCTGTCCGGGCACGTGCTGAGCACCGGGGAGCCGCTCGCGGTCGATGATTTCGGCACCGACGAGCGGACGGCCGCAGTCGTGCGCGAGCCGATGGGCCACATCGGGCCGGCGGTCCTGTTCCCGCTGGGTGCGGCGGGCGATGTGCGCGGGGTGCTCACCGTCGGCCGGAGGCGGGGCGGGCCGCCGTTCCCCGAGGCCACCGCGGAGGTGGTCGGCTCCTTCGCCGTGCAGGCGGGGATCGCGCTGGAGCTGGCGGCCCGGCGGAGCGACGCGGAGCGCCTGTCGCTGTACGAGGACCGCGACCGGATCGCCCGGGACCTGCACGACCTGGTGATCCAGCGGCTGTACGCGACCGGGATGTCGCTGGAGGGCACGGTGCCCATGATCACCAGGCCTGAGACGGCCACCCGGGTCAAGCGTGCCGTGGACGCCATGGACGAGACCATCAAGGACATCCGCATGACGATCTTCGCCCTGCAGTCCCGCGGGCACGATGCCCAGCCGAACCTGCGTGAGGCGATCGTGGGGGTCATCGATGAGATGACGCCGATGGCCGGCTTCGCGCCGTCGCTGCGGCTGGGCGCGAAACTCGACGATCAGGTGCCGCCGGAGAACGCCGAGGACATGCTCAGCGCGCTGCGTGAGGCCCTGTCGAACGCCGCCCGGCACGCGCAGGCGAGCCGGATCGACGTGAGCGTGGACGTCGACGCCGAGGGTTTCCTCCTCCTCCGGGTCACCGACAACGGGATTGGTATCCCCCCCGATGGCCGTCGCAGCGGGCTGCGCAACCTCCGGCTGCGGGCCGAGAAGCTCGGCGGTAACTTCCACCTGGGACCGGGCTCCGCGGACGGTGAAGGGACCGAGCTGGTGTGGCGGGTGCCGTCCGGGGTGCCCAGGGCGTCCGTTACGTAGCGGCCAGCATTTCCTGGCCGGTCACGATGCCCGGCATGATGCGGAAGAAGTACCCATCGTCGGCCGCCGCCCAGGACTGCAGGCCGGTCGCGCGGAGCTCGCTGATCTCGGCGGGATCGATCACTTCGCGCGCGTTGCCCACGATGGTGACACTCCAGCCGCGATGGTGCTCATCGTCCGTGGAATCGGCCTCGAACGCCACCACGGTGTGGTGCAGGGCACCCGACAGCGCGCTGCCGGCATCGATCCGGATCACGATGCATCGCCCGTCCAGGGCGAACTTCACCGGCTCGACGGCGGGCAGCGCGTTCTTCGTGTAAGCGATGCGCCCGACCGGGACCGACTTCAGCCGGCGCAGGCATTCGCCCGCCGGGAGTAGCCGTAGCGTGGGGGCGATGGTGTTCATGAGTCAGGGATATGCGGTGTCCGGCCACCGCGCACAGGGACGAAGGTCTGGCCTGGCTAAGCAGGAAGGTCCTTTCCCGGGTGGTCGCCGCCATGGGGCTGCTGGCCGAAGACCCGGGCCGCGTACGCGGCCGCCTGCGTGCGCCGTTCCATGCCCAGCTTCTGGAACAGGGCCGACACGTAGTTCTTGACCGTCTTCTCGGCCAGGAACAGCCGCTGGCCGATCTGCCGGTTGGTCAGCCCCTCGCCGATCAGCTCCAGGATGCGCCGCTCCTGTGCGGTCAGGCCCTCCAGCGGGTCCCGCTTCTGCGAGGCGTCCCGCAGCCGGGCCATGAGCTGGCTGGCCGCCTTCGGGTCCAGCATCGACTGGCCGGACGCCACCGTCCGCACCGCGCCCACCAGGTCGGTGCCGCGGATCTGCTTGAGCACGTAACCAGCCGCGCCGGCCATCACCGCGTCGAACAGCGCCTCGTCGTCGCCGAAGGAGGTCAGCATCAGGCAGGCCGTCTCCGGCATCCGGGACCGGATCTCGCGGCAGACGCTCACCCCGTCGCCGTCGGGCAGCCGCACGTCCAGCACGGCGACGTCCGGTTTCAGGGCCGGGATCCGGGCCAGCGCGGAAGCCGCCGTCCCCGCCTCCCCGATCACGCGCATGTCCGGCTGAGCTTCGAGCAGCTCCCGCACGCCGAGCCGGACGATCTCATGGTCGTCCAGCAGGAAGACCCGGATCGTGCCATCCCCGGAATTGTTGTCGCTCACAAACCAAACGTAGCTTTCCCGGGCCGCAACTGGAAACACCGCAGCTATAAAAGCAGTGACGCGGGCCTCCGTCCCCGGCGCGTGGATTCCGCCTCCCGGGCCGGGTCGGGTGCCGCGGACCGGGAGGCGGAGCTGGTGCGGCTCGCGTCAGCGGAGCTCGCGCAGGAAGAGGTCCCGCGGCTCGGCCGGCGCGAGCCGGATCCGGGCGTCGACCGCGAACACTCCGTCCGGACGGGCGATGACCGGGTTGAGGTCGAGCTCGGCGACTTCGGGAAGGTCGTCGGCCAGCCGGGAGACCCGCAGCAGCATTTCCTGCAGCGCCGCGAGATCCGCGGGCGGGCTGCCCCGGTGCCCGAGCAGCAGTGGCGCCGACCGGATGGAGTGGATGAGCTCGTCCGCGTCGGTGTCGGTGAGCGGGACGAGCCGGGCCATGTGGTCGGCCATCACGTCCGTGGCGACGCCGCCGAGCCCGAAAATGATCAGCGGCCCGAAGACGGGCTCCTGCGCGACGCCCAGGATGACCTCGGTGCCGCCGGTGATCATGGGCTGGAGCAGCACCTGGTGCAGCCGTGACCCGAACTTACCGGTCAGCAGGCGCCAGGCGCGCTTGATCTCCAGCTCGGTGTGCAGGTCGAGCTGGATCGCTCCCGCGTCGGTCTTGTGCAGCAGGCCACGGACGTCGGCCTTGAGCACGACCGGGCCGCCCAGGCGGGCGGCGACCCGGACCGCCTCGTCAGCGCTGGAGACCGGCGTGAGCTCGGTCAGCCGGATTCCGTAGCACGCCAGCAGCGCGGCTGCCTTGTCCGGTGGCAGCCACCCTCCGCTGGGAGAACGGTGCAGGTACCCCTGGATCAGGGTGCGGGCGTCGTCCGTCGCCACGTCGCTGAACTCGCGGATGCGCCCAGTCGGCCGGGCCCGCCACGCGCCGTACCTGGCCGCGGAGGCCATGGCCTGAGCGGCCATCTCGGGATCGGCGTAGGCCGGTATGGACCCGCCCGCCTGGACGTTCCGGGGCAGCAGCCGGGCCATCTCGGTCTGGTCGAGCACGACGGCGGCGAGCGGCACGCTGACGTCCGCGGAACAGATCGCCGAGACCAGGTTGCCGGTGGACGCGGTGGACAGGACCAGGGCGATGACCGCGTGCACGCCATGGTCGGCGGCTGCGATCTCCAGGGTGCGGCGGAAGGACTCTTCGGACACGGTAGCGGTGGTGTCCACCGGGCCGGTGACCGCGCCGCCCGACGGCACCAGCGCGTGCAGCCGCCGGCGGGTTTCACCGGTCAGCCGGTGCACGACCAGGCCGTGCTCGGTGCACGAATCGGCGGCCAGCACTCCCGCGCCGCCGACGTTGGACACGATCGCGACGTGCGAGCCGGCCGGGACCGGCTGGGTCGCCAGCAGCGCCGCGACGTTGAGCAGCTCGCCGAGGCCTTCGGTGGCGATGATGCCGGCCTGCTGGAAGAGGGCCTCCCGGGTCACCAGCGGCGACGCGACCGCCGCGGTGTGCGACGTGGCGGCCCGCTGGCCAGCCGCCGAACGGCCCGCGATCACGGTGAGCACCGGCATGGTCCGGCCGACGTGCCGTGCGGTGCGGGCGAACTTACGCGGGTTGCCGAACGATTCGATGTAGAGCACCGCCAGCTTGGTCTGCCCGTCCTGCTGCCACCACATCAGCATGTCGTTGCCGGAGATGTCGTACTTGTTGCCGATCGAGGCGAAGGACGAGACGCCGAGGCCCAGCCGGGACAGCCGGTCGGCCAGGGCGAAGCCCAGCCCGCCGGACTGCATGACCAGGCCCGCGGGGCCGGGTTCGGGATGACGGGCGGCGAAGGTCGCGTCCAGCCCGATGCTGGGCACGGCGATGCCGAAGCAGTTCGGGCCGACCAGCCGCATGCCGTAGCGGCGGCAGATGGCCAGCAGGTCGGCCCCCTGCGGCGTGTCCAGTCCCGCGGTGATGACGACCAGGGCCTTGACGCCGCGCCGCCCGCATTCGTCGGCGACCATCGGCACGACGGCGGCGGGCACGGCGATGATCGCGAGGTCCACCGGTTCGGGGAGCGCGGTGACCGAGGCCACGCACGTGACCGCTTCCATATGGGCCGCGTGCGGGTTGACGGCGTAGACCCGGCCCTGGTAGCCGCCGCTGACGATGTTGTGCAGGACGGCGCGGCCGACCGTGCCCATCCGGCGGCTGGCGCCGACCACGGCGACCGAGGCGGGCTGGAACACGTGCCGCAGGCTCGCCACGTCGGCGCTGCGCTCCCGGTCCGCCGACGCGTCCAGGAACGGGTCCCAGCTCGGATCGGCGTCGTCGCCCGGCAGGTCGCAGGTGAACTCGATCACGTCGTCGGCCAGCTGGCGCCGCACACTGAGCCCGGCGTCACGGAAGACCTGCAGCATCTCGGCATTCTGCATCAGGACGGTGGCGGTGAAGGTGGTGATGCCCTGGTGGCCGGCGTACGACACGAGGTGCTCCAGCAGCAGCGTGCCGATGCCCCGGCCGTGCATGTTGTTGGGCACCGCCATGGCGATCTCCGCCTCCGGCCCGTGGTCCCTGACCTCATAGCTGGCGACGCCGATGATCTCGCCGCCGCACACCGCCAGCAGCGCGGTGTGGTCGCGCCCCTGCGGGCGGCAGACCTGCGTCGCCTCCTGCTCCGCGGAAACCCGGCTGTAGCCGGAGAAGCGCAGGTAGGAGTTATCGGCCGACATCCCCTCGTGTATCGCCTTGACCGCCGGCAGATCGTCTGGCGTGGCGGCCCGGATCTCGACCGTTGTCCCGTCGGTCAGCAGTGCGTACACGCTGGGCCTCGTAGTGACAGGCGTGATGCTCATCCCAGCCTCCAAACGACGATCCGGCACGGCTGGTCAGAACAGCGGTCCGGATAGGGGCACGTACTCGGCCGCCGTGGGATAGCTGAGCCGGTCACGCACGGCCACGACGCCCTCGAGGTGCCGGACCGCGGCGACGATGTCGTGCCCGGCCGGCGTGGTCTCCGGGTTCCCCTCCAGGGTGACGATGCCGTCCTTCACGATGACCGTGAACGTCGTGGGGTCGGCCAGGAATCGCCCGAGGATGATGTCCTCGGTGATCTCCCGGCGGAGGTCCCGGTCGGACCGGCTGAAGACGCTGAGCACGTCGGCCCGGCTGATGATCCCCACCAGCTTGCCGTCGGCGTCGGTTACGGGCAGCCGCTTGACCCGCCGTTCGTGCATCAGGTGCGCGGCGTGGCTCACGAGGTCATCCGGGCGCACCGTGACCGCTGGCGTGCTCATCAGCTCGCCTGCGGTCGCTCCGCGGGCCTTCTCCAGGTCGCGCCGGTGCAGCAGCCCGGACAACGGGCCGGGATGGGCCTCATCGTTGGCTTCGAGGGCTTCCTTGGTGATCAGGTCGGCCTCCGACACCACCCCGATCACGGTGCCGGCGTCGTCCAGGACGGGAAACGCGCTCACTCGGCGATCACGGAGCGTGGCCGCGATCTCCTTGAACGACGCGCCGGTGTGCACTGCCACCACTTTCCTGGTCATAACATCCATCACCTTGGCGCTCATCACGCTCGCCTTCTTCCGTCAGCCGTGCCTTGGTCCAGTTCACGAGGTTCCGGGCCGGGGGAGTAGCGGTAAATGGCCGGACTGCGGCGGGGCCTCCGGCCTCCGCGGCCGGGCCGAAGGTCCCCCGGCCGGAAGTCCCCGGGCCGGGCGTCCCGCCTCCGGTGACCCCGCCTCAGGTGACACATGGCCCTCCCGTCACCTGGCCCTGCCGTCACCGCGGTGCCGTAACGGAGCCTGGAAGGATGAGAGCGTGCCGCTCAACGATTCCTGCGTTCCCCGTTACCGCCTGATCCTGCTGCGCCACGGTGAGAGCACGTGGAACGCATTGGACCTGTTCACCGGCTGGGTGAACGCCGGCCTCTCGGCGTCCGGCGAGGAGCAGGCGGCCCGGGCCGGGGACCTGCTCGCCGCGAAAAGCCTGCGGCCGGACGTCGTGCACACCTCGCTGCAACGGCGCGCGATCCGCACCGCCGAACTGGCGCTGGCCCGCTGCGACCGGGACTGGATCCCGGTGCGCCGGTCCTGGCGGCTCAACTCGAACCACTACGGCGCGCTGCAGGGCCGCCGCAAGGCGGAGGTGCGCGCCGCCTATGGCGAGGAGCAGTACATGGCCTGGCGCCGCGGTTACGGCGTCCGGCCGCCGCTGCTCGAGCCGGACGCCGATCATTCGCAGTTCGCCGATCCGCGCTACGCGGCGCTGCCGCCGGAGGCCCGCCCGCGCGGTGAGTCACTCCGGGACGTCACCGCCCGGCTGCTGCCCTACTGGTACGACACGATCGTGCCCGACCTGCGGGCCGGGTCGCTGGTGCTCGTGGTGTCGCACGGCAACACGCTGCGGGCGCTGATCAAGCACCTGGAGTCGGTCAGTGACGAGGCCAGCGCCGCGCTGAACGTGCCCAACGCCGTCCCGCTCCGTTACGAACTGGACGCCGATGGCCGGATCAGCGGCGCTCATGCCTCCGCTCTAACACTGCCGCGGTGATCAGCTCGTAGGCGGGGTTGATCATCGCGAGCCGCCCGCTGTCGCCCGGGCCGACCGTGCCGTGCAGCCGGATTCTGCTGCCGGGCCCGACCCCGCCGATGCGCCGTCACCGTCCACGAACGCCCCCGCCCGCCCCTGAAGCCTCACGGGCCGTTCTGGTGCGGCGGACTCAGGCGTAGGTCTCGTGGTCGGAGTTGTTATCGCCGAAGACGTGCGCGGCGTACGCGGCGGCCTGCGTGCGCCGTTCCATGCCGAGCTTCTGGAACAGGGCGGAGACGTAGTTCTTGACCGTCTTCTCCGCGAGGAACATCCGCTCGCCGATCTGCCGGTTGGTCAGCCCCTCGCCGATCAGTTCCAGGATGCGCCGCTCCTGAGCGGTCAGGCCCTCCAGCGGGTCCCGCTTCTTCGTCGTGTCCCGCAGCCGTGCCATCAGTTTGCTGGCGGCCTGGGGATCGAGCATCGACTGGCCGGACGCCACCGTCCGTACCGCGCCCACTAGGTCCGTTCCGTGAATCTGCTTGAGCACATAACCCGCGGCCCCGGCCATCACCGCATCGAATAGTGCCTGGTCACCCTCGAAGGAGGTCAGGATGAGGCAGGCGACCTCCGGCATCCGGGAGCGAATCTCGCGGCAGACACTGATCCCGTCCCCGTCGGGCAGGCGTACGTCCAGGATCGCCACGTCCGGCCGCAGGGCCGGGATGCGGGCCAGGGCGGATGCGGCCGTGGCCGCCTCGCCGATAACGCGGATATCCGGCTGAGACTCCAGCAGGTCCCGCACTCCGATGCGGACAAGCTCGTGGTCGTCCAGAAGGAACACGCCGATCGCCGGGTTTTCCGACCTGTTCTCGGTCATCAGCAAGTCACGCTTTCTTGAGCTAAATCCGTCCCGGGGGCCGGGCGTACGAGTGTGCACTTTCACGATACGCACCTGAGGCCCCTGTGAGCACGGACAAAGGTCCCCGATGCCAGGGAAACATGCCCCCCGCGGGAGGGGAAAAGAGTCCATTGACCTGGTGAGTTGAGCCTCTGAACGATCCGGGGCAGGGCCTCTAGTGTCGGCAGTGTCATAAAGATTCTGGGACTGAGGAGAAAAAAATGTCCGGAATCATCGTTGGAATCGACGGCTCCAGTCATTCACACATAGCCCTGGAATGGGCCGTGCAGGAGGCCGCCGCCCGTCATGTGCCGCTCACCGTCATGACCGTCGAGCAGGTCGCCGCGACCGGGTGGCACGGCCTGATGGTGTTCCCCACCGACCAGCATTTCCTGGACGAAGCGCGCCAGGCCGCGCAGGAACTCGTCGACAAGGTCACGCAGCAGCGTGACGAGGCTGACCGGCCGCAGGTGACGGTCCAGGCCGTCTTCGGTCTGCCGGCCGAGCGGCTGATCGAGGCCTCCCGCGACGCGGACCTGGTTGTCGTCGGCTCGCGCGGGACCGGGGGATTCGCCCGGCTGATGATGGGCTCCGTCAGCGTCCAGGTCGCTCACCACGCGCACTGCCCCGTGGTCATCGTCCCGGGTGACCGCGCCTGACCGCCCTCACCGCTGCCCGTCCCGCCGGGGCCGCCCGTCCGGTCGGCCGAACGGAACGGAGCCCGCGCCGTTGGGTGCGGGCTCCGCGTCGGTGCGCGCTCACTACATGGCGTACATACGGCGGAGTCGCCGGATGTCATCCTTGCCCATGAAGAGGGCCACGGCGACGGCGGCGGCCCCTGCCGCCAGGATGGTGACTTTCATGGTCGGCCCTTTCTGATCTGCTGGGCGCGGGAACCCCCGCTGGTCCGATGACCGGGGAAGCCCGCCCGGAGTCTGGGTACGCGGCCTGAGGTATTTCAGGCATTTTCACCAATTTTGAGCGTTATATACGCTGATGTCACCGGATAGGGCCGGAGGTCGGCCTTGCGGCAGGGCCTATGACCCGCCCGTCGCCCCGCGCCCGCGCCCGGCCTGCGGACCAGGGAAGACAAGGTGACCTTGGTCCCTGGCTGCCCGTGCAGCGAACGGCGTCGAATGACAAATGCATTGATGATCAAGGGGGCGTGTCCATCATGACGGTGTCAGATACGGTCCGGGATCACCAGGCACGCTGCGCTCCGCACCTGGCCCGGTTGTGGATGCTGGCCGGCGGCCCGGGAGGCGCGCCGCTGCGCCCCTGCGCCGTTCAGCAGATCGTCGAGGCGACCGGCGCCATCCTGGCCGAGGTCAGGTCCGCTGGCGGCGGCACGTTCACGGTGGCTGCGGGCCGCAGTTCGCGGGGAAGTGTGCCGTTGCTGGCCGCGCGGCTGACCCGGCTGGAGAACGCCGCGGGCGAGATGATCGACTCGGCGCGCCGCGGTGACGCCGGGGCGCTGCGTATGCAGATCGCCCGCTTCGACGTCCTCACCGCGGCGATATGGACCGTGCACCTGTCCGAGTGCGCACCCTCGGCCATCCCGCGGCCGACCGTGCGCCCCTGGCCATTCGACGCAGCCCGGGCCGACGCTGGCCGCGCCCGGCCGTGGACGCAGGCTGACGTGCAGGCGAAGGTGCCCCAGCCAAGGACGGCGCTTACCCGATGGCAGCCCTCAGCCGGCCCCTCAGCCGACGGGGGCCCCGGCGAGAGCGGCCAGCACCCCGAGCGCCGCGGCGCCGAGCAGCGTGCTCACCACCCCGCGGCGCAACGCGATCAGCCATCCCGCGGCCAGGCCGAGGACGGCCAGTTGCCACAGGTGTGACAGGGCGAGGGCTAGCGGGATCGTGGCCCCGGCGATGGCGCCGATTGCCGCGGGCCCGGCGCCGGAGAGGAAGGCCTGGACCCGCGCGCTGCGCCGGAGCCGATCGAAGCGGGGGCCGCCGGCCAGTACGAAGATGAAGGACGGGGTGAAGGCGACCAGCGACGCCAGCAGGGCCCCGCCGACTCCGGCCGCCGCGTAGCCGACCACCGCGACCGTCTGCACGACGGGCCCGGGGGTGATCTGGCCGAGCGCCACCGCGCCGAGAAACTGGGCGCTGGTCATCCAGTGGTAGGTATGCACGGCGTCGTGCTGCATGAGCGGGATGATGACGAATCCGCCGCCGTAGGACAGCGCGCCGACCTTGAAGGCCACCCACGCGACCGACAGCAGTCCGCCGGCGGGCACCGCAGCCGTCACGAGCAGCGGCAGCAGCGCCTGCCCGGCGGATGGCCCTGGCCCGGCGGATGGCCACGGGTAGCTCGCGACCAGTAGCTCGGCCAGCCCGCAGCCCACCAGGACCAGCACCAGGAACGGCCCGATGAGCGCGGCGGCGGCCCCTCCGGCGATGAGGTAGCAGACCCAGCGAACGTGGGTCCCGTGTCCCCGCGCGGCACCTTGTTCCCGTGCGCCTCCCGGCGCCCGTGCTGCGCTCCGTCCCGCTGGCCCCCGTCCCGCCGCCCGCCGCCAGCTGGCCGGCGCCAGCCCGATCGCCGCGCCGAGTGCCACCGCCGGGACCGCGGCGCCCGCCCCCGCCGCGGCGCCGGAGACCCAGCGGGGCGGGTGGGCCGCCAGGAACAGCGCGCTCGCGGCCAGGATGACGATCAGGCCGGGCACGATAAAGCAGATCCCGCCGATCAGCGCCCCGATCGGCCCGCGCAGCCGCCACGCGCAATAGATCGCGAGCTGAGTCGAAGCCGGCCCGGGCAGCAGGTTGGTGGTGGCCACGCCGTCCTCGAACTCCTGCGCCGATAGCCATTCCCGCCGGTCGACACACAGTGCCCGGAGCAGGGCGATGTGGGCCGGCGGACCTCCGAAGCCGATGCAGCCGATGCGGCCCCACTCACGCGCAATGGTCGCCAGCGACTCGCGCGGCGCGTGGTCCGCGCCCCCCGGCGGCCCTTGCGCACCCGGTCGCTCACCCTGTGACTTACCCTGGGCCTCACCCTGCGGGCTGTCCACGCTCCCAGTATCAGTGGAAGAACAGCCGGCCGTCCCAGGGACCCACCAGGTGGATGGTCAGCAGCGCGATCACCAGGCCGCCGGCCAGGGCCGCGCCGACCAGCAGCCACCGCGTGCCGCCGCCCGAGACCGCCATCCGGGCCACGCCGGGCTCCGCATGGCCGCCGTGGCCGTCCGGTGTCCCCAGCAGGATGCACGGCAGCCGCCATACGTACGTCAGCACGTGCAGCGTCATGCACCCGAACCACAGCACGAACGACGCCTTGTGGAAGAACAGCCAGGGCCCGCTCCCGGGGCCGGCGACGCCCAGCATCACCCCGGTGCCCAGCACGGCCAGCGACGTCAGGATCACGAACGGCCCGAGCAGGCGCATGAACGGTGCGGGCGGCCCCTTGCGCACGTACGGGGCCGCGCCGGTGTAGTACCGGGCGAACCGGTAACCGGTGGAGCCGATCTTCAGCAGCACCGGCCCGATCAGCAGCATGCCGAGGAAGAAGTGCAGCGTCAGCAGCCGGTGCAGCGCGAGGAGCGTCATGCCCTCGATCGCGAAGCCGATCAGCAGCACGACGCCGGTGAGCGCGGTCAGCCGCTCGTTGCCCACGACGCCGTCCGTGGCGTCCGGTTCGCGGCGATGGTGCCGCCTATCGGTTACGGTCACGGTGCCCGGATTCCCTTCACGCTGATTCTTCTGGGTGCGCTGGAGCCGCAGGGCCAGCACGGGACAGGCCCGGACCGCCCGGCGTGCGGGCGCGGCCAGGCTGGACGGTACCTCGGGCTGGATGATCGGGAAGCCCCACTCGTCGAGCTCGATGCGCTCGGGCAGCAGGTCGGCGCAGACGCCGTGCCCGGTACAGGCCGTGGGGTCGATCCGGATCCGCAGGCTCATCGCCATTGGCCCTCCGCCCGGGGCCGGGGGATCGGCAACCCGGCCGCGGTTCGCCCGCGCCGGAACGCCGCGCACGGATGCCCGGCGGCGTGCGCGCGGACATCGCTGGCGAAGGCGTTGAGCGCGGAGGTGGCCAGCCGAACTGCTCCGTCCGGATGCCGGCACGCCCCGCGGCCGGGGATCACACCGAGACGGCGGTGCAGGCGATCCAGCACGCCGTCCTCGGGCCTGCCCGCCGCGAGCTGGGCGAAGTCGTCGGCAATGGCCGGCAGCCCGAACCGGCACGGCCCGCACTGCTGGGCACCCTCGCGGGCGAGGTAGCCGAGGATCCGGGTGGTCTCCGCGAGCCCGCAGCTACTGGGGGCCAGGGCGAGGACCAGGCCGGCGCCCGGCGACGCACCGGCGGCCCGCAGCCCGGCGGCGGTCAGCGGGAGCTGCGCGGCCTCGCGCATCGGGTGCCAGGTGCCCCCGTAGCCGCCGAGCAGGACAAAGCCGTCATCGACCGCGCCGCTCATCTCCAGGACGTCCCCGACCAGGGTGCCGCCCTCGATCTCGTACACCCCGGGTCCCGCGACGGCCCCGGCCGCGGTGACCAGAAAGGTCCCTGGTGCATCGGATGATCCAGCCGAACGGAACCACGCGGGACCGTACCGGGCGACGAGCGCGACGTGGGCGAGTGTCTCCACGTTGTCCACCAGCGTGGGGTGGCGCCCGACACCGCGGTCGGAGGGGCGCGGCGGTGCCGTGACCGGCCGGGCTTCACCACCGTTCAGCCAGCGGACCAGCGAGGTCTCCTCGCTGGAGACGTAATGCCGGGGCAGTCCGTGCACCATGACCGGCACCGGGTCCACGCGCGCCCGCCGGCGCTCGCCGACGGCCCGCATGAGCGCGGTGATCTGCTGGTCCCGTGCCCGGTCCAGGCACACGTGCACGGTGCCGGCGCCGACCGCGTGCGCGGCCAGCACCGCGCCGTCCAGCACCAGGTGCGGGGCCCGGGCCAGCAGCGCCTGGTCTTTCTCGCTGGCGGGCTCGCTTTCCATGCCGTTGACCACGACCACGGCCGGTCCCCGCCGGGCGGCCACGGCGCGCATCTTTACGCCGGTCGGGAAGCCGGCTCCGCCACGGCCGGTCAGCCCGGCGGCGGCCACCGCCCCGGCCAGGTCCCGCCCCGCCTCCGGCCGGGGGCCGTACCGGGCGTGGTGCTCGCCGAGGCTGGCCGGGCGCGCGGCCTGGTGCCAGCCGACGGTGAGCCGGGCGGCCAGAGGCCGGGTCGTCTGGGTGCTCATGGCTGCCCGCCCGTAGCCCGCTGCGCTGTGCTAGTTGGCTGCGCTGTGCTAGTTGGCTGCGCGGGCGCCGGGGGCGTGCTCGACGTGCTCACCGGGCCAAGCAGCGCGGCCGGTGTGCCGGCCCGCCGGGCCCAGCCCGGCTGGAGCGGGCCCGCCGCTGCGAACACGATGGTGGCCGCCGGCAGCAGGACCACGGCCGCGATGGCCGCCGCGCGCGCGGTTCCCGCCGGGACCCGAGACAGCCGCCAGGTTGCGGCGGCCGCCACGCTGGCCAGGCACGCCGCGTCGATCGCGAGCAGCCAGGGCAGCCGGCCGTCGGTTCCGGTGCCCAGCCCGTGCCATAGCGCCACCGGCCAGCACGCGTACGCCAGCCCGTGCACGGCCCGCCAGGTGCGGTAGGACATGCGGTCGCGGACCAGGCTGGTCAGCGCGAGCGCGAGCAGCAGGTCGAACGCGACGGCCCCGAGGCTCAGCCAGAGCGGCCGGTACGCCGAGCTGAACGGCACGACCGCGGCGACCAGCCCGATCGGCGTATAGGTGTCCAGCACGGTGGTCAGCACGTGCGCCGCGACGAAGACGAGCACCAGGAGCGAGACGTTCCGGTGCAGGCCGCCGGTCACGACCCGGGGGATGCCCGGCATAGCGAGCCCCGCGTTCGCGGCGATGCCCAGGACGACAGCCACGGTGAGCAGCACCAGCGCCACCACTCCCGTCGCGCGGGTCGCGTACCAGAGCGGACTGACGCCGCCCACGCTCAGGACCCGCCCGAGGAGCTGACCGGCGGCGCGGGCGGCGGGCTGGACGGCGGCTGCGCCGGGGCGCCCAGGCCCTGGCCCGAGCTGGTGCTCCCCTGGCCGCCCTGGCTCGTCCCGGGGGCCTGGCCGCCGGACGTCCCGGTCCCGCCTGTCCCGCCTGCCGCGGGTGCCCGCGACGCGACCGGTCGGGAGGCTGGCGACGCGCCCGCTCGGGAGGCTGGCGACGATCCCGCTCCCGGCGTCTGTGCGGTCCCGGGCGTGGCCGGCTGTGTGCTGGCCGGCTGTGTGCCGGCCGGCTGTG
>PLRW01000097.1 GCA_003164955.1 Actinomycetota bacterium
GCGTTCCCGCCCAGTACGGCGGCGTGCCCGCGCAGAACGGCGGCGTTCCTGCCCAGTACGGCGGCGTGCCCGCGCAGAACGGCACTGGACCGCGGGAGACGATGCAGGCCGCCAGCCAGCCGACGTCGAGCTGGTTCCAGAGCCGCCGGCCGCCCGCGGCTCCCGCGGCCGGGAACGGCAGCAGCCCGTCCGGGCCATCCCTGCCGGTGCGTGGCGGCAGCCCGTCCGGGTCCGGGGAAGCCCTGCCGGTCCGCGGCGGCAGCCCGTCCGGGGAAGCCCCGTCGGCGGGCGGCGGCAGGCCACCCGGGACCGACGCGTGGTCGGAAGGCCGCCATGCCGCCCGGATCATCTCCGAGCCGGTCCGTAGTGACCGCACGGTCAACGGGCTACCGGTGCGCGTCCCGCGGGCGAACCTCCTGCCCGGATCCGTGGGCGGCGGCCAGCCGGACAGCCGCCTGACCAGGCGTCCGGCGGCTGGTCCGGAGGCGCAGGCGGCGGCCGCGCCGGAGCGATCACCCGAGCTTGCTCGCAACCGCCTGAGCGGGTTCCAGCGCGGAGCCCGCCGGGCCGAGGGGCAGCAGCCCCGCACCGAGGGAGCGGACCGTTGAGTTACGCCCACCGCCAGGACCTGGACTGGCTCGTCACCGACTTCACCATGCGCGTCGCGGATGTCGCGCACGCGGTCGTCGTATCCGCGGACGGTGTGCCGCTGGCGGTGTCGGAGGACATCCCCGAGGTCTACGGCGAACAGCTCGCGGCCATCACCGCTGGGCTGGTCAGCCTCATGGAGGGCACGGCGCGAATCTTCGAAGCCGGGCCGCCCGCTCAGGCGCTGGTGGAGATGGAGGGCGGGCTGATGCTCCTCAAGTCGATCAGCGACGGCTCCAGCCTGGCCGTGCTGGCCGCCCGGGACTGTGACACGGACCTGGTTTCCTACGAGATGACGCTGCTGGTCGAGGCGGTCGGCGAGGTGCTGACGCCGGCCGTCCGCGCCCAGGGACTCTTAGCGTCAAGGATCAGCCATCCGCCGTTAGCGGCCGCCCGGTACAGCTGACAGGATGGCAGCATGGATAAAACGCAGCTCGAGAAGATCCAGTCAGGCCAGGGCTTCTTCGCCGCCCTCGATCAGAGCGGTGGCAGCACGCCGAAGGCGCTCGCCCACTACGGCATTGCCGAGAGCCGCTACCACTCCGAGGATGAGATGTTCGGCCTCATCCACGCGATGCGGACGCGCGTCGTCACCAGCCCGGCCTTCGACGGTTCCCGCATACTGGGCGCGATCCTGTTCGAGCAGACCATGGAGCGGGACGTGCTGGGGGTCTCGACGGCGCAGTATCTGTGGGCCGAGAAACAGGTCGTGCCGTTCCTGAAGATCGACAAGGGGCTCGCCGCAGAGCAGTCCGGCGTCCAGCTCATGAAGCCGATCGACACCCTGGACGGGTTGCTCGAGCGGGCGAACCAGCACCGGATGTTCGGGACCAAGATGCGATCGGTGATCAACGACGCCGACAAGGGCGGCGTGAACGCGATCGTCGATCAGCAGTTCGAGTACGGCGCGACGATCTCGGCCGCGGGCCTCGTGCCGATCCTTGAGCCGGAGGTCAGTATCGGCAGCCCGCACAAAGAGGAAGCGGAGAGCCTGCTCCACGACGCACTGCAAGCGCATATCGATGCCCTCCCCGAGCACGCGGTCATCATGCTGAAGCTGACGATCCCGACCCAGCCCAGCCTGTACGCCGACCTCGCCGCCGACCCGCGTGTGCTGCCGGTACTCGCCCTTTCCGGCGGTTACAGCCGCGACGAAGCATGCGAGTTGCTCGCCCGGGATCCCAGCATGATCGCGAGCTTCTCCCGCGCTCTGCTTGAGGGACTGTCCGACGGGCAGAGTGACGAGCAGTTCAACGCGCGGCTGGACGCATCGATCGCCCAGATTTACCAGGCTTCGGTGAACAAGGGATCAGCCCGCTGAGAAAGGCAGTGTCATCCCCGGCTGGCCGGGTGTCGTGGCTAGAAGTCGGTTAACACTTTAGAAACAATGCCGTCCGCGCGGCATTTTTCGGTCAACGCTCAAGCGGGAGATCCTGACGTCTGCCGGCCCGCGTCCGGTCGGCCCCGCAACCCTGGAGCGTGCCCGTGACACACCGCGTCTTCCGCCCGGCCGTGCTGGCCGCCGCGGCCGTGCTCGCCGCCGTCTGCCTCGCTGCCCCGGCCGATGCCAGCTCCTCGGCACTGCCGAGGCTTGATATCACCGGCGTCTATGTGACGGGCGTCTCGTCCGGCGGATTCATGGCCACGCAACTGCAGGTTGCCTATTCCGGTACCTTCGACGGCGCTGGCATCATCGCCGCCGGCCCGTACGACTGTGGTCAGGGCAATGTGATCGAGTTCGCCACCTGCGACGTCGGGGCCAGTCTGCCCACCCTGGAGCAGCAGGCGGTCAGCTGGTCGAGCCAGGGCCGGATCGACCCGATCTCGAACCTGGGCGGTAAGCCGGTCTACGTCTACCACGGCGCCCTCGACCCGGTGGTCAACGATCTGCTGTCCAGCTCGGGCGTCGGCTTCTATCAGCACTTCGGCGCCGGCGTCGAGTATCACGGCAACGACCCGGCAGGCCACGGCTGGCCGACTCCGGATGGCGTGCTGGCGTGCCCGCTGACCAGCGTGCCGTTCCTGATCAACTGCGGCGACGATCCCGAGGGCGAGATGCTGCGGCACTGGCTCGGCCGCGTCAACCCGCCGAACACCGGCACCCCGAAGGGAACATTGTCGTCGTTCAGCCAGGACCGCTACGCCCCGGGCGGCAGCGCTCCGGCGCTGAGCATGGACCGCAACGGCCTTCTCTACACGCCGCCGGCGTGCGCGGCCGGTGCCGCCTGCAAGCTCGTCGTTGCCCTGCACGGCTGCCTGAGCGGGGAGTACCTGCTGGGTAAGGAGTTCCCTGAGTTCGCCAACCTGGACACGTACGCCGACACCAACAACCTGGTCGTCCTGTACCCGCAGGCGATCGCCAGCGTCATCCCGGATAACCCGGAGGGATGCTGGGACTGGTGGGGTTACGATGGGCCGGATTTCGCCGTGAAGACCGCCCCGCAGATGGTCACGATCATGAACGCGGTCACCGCACTGGGCGGCTGACCGGGGCCGTCGTGGTGGCGATGATATGTCGATTAAAGCGATAGGTATTGTGGGATATGCATCGGGCAATTATCGTGGTCGATGGTGAGAAGCGTCAACGTGAAGCCCTGGCTTGCTGATCGGCGGCCGTTCCGCAGCACGAGGAGAGGGCAGCCATGTCCGTTCAGCAATCCACGGTCGACATCGACGAGTTCGCCGGCGACTGGCACCGCTGGCACCGGCAGCAGGAGGGCCGCCTGGCCGATCCGCACGGGTTTCTCGCGATCACCAATCTGCACTGGCTCAGCGGGCAGCCGCAGCGCTTTCCGGATGCTCCGGGCTCCTGGTCAACCGGCTCCGACGGCGTGACCGTCGACCTCGATGACGGCGAGGAACTGCTCGTCGACGGCGTCATCGCGCGGGGCCGGCATGCGTTCGGGGTGATCCCGGAGCGCGGCGGAACCAGCGCGGTGTGGGGGGATGCGGTCATCGAGGTCGCCAAGCGAGGCGGGCACGACATCGTCCGGCCGCGGCACCCGGACACCCCGTTGCGCACCGAGTTCGCCGGGACTCCGGCGTACCCCCCGCGCCCACGCTGGGTCGTCACCGGCCGGTACGTGCCGTTCGCCAAGCCGCGCCCGATCACCGTCGGTGCCGCGGTCGAGGGGCTGGAGCACGTCTACGACGCGCCGGGGCGGATCGAGTTCAGGCTCGGCGGGCACTTGCTGAGCCTGACCGCGTTCCCGGGGCAGGCCCCGGGCAGCTTGATCGTGCTGTTTACCGACGGCACTTCGGGCATTACCACCTACGCGGCCAACCGGGTTCTTCGGCTGCCGACGCCGGCCGCGGACGGGACCGTGGTGCTGGACTTCAACCGGGCGGTGAACCTGCCGTGCGCCTACACCGATCTGGCCACCTGCCCGCTGCCGCCGGCGGAGAACCGGCTGCCGGTCGCGATCGAGGCCGGCGAGAAGATCCCTTACGAGCGCCGCTGAATCCGCGGCCCATGGGCACCCCAGGATCGGCTACTGGAGCCCGGCGCGGACGGACGTGATGCGCTGCGTGTTGAAGCCGAGCCAGTGCATCCGGCCCACGTAGCGCGCGTGCTCGACCTTGATGCACCGGTCCATGATCACCGTCACGCCGCCGTCCTCGGCGATCTTCGCGCCCTCGGCGTTGATCACGCCGAACTGGCACCAGAGGGCTCCGGCGCCGATCGCCACCGCCTCCTCCGCGATCCCCGGCAGTGCATCGGGCGCGCGGAAGACGTTCACAATGTCCACCGGCACCGGGACGTCCAGCAGGCTCGGGTAGCACGTCTCCCCGAGGATCTCTTTCTCGCGCGGATTCACGGGAATCACGCGGTAGCCGTGCCGCTTGAGGTAGTAGCCAACGAAGTAGCTGGCCCGCAGCTCGTTGCTCGACAGGCCCACGATCGCGATCGTCTTGGCGGTGTGGAGCACACGCTGGATCGTCGACGGGTCCTGGTACCGCCCGAGATCGAGATCGGTCATGCCGTCGCCACCTTCTGGTCCGCCTTTTCCGCTGTCGCGGCGACGAATGCGAAGCCCTGCTCCAGATCCCAGATCAGATCCTCGACGGACTCGGTGCCGACCGACAGCCGCACCGTCCCCGGCCGGACGCCGGCCGCCCGCAGCTCGTCGTCGCTCAGCTGGCGGTGCGTCGTGCTGGCGGGGTGGATGATCAGGCTCTTCGCGTCACCGACGTTCGCCAGGTGGGACCAGAGCGTCACGCCGCGGATGAGGTCCTGTCCGCCGGTCCGGCCGCCGGCGCAGTCGAACGAGAACACCGCGCCGGCCCCGCGCGGCAGGTACTTCTCCGCGAGCGGCCGGTACCCGCTCGCCGGCAGGCCGGGGTAGGTCACGTTCGACGCCAGCTCGTGCGCCTGGAGAAACTCCGCGACCGCCAGCGCGTTGCCCACGTGGCGTTCCATCCGCAGCGACAGGGTCTCCAGTCCCTGCAGGAACAGGAAGGCGTTGAACGGCGAGAGCGCCGCGCCGAGATCGCGCAGGGTCTCGGCCCGGAGTTTCATCAGGTAGCCATAGGTCCCGAACGTCTCGTGGAACTGCAGGCCGTGGTAGGCCGGCGACGGGTCCGCGACCACGGGAAACCGCCCGTTGGACCAGTTGAACGTGCCCGCCTCGACGACGACGCCGCCGATGCTCGTGCCGTGGCCGCCGATGAACTTGGTCGCCGAGTGGATCACGATGTCGGCGCCCCATTCGATCGGGCGGCACAGGTACGGCGTCGCGAACGTGCTGTCCACGACCAGCGGCAGCTCGCGGGAATGCGCGATGGCCGCCACCGTCTCGATGTCCAGCACGTTCCCGCCCGGGTTGCCGATCGTCTCGGCGAAGAACGCCTTCGTGTTCGTGCGGACCGCCTGCCGCCATGCTTCGGGAGAGTCGGGATTGACCCACGTCAGTTCCACATTCATCTTGCCCAGCAGGTGCTTGAGCTGGTTCACCGTCCCGCCGTAGAGCGCCGAGGACGAGACGACGTGGTCGCCCGGCTGCAGCAGCGTGAAGAGCGCGGCCGCCTGCGCGGCGATCCCGCTGGCGAACGCCACCGCGCCGGCGCCGCCCTCGAGGTTCGCCACCCGCTCCTCGAACACCGCGACGGTCGGGTTCATGATCCGCGAGTACGTGTTCCCGTACTCCTGCAGGTTGAAGTACGCCGCAGCCGATTCCGGGTCCTCGAACACGTAGCTGGTCGTCTGGAAGATCGGCACCGCACGTGCGCCCGTGTTCGGGTCGGGCCGTTGCCCGGCGTGCAATTGCCGGGTCTCGAATCCAAACGCGCGGCCCTGCTCGACAGGCACAGTCTCGGCGCGCGGGGGCTTGTCGGTCACGAAGGCATCTCTTTCCTCGACGTCACCCGCCGGCCCCGCCTTCGGCCAGGCTGTGGCTGCTCAGAAACCGGCGGATAATGGGCGTCTGCCTCGCTTCCTCGAGCAGGAAGCAGTCGTGCCCGTACGGCGCCTCGATCACCTGGAACTCTACCGGCTTGCCGAGAGCGCGGAGTGCGTCGGCGACCTCCCCCGACGCAGACGGCGGGTACAGCCAGTCGGAACTGAACGCGATCAGCAGCGTCCGCGCCGAAACGCCCTCGAGCGCGCGGGCGAGCGATCCGCGGCCGTGCTGCCGCGCGAGATCGAAATACGTCAGCGCACGCGACGTGTAGAGATAGGTGTTGGCGTCGAAGCGCCTGACGAACGAGCCGGCCTGGTGGCGCAGGTAGCTCTCGACCTCGAACTCCGGTTCGGTGATCGTGTAGCGGATGTCGTCGGCGAACTGCAGCCGCCGGCCGAACTTGTCGCCCAGCGCCAGGGCGGACAGGTACGTGACGTGGCCGACCATCCGGGCCACACCCATGCCGGCATCGGGCGCGCGCCCGGTGCCGTAGTAGCGGCCGCCTTGCCAGGCCGGGTCACGCATGATCGCGTCACGTGCGATCGCGTTCCAGGCCACGCCCTGCGGGTGGAGGGCGTGCGTGCTGGCGATCGCCACGACGGCATCGACCTGATCAGGAAACAGGATCGCCCACTCGAACGCCTGCATCCCGCCGAGCGAGCCCCCGGCCACCGCCGCAAGCCGCTCGATGCCGAGCGCGCTCAGGAGCGCGCGCTCGGTCCGCACCATGTCCGCGACAGTGATCACGGGGAAGTCCGGCCCGTACGGCTTGCCTGTCGCCGGGTCGATCGACAGCGGCCCCGTCGTCCCGCGGCAGCCGCCCAGCAGGTTCGTGGACACGACGAAAAAGCGGTCAGTGTCGAACGCCTTGCCGGGGCCGATCATCCCGTCCCACCAGCCGAGCCCCCTGTGGGCTGCGCCGTCGCGATCCTCGGCCCCGAACCCGTCGCGCGTGCTGTCGGCGGCCGGCGTCTTCGCGAAACCCGCCGCATGGGCGTCGCCGCTGAGCGCGTGGCACACCAGGATGACGTTGTCGCGCCGGGGTGAGAGGGCACCGTAGGTCTCGTAGGCCACCCGGACCGGATACAGCTCCCGCCCGCAGTCGAGCCGCACCGGCTCCGGCAGGTCGAGGTACTGCGTTCCGACCGTTCCGGCCGAGCCGGCCGCGAGCGTCGAGGCTGGCTCCGCCATGGGGGTATCTTAGCTGGTCCCGCCCGGTATATTGTCGATCATCCCCATGGGGAAGCTTGGTAAGTGAGCGAGAGGGGCATCAGGCGACATGACGACAGCCACCAACGGAGTGAACGTACAGGCGCTGCTCGACGCGCGCGAAGTGCTGAAGGGGGCGCCCGAGGCCGCTCAATTCACCTGGCGCGCGTCGGCCAAGTGGCAGAGCGGCGTGCACAGCACGATCAAGGTCCAGAGCTTCTTCGGCCTCGGGGAGGAGCAGAACCACAAGGAAGAGTGGGTGTTCGAAGCCGACCACCCCGAGGTCTTCGCGGCGGAGGATAACGGCATCACGCCGATCGAGTACCTCCTCGTCGGCCTGGCGAGCTGCCTGACGGGGGGTATTGCGTCCGTCGCGGAGAACCGCGGCATCCAGCTGCGCTCGGTCGAGTCCACGGTCGAGGGCGGGCACGATATCCGCGGCATCCTCGGCGCCGACAGCGACGTCCGCAACGGCTACAACGACATCAAGGTGACGTTCAACATCGACGCGGACGCGTCCAGGCAGGAGATCGAGGCGCTGGTCGCTCAGTCCCAGAAGCGCTCCGCCGTGTTCGACGCTCTCACGAACCCGACGAACGTCACCGTCGAAGTCGCCTGAGGGGCCAAGCGAAGTCGCCTGGGGGCCAAGCCATCGAGCGCATCACCACGGTCGTTATCGGCGCGGGGCACGTGGGCCTCGCCGCGAGCTACTTCCTCAGCGACCAGTCGATCGACCACGTCGTGCTCGAGCGCGGCGAGGTGGCCAGCTCCTGGCGGCACGAGCGCTGGGACTCCCTGCGGCTGCTCACGCCCAACTGGCAGAGCCGCCTGCCGGGCCTTCGCTATGAAGGCCCGGATCCAGACGGCTACATGACGGTGCGCGAAGTGACCGAGTTCATCGAGCGCTTCGCCAAGGTCTCGCGCGCTCCCGTCCGGACCGGCGTGAACGTCACGTCGGTCCGGACGGCCGGCGACGGGTACCACGTGACGACAAGCCATGGCGAGATTCACGCCCGGACCGTGGTCATCGCGAGCGGCGCCTGCAACCGGCCCACGGTGCCGCCGTTCAGCGAGGCGGTGCCGGCGTCCGTCGGGCAACTGACGCCGTTCGGCTACCGCGACCCCACCCAGCTCCCCGACGGCCGCGTGCTCGTCGTGGGAGCGTCGGCGACCGGCGTGCAGCTGGCCGCCGAGCTGAGGCGATCGGGCCGCCCGGTGACCCTCTCGGTGGGGGAGCACGTGCGGTTGCCGCGCACGTACCGTGGGCGCGATGTGCTGTGGTGGATGGACGCGTCGGGCGTGTGGGATCAGCGGTACGACGAGGTCGAGGATCTCACCCGGGCTCGGCGGCTGCCGTCACCCCAGCTCGTCGGGACCCCCGAACGGGCGACGCTCGATCTCAACGCGCTCACCTCGATGGGCGTGGAACTGGTGGGCCGCTGGGCGGCGGTCCGTGACGGCCGCGCGCTGTTCTCCGGTGGCCTGCGCAACGTGTTCTCGCTCGCGGACCTCAAGATGCAGCGCCTGCTGGGCACGTTCGACGAGTGGGCCAAGGCGGACCAGTACGCGGACGGGTATGAGGCTGAGGCCGGCCCTCCCGAGCGCTTCCCGCCGACACGCGTGCCCGAGTCGACGCGGTTGCAGCTTGACCTCAGACGCGGCGAGATCCGCGCGATCGTGTGGGCCACGGGCTTTCGGCCTGACTACGGATGGCTCGACGTGCCCGTGGTCGACGCGAAGGGCCAGCTGCGCCACGAGGGCGGGGTGGTCGACAGCCCCGGACTGTACGCGCTGGGGCTGCCCGTGCTGCGGCGGCGCAGGTCCACATTTATTTACGGTACCGAGGACGACGCGCGTGAGGTGATCGATCACCTCNNTTACGTACCCACGCGCTGTCGAAGCCGAGCCGCTCACCCAGTTCGATGATCTCCGGCGTCGTCTGGTGCCCGGGCCCGGGGTTGTCCCCATCGAACAGTCCGATGGTGAGAAAGCCGAGCCTGTCCAGCGCGACCCCGGGTGGCGGCATGCAGTGTCCCTTCGAGCCCGGCGTCCGCGAAAACCGTGGCGCGCCTGGATGCCATGATCTCCCACGCCGCGCGGGCGGCCAGGCCGGACCCGCCCCGGAGGGCCGTGAAGACCGGGCCGGATTACCCGGGCCATTAAGACCGGGCCGGATTACCCGGGCCAAATTAACGGGGAAAAATACCCAGCTCAATAGAGGGATTCCGGCTCTGAGACCGCACCAACAAATCACAGAAAGTGGTGGTCAGATTACAAAAAAGAATCGAAGAGGGAAGAGCCATGGTATTCAGGAGGAAGTCCAACAGCACTGCCACCACCCTGCGCTCGCCACCGGCATCCCGGGTGTCGTTCGCCCGGGCCCACCGGGGGCGTATCGCTGCCATCGCCGCCGGGATCGCCGCGGCGGGCCTGACGCTCACTACGGTCTTCGCGTGGGGGGCATCGGCGCAGATCCACCCGCGCTGGGACAGCGGGGTCTACCTGCCGAACGCCACCCCGGCGTCCGTCGCGGCCTTTGGTGCCTGGCGCGGAGCCCCGGTGGACGTCGCCACCGTCTGGCCGGACCGCAGCACCTGGAACGACTTCATCGATCCGGCCTGGCTCTACCAGATCTGGAAGGGATCAGCGGTAACGGTGGCCTTCGGGGAGCCGATGCTGCCCGAGGGCGTCGCGGGAGTATCCATCCGGGCGTGCGCGGCCGGCTCCTACGATTCCTACTGGCGCCAGTTCGGCACGAATATCTCCGCCTACGGCCTCGGCAACTCGATCATCAGGCTGGGCTGGGAATTCAACGGCAATTGGTACATCTGGGCGGCCAGCAACCCCGCGCAATGGGTGCAGTGCTGGCAGCAGATCGTCACCTCGGCCCGGGCCACCGCGCCGGGCCTGCAATGGGACTGGAATGTCAACCGCGGCCCGTCCGCCGGGCTGGCCGACCCCACCCTGGCCTATCCCGGAAACGCCTACGTGAACACGATCGGGGTCGACAGCTACGACATATGGCCGCCCGCGACCACTAGCGGGGGCTGGAACCAGCAGCTCAACGGGACGCAGGGCCTGATGTACTGGCTCAGCTTCGCGACGGCGCACGGCAAGCAGTTCGCGGTGCCCGAGTGGGGCAGCGTCATGCCCGGCACCGTAGCGAGCGGGACCAACGCGGGCGGGGATGACCCGGCGTACGTGAACGACATGCTCGGGTTCTTCCAGGCCCACTCCGCCGTCCTCGCCTGGGAGGCCAACTTCCAGAGTCCGAGCACCGGCGGGGTCTACGGGACCGGCACGCGGGTGCCCGGCTCCTCGGCGGCCTACAAGGCAGGATTCTGAACTTGGGGCTGCCGCCGGCATCGTCGGCGGCAGCCCGCCCCGAAACCTCGGCGCGGCCGGAATAGCGCTGGCCAACCTCGCGTTCCTATATCCCGTCGGTGCGTTAGTGTCCCCCGGGCTCTAATTTATGCCTTCATGGAATACCGTCCGGCTGGAGCCATGATGCGCCTTTCGCCGTGAGGCGACCTGCGCACCGGCCACGGCACGCCCTCGCGAGCAGTCGCTCACGGGGGCGCTGTCATGTCCGGCTCCGTTCGCCGGTGGCCGGGCGATACGGAGCGCGCCCGCGGAACGAGCACTCCGGCAACTGGATTTCGAGCCGGCGCCGAGCGGTAAGGACGCGGGGCCTTGCTCAGGTGTACAGGGCTTCGGTGTCGGCGGCGTACCTGGTCAGCACGTAGTCCCTGCGGACCTTCTGCGTGGGTGTCAGCTCGGCGCCAATTTCGAACCGGCTGGGCAGAATGCGGAATCGTTTGATGCTTTCAGCCCTGGACACGGCCGTGTTCGCGCGGTCCACCGCCGTCTGGACGACGGCGCGCAGATCCGGGTCCTCGCTCAGCTCACCGACCGTCGCCCCGGCTGGTTTTCCCTGCCGCTGTTTCCACCGGGCGAACGCCTCGCCGTCCAGGGTGACGAGCGCGGCGATGTACGGGCGCCGGTCACCGATGACGACGCACTCGGCGATCATCCAGTTCTCGCGCGCCCGGTCCTCCAGGACCGAGGGCACCAGATTCTTGCCGCCGGCCGTGATGATCAGTTCCTTCTTCCGGCCGGTGATGTAGACGAACCCGTCATCATCGACCCGCCCGAGGTCCCCGGTGCGCAGCCACCGGCCATCGAACGCCTCGCTGGTGGCCTGCGGGTCCTGCCAGTACCCCTGGAACACCAGCGGCCCCTGGAGCTCGACCTCGCCGTCGGCCGCGATCCGCGCCGCGCAGCCGGGCAGCGGTCGGCCCACCGATCCGATCCGCTGGAACCTGGGGGGATTGATGGTGGCGGGGCCGGTGGTCTCGGTCAGTCCCCATCCTTCCAGGACGGTCATTCCGGCACCGCGCAGGAAGTGCCCGAGGTCTTCGGTCAGCGGTGCGCCGCCGCTGACCACCCAGGCCAGCCGGCCGCCGAGCGCCCGGCGCAGCCGTGCGTAGACCAGGCGCCCGTATGCCGCATGCCGCAGCCGCAGCCGGATACCGGGGCGCCGGCCGGCCCGGCTGTAGGCGATCGCTGTGGCCTCGGCCGCGGCGAACAGCCGCTCGTGCCCTTCCGCCTCGGCCCGCTGGCGTGCCGCGGTGACGATCTTCTCCAGCACGCGGGGCACCACGAGCAGGATCGTCGGCTGGAAGGCAGGCAGCTCCGCGGGCAGGTCACCGGGGTCGGCGAGATAGGCGGCCCGTTTGCCGGCGTGCAGCAGGCACAGGGCAACGAGCCGGGCCAGGATATGCGACAGCGGCAGGAAGAACAGGCTGGAGGCGTCCCCGGTCAGCACGCGGTCCTGGACCCCGGGCACGCTGATGACGGCGCGGACCGTCTCGGTCAGGTTGCCGTGGGTGATCATGCAGCCTTTCGGCCGGCCCGTCGTGCCCGAGGTGTACACGATGGTCGCCAGCGTCGCGGAGGTCACCGCNNACCTTCGCCGGCTGAGCGCGCCCGATGGCGCCGGCGAACTCCGCGTTCCCGGCGAACACCGCAACCGCGCCCGAGTCGCTCAGTTCCCAGCCGATCTGCTCCACCGACGAGGTCTCATAGACGGGGACCGTCACCGCCCCTGCCGCCCAGATTGCGAAATCACAGACGAGCCAGTCCAGGCTGGGCGCCGCCATCAGGCCGATCCGGTCACCGGGCCCGATCCCCCCGGCGATCAGGCCAGCAGCGACGGACGTGACCCGCGCGGCGAACTGCTCCGCGGTCACCGGCCGCCACGCGCCGCCGTCCTTCACGCAGAACAGGACCCGGCCCGCCTCCCGGGCGGCCCAGCCGAACACGTCATCGCATGCGTTCTCGCCCATAATCCGCTCCGCCCAGGCCAGTCGCCGGCCCGGTTATCCAGCCGGGCAGCGGCTCCGCCATCGCCCGTGACCGTGCAGGTCCCGGGCAGCACGCCGGGGTCGGCCATCGGTACCTCCCGCTTCACGACTGGCCAGAACTTTCTTGCCACCCGTCTGTCCAGGAATGCCAGATTTGCTCAACTTGCGACAGCGCCGCTGGTCCTCCCGCCCCGGGGACCTTCGTCACGGTAGCCGCCCGGCGCTCGTGGCCGGCCGTTGGCTATGCGTGAGGTTCCCATCCCGGCGAGCACGGCCCCGTTGCCGAGCACGTGGACGTCGCCGCCTTCCACGCTGGCCGGCAGATGGCTAACATCGTCGAATCCCTGGCCTCCATCGTCTTCGACCGGGCGGAGAACCGGATGCACACCATCAGGGCGGTCATGGTCGTCACCATTCCGCCGCGGCCGTCATGAGGATCGTTGCGGCCCTGGGTGGCAACGCCCTGCTCCAGCGGGGCGAATCACCCGACGCGGATATCCAGGAAACGCACGTCACCAGCGCCGTCAGGGCGCTCACGCCGCTGCTGCGCCATGACCAGGTGATCATCACCCACGGCAACGGCCCCCAAGTCGGCGTGCTCGCGGTCGAAAGCGCACGCGATCCGGAACTATCCCGCCCGTATCCATTCGACGTACTCGGCGCGCAGACCCAGGGGATGATCGGGTACTGGCTCGCGCAGGCACTGAGCAATGCAGTGCCTGATCGGCAGGTCGGATGCCTGATCTGCCGGACCATCGTCCACGCCGGCGATCCCGCCCTCGCCAATCCCACCAAGTTCGTCGGCCCCGTCTACGACGAGACAACGGCAGAACGGCTGGCGGCCGACCGCGGGTGGGCCATCCGCCAGGACGGCCCGGCCTGGCGCAGAGTCGTGCCCTCTCCCGAGCCGTACCAGATCCTGGAACTGGGCATGATCAAGCTGCTCATGGACAGCGGTGCGATCGTCATCTGCGCCGGCGGAGGCGGAGTCCCCGTCACCCGCGACGAGCACGGCGGCCTGCGCGGTGTCGAGGCCGTCGTGGACAAGGACCTCACCGCCGCCCTGCTCGCGGCCGCCGTCGGCGCCGACATGCTCCTGCTCCTGACCGACGTACCCGCCGTCATCGACGGGTATGGCACCCCGCACGCCCACCCCATCCGCCGGGCCAGCCCCGCGCGGCTGCGAGCCCTGTCCTTTCCGGCCGGCTCCATGGGCCCCAAGGTGGAAGCCGTCTGCCGCTTCACCGAAACCACCGGTCGGCCCGCCGCCATCGGCCGCCTGGACGACGCGGCCGCTCTTCTCGATGGCACCGCAGGCACGATTATCACTCCCTAGTACGGCCAGGCCCGAGCCTGCTCCGCACCGGTCACCCAGTTTCCGGGTGCCGGTGGACCGGGCCGACATGACGGGCCGACATGACGGGCAGAGCCGGACCGTCGTGACGCCGCCCGGCACGGGAGAACCTGACGGTGGCTCGGGGCAGAACGTGACGTTAGTCCGCATTTGCCCGCCCTCAGACCCTATGCGGCCCAGCTTCCTGGCCAGGTAAACGGGAAGAGAAGCGAAGCTGAGAAGGTGTGAGACGCATGACCGGGTTCTTGCACATCAACAGGGCTGTGGCGGCCGGCGTCGCGGTGCTGGGCATCGCGCTCGCGGGCGCGCTGCCGGGGGTCGCGTCGGCGGCCGGGCAGACGCCGGCGGTGGCAGCCGCCCAGGTGGCGACGGCCCGCGTGACGTCGTCCGCGTACGTGCCGGCCAAGCGCACGCTTGAGTACGGCATGCACGGCAGTGACGTTAAGGCGCTCCAGCAGCGGCTGGCGCAGCTCGCGTACTACCCGGGCGCTGCGGACGGCCAGTTCGGCTCCGGCACGCTGGCAGCGGTCTGGGCGTTCCAGGAGGTGCAGGGGCTGAGCGCCGACGGCGTCGTCGGCTCGCGCACCGAGCACGCGCTGGTGAGCCCCCGCGCTCCGCAATCGCGCTATCCGCGCGGCGGTGCGCTACGGGTGGAAGTGAATCTAGGGCTGCGGGTGCTCCTGCTCTACCGGAACAACAAGCTGGCGCTGGTCAGCCACGTCTCCTCCGGCGGCGGATATTACTACTGCAGTGATGGCTCCTGCAGTTACGCCATCACGCCGACCGGCCATTTCACGACCACTCGTTTCATGCCGGGCTGGGTCACGGTGCCGCTCGGCCAGATGTACAACCCGGTGTTCTTCATCGGCACCGCCTACGCGATCCACGGTGACACCGACGTGCCGCTGCAGCCCGTCTCGCACGGCTGCGTCCGCGTCCCGATGGACATCGCCGCCTTCTTCCACACTCTGGTCAAGTCGCCCGGCACCCCGGTGTACATCTACAACTGAGGCCAGCGGAGGGATCGTGGCGATCATGACCGGACACCCCGGGGCCGGGCAGAGGGGAGACGTTCGCGTCAGCGGCTGTGTTCCGCGTCTACCCGCCGGATCAGACCGCGTCCAAGGTGATGCCGTTCCCGTTCGCCGCCTGCGGGCACACCGGGCCGGTCTGGATGAGCGCCGGAGCTGTCACAGCCTGAGGTGCTCCTGCTGAGTAATGCCCCCACAGTGACAACGACGGGCGTAACGGGCTCCCGCGCTTACTTCCCGGCCCGGGAGCCCGCACTGCCGTGCGGATTCGTGGCCGCTTAGCGCCCTCAGGGTGCCTGCCTGGCTGCCGGGAGGGGCCGATGCTCCACCACCGTGTCGGAAGACGGGAAGAACACACTCTCGCCGCTGTCCTTCCAGCGAACCAGGTAGGGCGGTGCGCCATTGACGCCATGAACCTCGACGATGACGCCCTCACGATTCACATCGCCGACGTGACGGCCTTTGACCAGAAGCTCATCACCTACAACCGCGCGCATCTTCTGCCTCCTTCAGCCAGTGGTGCCATCACTCTGACCGTGGTGAGCCCCGGGATCAGGGGCCAAAGGTCCGCGCAAGAGGAGCCAGAGTTCCTCCCCGCCACGGTGCTAGTCAGTGCAGGGCTGCGGCGGTCTGCTCCTGAAGACCAATGTCCCGGTGGCCGGTGACGGGGGTCCCTGCCGTGGGATGCGGGCTGGTCCAGACAGTGGGCATCGAGGTGATAGCGATGGCTGAGGGTGACGGCGTGACCGGGGCCCAGCCTGTGCGCGGGCCCCGCGCGGATGTGTCGGAGACGCATTCTGCGGTCGTATTCTTCACCGGTGATCGTGCTTTCAAGCTGAAGAAGCCGGTCAGCCTCGGTTTTCTGGACTTCAGTACGCGTGAAGCGCGGATGGCGGCGTGCCAGCGCGAGATCGAGCTCAACCGGCGGTTCGCCCCCGACGTGTACCTGGGTGTCATTGAGGTTCGCGACCCGGCCGGCCAGGTTTGCGATCACCTGGTCGCGATGCGCCGGATGCCGGCCAGCCGGCGGCTGTCCGCCTTGATCCAGGCGGGCCAGCCGGTGGGCGCGGCGGTCCGCCGGATCGCGCGGATACTAGCCGCGCAGCACGCGTCGGCCCCGCGTGGTCCCGGGATCAGCGAGCAGGGCAGCCGGGACGCGCTGCGGCGCCGGTGGGAAGACAACATCGAGCAGACCGGTCCCCTGCAGGACCTGCTCGGAGCCGCGCAAGTCGATGAGGTGGGGCGGCTTGCGGACCGGTTCCTGGCCGGGCGCAGGCCCTTGTTCGATGCGCGGATCCGCGGCGGTCATGTTCTGGACGGGCACGGGGACCTGCTGGCCGAGGACATCTTCTGCCTGCCGGACGGGCCCCGGATCCTCGACTGCCTGGAGTTCGACGACCGGCTGCGCTGGCTCGACGGGCTGGACGACGCCGCGTTCCTGGCCATGGACCTGGAACGGCTCGGCGCCGGCGAGCTGGCCGGGCGGTTCATGGACTGGTACGCCGAGTACACCGGTGACCCTGCTCCCAGCTCGTTGCGCCATCACTACGTCGCCTACCGGGCGTTCGTGCGGGCGAAGGTCGGCTGCCTGCGCTCACGGCAGGGCGACCCGGTGGCTGGCGGTGAGGCCCGGCAGCTGGCCGCCCTGGCGCTGCGGCACCTGCACGCGGGCGCGGTCACTCTGGTTCTCGTGGGGGGCCTGCCCGGCACGGGCAAGTCGGCCCTGTCTGCTGCCGTGGCGGACCGGCTGGGCTGCACCGTGCTGAACAGTGACCGGATCCGTAAGGAACTGGCCGGCCTCCCCGCCGTCCAGAAAGCTGCCGCCCTGTACGAGGAAGGCATCTACACCCCGTCCTGGACTGATCGCACCTATCAGGAGTTGCTGCACCGCGCCGCGGAGCTGCTGTCGCACGGCGAATCCGTGATCGCCGACGCGTCATGGATCTCCGCCGGCCATCGGGCCCGCGCGGTCGCCGTGGCCGGCGGCGCAGCTGCCGGCCTGGTCCAGCTGCGGTGCACGGCGCCGGCCGAGCTGACCGCGCGCCGGATGAGCACCCGGACGGACGGCGCCTCGGACGCATGCCCCATGGTGGCGGAGAAAATGGCTGCGGCGCAGGCACCATGGCCGGAAGCCGTCACCATCGACACGAGCGCCACCCAGCCGCCCGGGCCGGCCGCCGCTCCGGCTGACCCGCTCCGGCGGGCGGTTGAAACGATCCGCCCGCCCGGTCCCGCGCACCCCCGGCGGCCGGCCTCGCCCTACATGCTCCCGGATTGAGCTAAGGCCCCGGGAGCCCCATCGCCCCGCATTGCTGCGGTCAGGCGAAGGTCACTCCGGCCGGGGCCCTATCCCGGGGTGGTCGTTGTGCATGAAGTCTCAGCGATCCACGGTGGCCGGGCGGGGATGGGCGCGGAGTGCTTCCCGGCGGACAATCTGGCGCAGGCGGGTGACCGTCACGATGCCGGCGATCGTGCCGCCGGTGAGGACGATGGCGGCCAGGTCTCCGCTCAGCGGAGGCCGGCTGAGCAGGGGGGCGGCCGGATCCTCGGGGCTGGACACGTAGGCGGGCGGGACGGCGGCGATGACCTGCTGCAGCGTGGTGATGCTGCGGCTGGCCGGCGGCACCCGGGCCAGTCGCCTGACGCCGGTGACCCCGGCCAGTGATCCGCCGGGGCCGATGACGGGAAACTCGGTCTGGGCCGAGCCCACGGCGACCCGGTCGATGAAATCGGAGACGGTCAGCCAGGTCGCGCCGATGTCGGGGTCCGGTGTCATGACGTCGCCGGCTCGCAGCCCGGCAAGCGCAGTGGTGGCGCTGCCTGCTGTGGCCTCCGCGGTAGCTGCGCTCATAACGAACATGCCGATCACGGCCAGCCACAGGCCGCCGGCGTCCCCCCAGAGCAGGAGTTCAGCGGCGCCGGCGGCCATGAGCACCGCGCCGAGCACGCGGCCCGCCGTGGCCGCGGTCTGGGTGGCCCGTGCGCGGTCGCCGTGGCGCATCCACAGCGCGGCGCGGAGGATCCGGCCGCCGTCCAGCGGCGCGCCGGGAAGCAGGTTGAAGACGGCGAGGAAGACGTTCATGACGGCGAGCCAGCCGAGCGCGGCGACGGCGATGACCGGCCCGCCCCCGGCGCGCACGGCCGCTGCGATCGCGCCGAAGGCCAGTCCGGCCGCCAGGCTGGTGGCCGGCCCGGCCGCCGCGATCAGGAGGTCGGCCCGGGCGTGCGGCGGTTCGCCGCCGAGCTCGGACACCCCGCCGAGAGCCCACAAGGTGATGGAGGTGACGGGCACGCCGCAGCGCCGGGCCACCAGGGAGTGCGCGAGTTCGTGGGCGAGGAGCGCGGCGATGAAGGTCACCGCGCCGGGCACGGCCACCGCCCAATACGCGGCCGCGGGCTCGTGAGGTGCCAGGCCAGGCAGGACCTGGGCGCCCAGGAGCCAGCCGATCAGGACGACCATGACCAGGGCGCTCCAGTGCGCGCCGATGCGGATGCCCGCCACCCGGCCCAGCGGCATGGTCTGCTTCATCGATCCCGCCGCCCTTCACCGGCACGCGGGCCGCCCGGCTGACACCCGGACGGGAACCTGCCTGTCTTTAGTCTCATTCCGCCTTACCGGAGCCGGCAGAGCCGTAGGTCATATGGAGGTGGGCCGATGGCCCGGCACTGGTGGCGCACCGGCGGATGTGGGTAGGGGGAGTGGTCATGTGACGGTCGCGCGGGGCCGGTGAGTGCCGCGCAGGAGTGCCGCCTCGGCCGCGTCTCCCCGGCCGACCGGCAGGCCGCGGGCGGCGGGATGCCGGCCCAGCCAGCCGGTGATGCCGGCCAGCCGCGCGGCGAGCAGTCGCACGTCGAACACGTTAGCGCGACTGAGTTCCTCCTCCGGTGTGAGCAGATCGGCAAGGAGCGTGCCCAGGCCAGCCTGGTTGAGAGCGGCAGCGACGAACCGGTTACGCGGGCTGCTGCCGCTGCCATGGGCGAAGATGATCATTCCAGCGGCCCGGTCCGGGATCGTGAGGTGCCCGGCCAGCTGGACATCACCGTTCCCTACGGTGATGTCCCGCTCGAACCCCGGCGGATCAGGCACTGCGAGCACGGACGCGTCAGCTGCTGCCCCCATGGGGCCGTCGCTGTCGGCAGCACGGGTCGTGGCCCGCTTCAGGAGCGCCACAACCTCCTCATCGCTGGTCTGGGGGAACTGCGCATACCACTGGCTGATCGCGGCGAACATTTTCGGGGTGTGCAAGCACACCACCTTGTCGGCCTCACGGCGCAAGGACGCGACGACCTCGGGCGGCCCGACGGGCGCCGCCAGCACAAGCCGTCTCACGCCCTGCGCCCGGGCCACCTGACATGCCGCCCGGGCCGTGGACCCGGTCGCGATCCCGTCGTCCACCACGACCGCGGTACGGCCACTCAGCGGCACCCGCGACCGCCCTGCCCGGAACCGCCGCACCCGGCGGTCCAGCTCGGCGCGCTCCCTGGTCTCTATCGCGCTGATCTCCGATGCACCAAGCCCGGCGGCCGCGACGTCGCGGCCATCAATAATCCGTGCGCCGTCTTCGCCGATGGCGCCGAAGCCCAATTCGGGCTGGAACGGCACGGCCAGCTTGCGCACCACGATGACATCCAGCGGAGCACCAAGCCCGGCCGCCACCTCGAACGCGACCGGGACGCCGCCACGCGGTAGGCCAAGCACAACCACATCCTCACCGCGAAGGTCATCCAACTCGGCCGCGAGCCGCTGCCCCGCATCCATCCGGTCAGTGAACAACACGGTCGTTCTCCATGATCGGGCCCTTTCTGCGGAAAGCGTCCTCAGTGCAAGCGGGTTCCCCGGCGCGATCAAGGGGCCAAGGTCCTCTGCGGATCCGGCGCACCGGCTGGCAACAGGCCCTCCGGCCCCTGCCCGGCCACGTCTGGACGTGGTCGGGTGGGGCAGTGAGCAGGAATTCGTGATCCGGTGGCAGGCGATCTGCAGGGCGTGCGTGCGGGCAACCCTATGCGGGATGGGCCCGCGTACCGCGCCCTGGCGAGGACCGCGAGGCCGCCATTCCCGGAACATCGCATGGCCTTCAATGGTGGGCCGTTCGCCGGCCGCACCGGAGAACTAGGTCCCTACCGGGCTCTGTCCATCCGGCGTGATCCTGAGATCAGGAAGGGCGGTTTTCCGCCTCTATATAACCCGGTCGGCGATGGAGCTGTCGGGGTGTGGCTGCTGGCCTTCGCCGAGTACGCGTCGCGCTGCCTGACCAGGCCGGTGGTCACGGTGCGCACGGTCGCGGCGATCCTGGCCAGCCCGCGGTACCCGGTATCGGCGAGCGGCGATTCGTGGCCGGGTGGCGGGAGCAGTGAGACGGGCCCGATGGCAGGTGACATTCCCGTCGGCCCGCCATCTGCAGGGCGATCCGGCAGATTCCTCGAGCACAGCCGGATCTACCGCTTCGAGAACGGCGGCGCGCCCGAGTTCTTCATCGGCTCGGCCAACTTGATGACACGCAACCTCTCCCGGCGGGTGGAGGCTATCGCCCCCGTCTGCGACCCGGTCATCAAGGCCGAGTTGGAGGACATCCTGCGCACCTACGAGCAGGACAACTGCTCGGCATGGGACATGCAGCCCGACGGCGAGTACGTCCGCCGCCACCCGGCCCCGGGTGAGGCCCGGCGGGGTGCCCAGCAGGTGTTCATCGAGCGCTCCGCGGCGCGGTGAACTGGTCATGGTTTCTTCTCACGAGGTCAGCCCGCGGGCGCTGGACCGCACGGCAGAGGCGATCGTGTTCACCTGGGAGGGCGCGGCGGGCGAGGGTGCTGGTTCACCGGGCCGGCGCCTGCCAGTGCCGCCGTTGCGGCGGCGGGTCGAGTCGCTCTGCTCGGCCGGCGTGGATGTCGCGGTGATCAGCCGGGCGGACGTGGCTGACGTGGCCGCGCGGCTGCGGGCGCGGCCGCGCGGCCCGGGGCACGTGCTGCTCAGCGACGGCCGCGGCCCGGTGGTCGAACTCGGTCCAGGCGACCACCGGAGGGTGCACCGCCGGCCTGCTGCCCGCGCCGCAGGTCCCGCGACCCGATACGGCACATCCTCGCCGTCCTCGCCGTCCTGGCCGCCCGGGGGGTCGGGCCAGGCCTGGTGCTGGTCGTGACGGACCAATCCGCCCCGGGCGGCGGGTATGACCGGCTCCTGCTGGTACCCGAGGGGGCCAGGGCCACGTCCGTGTCCGTCGGTGCCGCGCCGGCCGGCGTGCCACCGGGTGTCATCCACCTGGGCGGCGGTCGGCCCGCGCTGCTGCGGCTGATGGATGCTCAGTTGCGCCGGCGTGACCGCGGGCGGGTGCCCGCGGTGGATGAGGATCCAGCCTGGATCCTCACCGACGCGGGCCATGATCCCGGACGCCGCCGGGTGGACGAGACGCTGTTCACCCTGGGATCCGGCGGGGTGGCCACCCGCGGGTCAGCAGAAGAGGCGGTGCGCGGCGGGACACCGATGGTGCTGGCCGCGGGGGTGTATGACGGGACGGGTTCCGCGCAGCACCTGCTGCCAGGTCCGCTGTGGACCGGCCTGACGACCGCGCCGCCGGCTGCGGCGGGCACCAGGATTCTCGACCTGCGGACAGGCGTGCTGGCGCGCACGACGGAGGGTGAGGCCGGCGGCCGGCTCCGGACGCTCAGGTTCGCCAGCGCCATGGCCCCGGGCGTCGTCGCGATGGGCGCTGAGGCGCCGGCTGGCCAGCTGCGCAGTCCGGGTTCGCCGCTGCAGGCGCCGGACGGGCAGGCCGGCGAAGCCCGATGGGAGGACGGCAGGTTCTGGGCCAGGACGGACTCAGGCTGCGGCGGCGGCCTTGGCGCGCTGGCCGTGCAGCGGACCAGCCGTGACGCCGGGCTGCGGACCGTCCAGCGGATCGCGGCCTACGTTGCCTGCCCATCCCGGCGCCCGGAGCACGGCATGGCCGCAGGTGCTCTGAGCATGGCGGAGGAACGGGGCTTCGACCGGCTCCTCGCCGAGCACCGCGCCGCCTGGGCGGCACGGTGGGATGAGGTCGACGCGCAGATACCCGACGACCCGGATGTCCAGCTCGCCATCAGGTTCGCGCTGTTCCAGCTCTGGTCCAACACCGCTGCTACCGGCGAGCTGGCGGTCGGTGCCCGCGGGCTGGCCGGCTCAGGTTACGCCGGGCACGTGTTCTGGGACGCCGATGTGTTCGTGTTGCCCGCCCTGGTCAGCATCGAGCCGGCCGCGGCAGCGGCGATGGTCCGTTACCGGCTGCGGCGTCTGGCGGCGGCACGGGCGCGGGCGTGTGCGGATGGCAGGCGGGGCGCCCGCTTCCCGTGGGAGTCGGCGGCCAGCGGCGAGGAGGTGACGCCGTCCAGCATGATGTTCGGGGGCCGCCTGGTACCGGTGACGACCGGGCTTTATGAGGAGCACGTGACCGCCGACGTGGCCTGGGCGGCGGTCCGCTGCGCCGAGTGGACGGGCGGCCGGGCGCTGCCCGGGCTGCCGCTGCTTGTGCAGACGGCTAGGTACTGGGCGTCGAGGTGCCGCCTGGACGGCGCGGGGGCCGCGCACATCGACGGGGTCACCGGGCCTGACGAGTACCACGAGCGGGTGGACGACAACGCCTACACCAACGTGATGGCCCGCTGGAACCTCCGCGCGGCGGCGGACGCCGCGGACCGCATGCCGGTCACCGCGCAGGAGAGCGGGCGGTGGCGGGAGCTGGCCGGCCGGATCGTGGACGGTTACGACTCCGCGACCGGGCGCTATGAGCAGTTCGCCGGCTACTATTGCCTCGAACCCCTGCTGATGGCCGACGTCGCCGCCCCGCCGGTGGCCGCCGACCTCCTTCTTGGACCGGAGCGGATCGCCGCCTCCCAGGTCATCAAGCAGCCAGACGTGCTGATGCTGCATCACATGGTGCCCGGCGAGGTCGCACCGCGCTCCCTGATCCCCAATCTCGACTTCTACGGCCCGCGGACATCGCACGGATCCTCCCTCTCGCCCGCTATCACCGCGTCGCTGCTGGCCCGGGCGGGGCGCCCGGATGAGGCGCTGGCGATGCTGCGCACCGCGCTGGCGATTGACCTGTCCGATCTGACCGGCACCACGGCCGCCGGCTTGCACATCGCCAACCTCGGCGGCGTCTGGCAGGCGATGCTGAGCGGATTCGCCGGCGTCGGCGTCCAGGCAGGCGCGCTCAGCGTGGATCCGCGGCTCCCCGCGGCTTGGGGCAGCCTGCATCTGAGATTCCGCTGCCTGGGACGGCGGGTGAGGCTGCACATCACCCGCGAGCGGGTCGAGATCACCACGGACGCGCCCCTGCTCGCGGGACTCGCGGGCCAGGAGCCCCGCCGGGTGACCGGTCACTGCAGCCTCGGCCCACCGGGGAAAGGAAGCTGACATGACGGAAGTTGTCGCGCTGACCACGGGCGCCGACGCCGACGGTCAGGTCATGCAGACGGCCGCAGTGGCCGGCGAGATCATCTGCGCTGACGTGCGCCGGGTCAGCGTCGCCCAGGGGACGCCGGCCGGGCAGGCAGCGGCCCGGTTGCTCCGGGCGCTGCGCGAGCCCGGCGCTGTGCTGGGAGTCCTGGCTAGCGAGCAGCCTTCCCGGACCTTCTGGCAGCGCATCGTCAGTTCCTGTGCGAAGCCGGTGATCCTGGTGCCCCCAGCGGCCCGCGGCCAGCGGCCGGGTATCCGCCGGGTGCTCCTGCCGCTGGACGGGACGCCAGAGTCCGCGGCAGCGGTCGCTGAGGCGGCCGGCCAGTTCGCGACGGCCGGAGTGGATCTGGTCGCGCTGCATGTGTTCAACGAGACGACCGTGCCCATGTTCTGGGATCAGCCCGCGCACGCCCACCGAGCCTGGGCGGAGGAATTCCTGGCGCGCAACTGCGTGCGGCCCGGGGCGCGGCTTGAGCTCCGCACCGGTGTCACCGGCGAGCACATCGTGGATGTCGCTGCCCGGGAGCGGGCCGACATGATCGTGCTCGGCTGGTCCAGGCAACTCGACCCGGGGCGGGCCCGCACGGTCAGGCACACCGTGCTATCCGCCGCCGTGCCGATCCTGCTCGTACCGCTGGCTGTCCCGGAAAAGGACATTGGTCCCTTTGATGCCGTGAACACATGAAGATGTACACCGCTTACCTCGCTGTCAGGTCAGCACTGGAAGCGCCCCGCCAGTGCGAGGGCCGCGGTGCCCGCCAGATGGCCCCGGAGACCGACGGCAAGAGCACCAGGTTCGCATGCCAGTCGTGCGGGCTGCGCTGGGAGGCGAGCTTCGGCTGGATCCGCTCGGTGAGGGCTCCCGGCGGGGAGGAGCACCGATGCGCATCGGCCTGATCGCCCCGCCCTGGCTGCCCGTCCCGCCGCCCGCCTACGGCGGTACCGAGACGGTCATCGACGGCCTCGCCCGCGGACTGCAGGAGCTGGGCCACGACGTGCACCTTTTCACCGTCGGCGAGTCCACCTGCCCCGTGTCGCGCGACTACCTGTACCCCGCCGCCTGCGAGCCGATGGGGGAGAGCGTCGCCGAGGCCGCGCACGTCCTGGCCGCCTACGAAGCGTTCGCCGGCCTGGACATCATCCACGACCACACCACCCTGGGCGCCCTGTTCGCCGGCGCGCGGCGGGGGCGCCACCCGCCGCTGGTGACCACCAGCCACGCGCCGTTCACGCCGCAGACACGCCGGATCTTCGCCGAAATCGCCGGGCATGCCGCCATCGTGGCGATCTCTCACGCGCAAGCCAGGACCGCGAATGAGGTTCCCGTCACCGCGGTCATCCACCACGGCATCGATCTCCAGATACACAAGCCCGGTCCGGGGGACGGCGGCTACCTGCTGTTCGTGGGCCGGATGGCCGCGGAGAAAGGGGTTCACCATGCGGTCCGGGTGGCCAGGGCCGCCGGGCAGCGGCTGGTGATCGCGGCGAAGATGCGCACCCCCGGCAAACGGCAGTACTTCGAGCATCAGGTCCGGCCGCTGCTGCAGCCCGGCGACGACCTGCCGTCCGAGCAGCCGCTGCAACCCCGGCTGGACCTGATGCGCCGGGCAACGGCGCTGCTCGACCCGATCACCTGGTGCGAACCGTTCGGCCTGGTCATGGTGGAAGCGCTGGCCGCGGGCACACCCGTGCTAGCCTTCCCCAACGGCGCGGCGCCCGAGATCGTCGAACACGGCAAGACCGGCTTCCTGTGCCGCGACGAGAAGGAGATGATCTGTGCGGTTGGCCACCTATCACAGATCCGCCGCACGGACTGCCGCACCGCCGCCGAGCAGCGGTTCTCCATCCGGCGGATGGCCCTGGACCATGAGCGCCTCTACCGGCAGATCCTGCTCGGCCGGGCCGGCCGAGCGCGCCAGCCCCGAGCTTGCACCCTGCGCGGCGGCGGCCGCCTGGACCAGATCAGCGCCTGACAGGACGCGGCCGTGACGCAGCCATGGGCCGCGGGCGGGCCGGTGCCTGGCCCAGAGCCGGCGAGCCAGCCCGTGACGCTGGTGGAAGGCTCCACCTTCTGCATCAGCGATCAGGCCGGCGATATCAGGCCCGACTTCCAGCATGGCCTGTTCGTCCGCGATACCCGGGTACTGTGCCGATGGCAGCTCGCGCTGGACGGCAGCCCGCCGCATCCGCTCACCGTGCAGCACAGCGACCCCTACACGGCCACGTTCATCAGCCGGTCTCTGCCCGCCGCGGGCAACGCCGACAGCACGCTCCTGGTCGAACGGTCCCGCTACGTCGGCGACGGCCTGCGCGAAGACATCACCGTCCGCAACGCCAGCTCACGGCCTGCCAGCTGTGTGGTCAGCCTCGAGGCCGGCACCGACTTCGCTGACCTGTTCGAGGTCAAGGACGGGCGAACTCGGCCGGTGCAGGCGGACGCCCACCCGGCCGCCGGCACGCTGCGGCTGGCCGCCCACCGGGGGGACAGCCACCGTGAGGTGCTCATCGCGGCCGACGGGCAGCCCGAGATCACCGCCGGGCGGCTGCGGTGGCCGGTGACGCTTCCCGGCCGCAGCCAGTGGACGGCAAGCATCGAAGTGGTGACCGTCCAGGACGGTGTGGCGCTGCCCTTGCGTCACCCGCGCGGGCAGCCGGTCGAGTACGCCGTGCCCGCACGCAGGCTGCGTGCCTGGCGGCGGCGCGCACCGCAGGTCAGCACGCCCGATCAGGACCTGGCGCTGACCCTGCAGCGCAGCATCACCGACCTCGGCGCCCTGCGCATCTTCGACCCCGGCCACCCTCGGCGGCCGGTGGTCGCGGCCGGCGTGCCCTGGTTCCTGGCCGTGTTCGGGCGGGACTCGCTGCTGACCGCGTGGATGCTGCTGCCCTGGGACGCCAGCCTGGCGGTCGGCACGCTGCAAACGCTCGCCGAACGCCAGGGCAGCGGGTTCGACCCCGCCTCCGAAGAAGAGCCCGGCCGCATCCTGCACGAGGTCAGGTTCGGCCCGGCGGCCTCGCTCGCCCTCGGCGGGCGCAGCAATTACTACGGCACCGCCGACGCCACCCCCCTGTTCGTGATGCTGCTCGGCGAACTGCACCGCTGGGGCGGTCATGACGCCGAGATCCGGGATCTGCTGCCGCACGCCGACCGGGCGCTGGAGTGGGTCGAGCACTACGGCGACGCCGACGGCGACGGCTTCGTCGAATACGCCTGCAAGACCAGCCGCGGCCTGGTCAACCAGGGCTGGAAGGACTCCTGGGACGGGGTCAACTTCGCCGACGGCCGCATCGCCGAACCGCCCATCGCCCTGGCCGAGGTGCAGGGCTACACCTACGCGGCCTACCAGGCCCGCGCACGGCTCGCCCGCGCTTACGGCGACACGGCCGCGGCCGCACACTGGGCAGCCAAGGCCGCCCGGATCAAACGGGCCTTCAACGATGCGTTCTGGCTGCCCGCCCGCGGCTGGTATGCGACGGCGCTGGACCGGGACAAGCGGCCCGTTGACGCGCTCACCTCCAACATCGGCCACTGCCTATGGACCGGGATCGCAGACGAAGACAAGGCCGCCCAGGTTGCCGCGCACCTGCTGTCGGACGACATGTTCAGCGGCTGGGGCATCCGCACCCTCGCCGCCTCCATGACCGCCTACAACCCCATGAGCTACCACAACGGCTCGATCTGGCCACACGACAACGCGATCTGCGCGGCCGGACTGATGCGCTACGGCTTCACCGGCCACGCCCAGCGGGTCACCGAGGCCGTGCTCGACGCCACCGGCCATTTCGGGCACCGGCCACCCGAACTGTTCTGCGGCTTCCCCCGCACGGACTATCGCGCCCCCATCCCCTACCCGACCTCTTGCTCCCCGCAGGCCTGGGCCGCAGCCGCCCCGCTGCTGCTCCTGCATACCCTGCTCCGGCTCACCCCGGATCTGGCCGCGCGCCGGGTCTGGTGCGCCCCGGCCATCCCCCGCCGCTACCTGCCGCTGCGTGTCGGCGATCTGCGGCTCGGGAAAGTACGCCTGAGTGTTGACGCCCGCGACGGCGAATGGCAGCTCACCGGGCTGGACGGCACCGGAATCAAACTGACCCGCTCCCCGGCGCCTCCAGGCGCCCCCGGCGGACCGGAAGACCCGGCGTGGGGATACCAAGGCGCCTTATGTGAGTTGATCATTGACCGGCGACGCACACCCGTATGAGGGCGCCTGAGTGGGGCGATCAACCTGGAAGCCCCAGGGCATTGGTTTTTCGATGGTGTCCGAGG
>PLRW01000365.1 GCA_003164955.1 Actinomycetota bacterium
GGTCCTCCGTGAGTTCAGCCAGACCGAAGGCTCGTCACCCGGAACCCACGGACTCAACAGCAGATAGCTCCAAAACCTTATCGAGTTCGCTAACCCTGAAGGTCCCCTGGCCGGTGTCGTTGTCTGGCTCCTTGGCGGGCCGACTGACGCCTGTCCACCGAGAGCGGGGGTAAAGGTTCTGTCGCGTTGAACGACTGGCACATGTGAGGATGTCAGCGGAACCCGCCTCCGGGTGGTTTGGTACAACGGCGATGGCTGCGGCGCACGCTGTGACGTGGCCTGGTGCGTGTGCCATAACGGTGATCGTGCTCGGGATCCTGGCGTACCGGTTGCTCGCCGAACACGGGCGACGCAAGACTTTGGAGGCAACCTACCGGCATGCGCTGCCGGGGACAGTTGTCGTGCAGGACGACGGGCCCGGGGGGCCGGCGATGTGGATCTGGGTCGGTATTACGGGGAACCCGTCTCCGAACGGTTCGCTGCGCATGCTTCACCGCGAGCCGCCGCCTGAGCGGGGGCGGAGGTGAGCCCGGAAACGCCGCCGTGCTACCAGGATGAGATCAAGGACTGCTTCAAGACCATGTCAGGTCGTGTCTATACAACCCTGCGGCGACTCACCCAGGGAGACCAGCAGCTGTCTGAAGACCTTGTCCAGGAGACATTCCAGATGGCCTGCCGGAATTGGCAGGATCTGCGCGAGCTCACCGAAGAGGAGCGGGCGGGCTGGCTCACCCGTGTGGCTATCAACACCGCAATCGACGTCTTTCGCCGTAACAAAACGGCGAAAGAGAACCTGCCTCAGCTCTGGGCGTGTTATCGGCCGCCTGAGCCAGACGCATACCGGGACGCGCTGACTTCGGCAGCTATCCAGCGGTTCATCGAGGTGATTGATGCCATGCCCGCCCAACGAAGCCTCGTAGCTTACCTGACCTGGCGCTGCGGATGGCGCGGCGCCGAGATCGCCCGGGCGCTGGGCATCACCCCTGGAAGGGTCAGCCAGCACCTGAAAGCCGCCAGGCAGGAGCTCCGGGAGGAGCTCGGCCCGTATGTCCCCTTCGAAACCGGCGAACCGGAAGGAGGTACCCGTCCATGACGAGCGGCCACGAAGGCATGAGCGAGCCTGACGACGCCATCTTCACCGCTCTGTACATCAGCGCCGAGCAGACCGATCTGCCGCACCAGCCACCCTACGACGTTGACGGCGGCCTGCAGCGGTTCACCGCCTGGCTCGGCGAGAGCAGGTTGCCCTCCAAGACTGCGGCCGATCCGGCCTGGCCGGATGTCCGGGGGAAGAACCAGCAGGAAGAACGAACGGCGGCTCTGACGCGAATCGAGGCTGGATCTCAGGTCCGGCTGCGTGTGGAATCGCTTGAAGAGTTCTTCCGGTACTACTGGCCGCGACTCCTCCGGTTCCTTAGCAGCCAGGCTATGGACTCCAGCCTCGCCGAGGATGCGGCGTCCGACGCGTTCACGGCCGCCCTGAACCACTGGGACAGGCTGCTCACCTACGAGCGGCCCGACTCCTGGCTGTTCAAGGTGGGACTCCGTCGGCTCCGCCGACTAGAGGCGCAGGCACGCGAACGAGGCTGGCTAGCCGAGGATCCCCTCAGCAGCGAGGCCTGCCTCCAGCTCGCCGCTGCGACCGACGAGTGGTCGGCGGACCATCTTGACCTGCTCGCCGCGATGCGAGTTCTGCCCCGGCACCAGTCAGAGGCCGTCGCCCTGAGGTATCTCGGGGACTTCACGGTGAAAGAGACGGCGCAGATCCTCGCGGTGAAGGAAGCTACGGTGAGGGCGCTGCTAAGCCAGGCCAAGGCGAGTCTCCGAAGGTCACTGGGGGCTGCAGGCCCCCGTCAGTGCTGAATAGGGCACGCCTAACGGCGTTGCTCGTTGACCGGGCAGTGATCGGCGGCGAGCCAGTCATCCAGGAACTGTAGGACCGGTCGGGCTTCTTCGTCTGCATGCCGTCCGGCTGAGGTTCACTGCCGCCGCCCGGCGGCGTGGCGGATCGCGGTGATGGTGACCAGCTGCCTGCTGCGATGGTCGAGGCCGGGGATGGCGTCGCCGAGGCTGACCGGGTGGTCGGCGGTGAGGCTAGCCGCGATGCGCACGATGCGCTTCTCTCCGCCGGATTCGGGCAGGCGGCCGCAGTCGAGCGCGGCGATGACCGCGTCCCAGTCGATCCACGCCATCGGTGTGCCGTCGCTGATGCAGGCGGCGGTCTCGACGTGGCAGAGGAAATCGGGCCAGCAGAGGAAGGTGCCGTAGCTGGTGATCAGGCCCCCAGTTGCGGCCTCGTCGAGGTGGATGCCTGCGGCTGCGGCGTGCAGCGCGGCGGCGAGCTGTCTCGTCGCTCGCGTTCTCCCGCGGGTTGCTGCTCGAGTTCGTCGCTGAGGATCTGCTCGGCGACGGCCGTGTAGCGCAGGGCAGTGGCATGGTCGAGGTTGAAGACCAGCGAGAGGTGCAGCGGGTCGGGCCCGGCGGTGAGCGCCTCGTGCAGGATCCGGTCGGCGTGGATCTGGTCGATGCTGAACCCGCTATCTCCCAGGGAGAAGCGCACGAACTCGTGGCAGACCGGCCCGGTGCTGAGGGCGGTTCTCCTGCTGATGAGGATGTGCGGGTTCGGGCTGTGGGGCCAGGTAGCGCGCCGGTGGCCGAGCCAGGCCATCATTGCCCGGTAGGTCAGGTCGCCGAGCCGCTGGTCGTGGCCGGCCAGGGTGATCCGCCGGTTCGGCAGGTCGACGTCGTCGAGCTTGAGGCGCCGGATCGTGCCGGACCGCGCCGCGTGCTCGGCTGCCAGGGCGACGGCCAGCCGTTCCGCCGGGCGGCGGGCAAGGTCCTCGATAGCGCGGATCTCGCCGTCCGTCATCGGCCTCATCGCGAGGTCGATCGGCGGGGTCCTGATTCCCACGGTCGGGTTGGTGAATACCAGCCCGTTCCGCTTCGCGAAGCGGAACAGCGACCGCAGTGCGTCAGCTGTTTTCCTGCGCGGGTAGCCGGACATCGGCTCGAGCGCGGTGCAGATGTCGGAGGTGGTGACTTCGCGGAGGTGGTCGTAGGCGCGGCCCCACTCCTGCAGGATCGGGCGTGCCGCCGCGGAGTAGGCGTAGATCGTGGCCTGGGACCGCGGTTTCGCGCGGGGGCCGCCGTCGAGCAGCACCAGCAGCCACCGGCGGGCCGGCGCGGCGAACCCTGGTGCCAGCTCGCTGGTCACGCGCTCGATCAGGGCCCGGACTGCCGTCGTCGAGTCGTCGTGGAGCAGCCCGAGGTCGCCGAGCACTTCCGCCAGCCGGGGCCTGGACACGTCCCGGTGCGGCCGGTCGCGGACCTCGCTCATCGGCACCCCGGCGTCGGTGGGAAGGCCGCGGAGCACCGTGGCGAGGCCGTCGAGCACGCCGCGGAGCGTCGTCCGGCTCCAGCCGCTGGCCTCGGCGAGCTGCTGGGCGTGCCGGGCCGCGGCGGCCAGGGCCGGGTCTTCCGCCGTCAGTGCTTCGTGCCGCCATGGCTGCGGGTGCGGATCGCCGTTCCGGCCGCGCCAGTACGATGCCCACGCCCGGCAGTTGTTGTTGCAGTACCTGCGGTCACGGCGGCTGGCGGCGGGCAGCGGTTCCTGGCAGTAAGCGCAGTTCATCGCGGCGGGAGCGTCCTGCCGGTCTGGCCGCGCGGGACCACCGCCGGCCGGGCGGTGCCGTCCGCGGCCGCCTTGCCTTCTGCTGCCGGCTGAGGCGCGGAGACGGTGGCGGGCTCCGGGATGAGCAGTTCCTCGACTCCGCAGCCGAGGACGGCGCAGATGACGTCCAGGTCCTGGAGCTTGACGACGTTGGGGTTGCCGGACCACAGTCCCGACATCTTGCCGGCGCTGATGACCATGCCGCGCTCGGCGAGCATGCGCTGCAGCTCGCTGGCCTTCCAGATGCCGCGGTTGGCCGCGGCCAGGCGCAGGTTCCACTTCACCGGGCAAGCCCCTTCCAGCGGTCGGCGACGCGGCGCTGCCCGGTTACCCATGCGTCCTCGACGTGGGTGGCGTGAACGTGGATATACCGGGCAGTCGTGGCCGTCCAGGCGTGGCCCATGAGCTCCTGGATGGCGAACAGGTTCATTCCTCCCAGGTAGAGCTGGGAGGCGCAGAAGTGCCTTAGGACGTGGGGCGTGAGCCGGCCCGACCAGGTGGGCAGGTGGCGGCTGGCGGCGTCGGCCAGCGACCGGCGGAACACGTCGTCGGTCGCCCGGGCGCATGAGCCGTCCCGGTTCTTGCGCTCGGACGGGAACAGCGGGACGCCGGGCCGCTCGTGGTCGTCGCCGAACTGGCCCCACACGTCCTCGATGAGCCAGCGCAGGTTGCGGTCGGCGCCGTTGATCAGCGGCACCAGCCGCGGCTTGGGCCCCTTGCGCCGCGATCCCTTGCCGTGGCGGACGTTCAGCTTGCCGAACCGGCCCAGCTCCCAGCGCACGTCGTCCAGGTCGAGCATGCGGACCTCGTTGACCCGCAGGCCGACGTCGGCCTCCAGCCGGGCGGCCGCGTAGTTCCGGGCGGCCGGGGCGAACTTCCGGCAGGCGGCCAGCTCCTCGCGCCACCCGGAGAACAGCTGCTCGACCTCCCCGGCCGTCGGCGGGATCCGCAGCTGCGGGTCCGCCGACATCCGGGGCCGGTTGATCTCGTCCAGCGGGCACTCCACGACCCGGCCCGTCAGGTTGTGCAGCTCAACCTTGTGCCGCAGCTCCAGGAACTGGAAGAACACCGTTACCGCGGCCGCACGGCCGGCCCGGGTCGACGGCTTCGCGTCCCGCAGCACCTTGCCGAAGTAGGCGTCGGCGTCCGCGGGCTGCATCTCCCACAGCGGCCGCCCGAACCAGTCCCGGACCAGCTCGAGGTGATTGACGTCGTTGCGGATCGTGGAGTCGACCAGCCCTGCCGACGCCCGGGCCAGCACGAACCCGGCCAGCACGTCGGTCTCGAAGGCCTCGATCTCCTCCGCGCCCGACGGCGCCCGCAGCTCGCGCAAGTCGCGCACCACCGCCAGCCCCAACCCGCACCCCCCGTCTTCACCCTGCGCCGCAAGCTATCACCGCGAGCAGCAAACTTTCACGGAGAGTGAAGTAAAATCATCGGAGCGTGTCGGGCGGGCGGGCAGGCCTGGAAGCCGTACGCTAAGCCCGATCAGGGCAGCGGAGACACTACCGGCCCACCGAGGAACTCACGCACTGTTGGTTACCTGCAGGAGTTCGGCTTCGGGCTCGGCTTCTCTGTGCTCGTCGACGCCCTGCTCATCCGCAGCCTGCTGGTGCCGGCCCTCATGCACCTGATCGGCCCGGCCAACTGGGCCGGGCCCGGCTGGCTGGATCGCATCCTGCCCCGCCTGGCCGCCGAGCCCGGCGAAGCTGCCCTCCACGGCTGCTCATCACGATGCCGTGGACCCCAGTGCGGGCCCGGTGAGTCAGCCTGCGGGTGGAGCAGCCGTCGCCGGCTGTTCCACCCGTGCGCCGATGCCCTAGCGCCGCATCGCGTTTACTGTTGGCGCCATGCCGAGCGAGTGTCCGGGGAACATCCGCGACCAGGACGTGCGGAACGCCGGCGGTGCGCCGCCGCCCTGGGCGACGGCTGGCCTGCGGCGGGTTACCATCCCGGCCGCCATCGCAGTGGTCCTGGTCACAGTCGTCGGGGTCGGCCTGGCCCTGCCCGGCAAGTCCGCCGCCGTCATCGTGGTCGCCGCCACGGCCACGCTGGTGGCCGCAGGCGGCACCGCCTTCATCTTCATCCGCGGCCCGTCCATCGGCCCCGACATCGCGGCCCTGCTCACCGTCGGATTCGCGGGAGTGGCACTGGCCGGGCTGCTGCCGAACACGCCCGGGTTCGTGATGGTGTACGTGGCCATGGCCGCACTCGGCATGCGCGCGCCGCCGATCCCGGCGATCATGGCCGGGCTGGCCGTCTTGGCCGCCATGAATCTCGCCGCGCTGCTGGCGGGCGTGCTGTCCGTCTCCGACCTGGTCAGCCAGGATGTCGGTGCCGCGTTCGTGTTCGCTGTCGGCGCTTTCACCCGGTCAGCCCGGATTGCGCAGGACCAGGCGCGGGTAGCTCAGGCGCGGGCCGAGGACCTGCTCACCCAGCTGCGGGCCTCCCAGGCAGCGCAAGCCGAGGCGGCTGCGCTCACCGAGCGCGCCCGGCTGGCCCGCGAGATCCACGACATCCTGGCCCACGCGCTGTCTGGCCTGATCCTGGCGCTGGACACGATGGAGCTGCTCGGCCGGCAAGCGGAGACCGGTGCCGGCACCATGGAGCGGATGATGGAACAGGTCAGCCGCGGTCAGCGGATAGCCCGTGACGGACTCACCGACACCAGGCGCGCGATCGCCGCGCTGCGGGGTGACGAACTGCCCGGGCCCGCTCTGCTGGACCGCCTCGTGCGAGACGCGACCGCCGCGACCGGAGTCCGGGCCACGCTCAGGGTCACCGGCCCGGAGCGGCCGCTGCCGCCCGAGGTCGGGCTCGCGCTCTACCGCACGGCGCAGGAGGCGCTGACCAACACCGCCAAGTACGCAGGTCAGGGTGCCGATGCCGAACTGCGGCTGGCCTACGAGCAGGATGCCGTCGAGCTGGTCATCGAGGATTCCCGGTCGGCGGACCCGCCCGACACCACGGCCGGGCTGACGTTCGGCGGCTACGGGCTGACCGGCATGCGCGAGCGGGCCGAACTGCTGGGCGGGAGCCTGACGGCGGGGCCGACCGGCCCGGGCTTCGCGGTCCGGCTGCGGCTGCCGGCGCCCACGACGACGGCGCTGCCGGACTCTCCTGCACACGGCCTCGCCAGCGGGCTGGCGCCATGACTCCGGCCGATCCCGCTAGCCCCGGCACCGGGACTTCACCGCCTGGCGCGCCGGTCCGGGTGCTCATAGCCGACGACCAGAAGATCGTCAGGGAAGGGCTCGTCTCGCTCATCGGACTGCTGCCGGGCATCGAGGTGGTCGGTGCGGCCGTCGACGGCGACGACGCCGTCCGCCAGGCCGGCGAGCTGAGCCCCGACGTCGTCCTGATGGACCTGAACATGCCGCGCTGCAACGGGGTCGAGGCCACCGAGCGGCTGCGCGAGGAACAGCCCGGGACCCGCGTGGTCGTCCTCACCACGTACTCCGACGATGCCTGGGTCTTTTCCGCGCTGCAGGCCGGTGCCCGGGGATTCCTGACCAAGGACGCCGGCGCCGACGAGATTCACCGGGCCATCACCGCGGTAGCCGCCGGCCAGGCGCAGCTTGACCCGTCAGTGCAGCGGCGGCTGCTCGACGCCCTCGGCAGCGGCCGGCACTTCGCCGTGGCCCAGGCCGCCGGCGCATCCGGCGCGGCCGCCGATTCCGGGCCGGCCCGGCTCCCCGACGAGCTGACCCCGCGAGAGGTGGAAGTGCTGGGCCACATCGCGGCCGGGCTGTCCAATACGGAGATCGCCACGACCCTGTTCGTCTCGGAGGCCACGGTGAAGACGCACATCAACCACATCTTCACCAAGACCGGCCTGCGCGACCGAGCGCAGCTGGTCGGGTACGCGTTCCGGCACGGGCTGGCCACGCCCAGCTGAGGCCGGCGCCGAGCCAGGGGCACGCTTCGCGGGTCGCGGGCCCTGGTCTAGGGGCCCGGTCAACCCGAGGGTGGAGCTCAGGCCAGCGGAAAGCTCCACTCGGGGACCGATGGCCTGGCGGGCGCGCCGACCTAGCGTTCATGGTGCCGGTCCTAACGGGGACCGCCTACCCACCGGAGGAACACCGTGAATGCCACGGGATACATCATCAACGCGATCCTCGTCCTGCTCGTGCTGCGCCAGATCCGGGAGAGCCGGCTCGACCTGATAAGTCTCGTGCTGCCGGTCGCGCTGGTGGCCGGGGCTGCTGCCTACTACCTCCGCGCGGTCCCGACCGCGGGCAACGACATTGCGCTCGACCTCACCCTGGCCGCGACCGGGGCGGCCCTGGGCATCGGGTGCGCGATGGCGACCCGCATGCGGCGCGGCGGCGACGGCGTGGCACTCGCCAGGGCCGGCGCGGTGGCCGCCGTGCTGTGGGTTGCCGGCATCGGCTCCCGGATGGCCTTCGCCTTTTTCTCCGGCCACGGCGCCGGGCCGGCCATCGCGCGGTTCTCTGCTGTGCACAGCATCACCAGCGCGGACGCCTGGGTGGCGGCGCTGGTCATCATGGCCCTGACCGAGGTCACCGCCCGGCTCGTCGTCCTGAGGCTGCGCGCCCGCAAGCTCCCCGTGGCTGCCGCCGAGGCCGCGCCGCGGACGCCGGCTCGCGCGCAGGCCTAGTCGAAGGCGCACGACATCAGATCGCAGGGAATCTCCCGCCGCGCCGGCGGGGGCTTCCCGCTAGG
>PLRW01000155.1 GCA_003164955.1 Actinomycetota bacterium
GGAAGACATGGTCGTGGAAGACATGACAGCTCCCGCCCTCGGTTTACGTGCCTGATCCCATGGTCGCCGGGGGGTCTGACATTCCGCCGGGCACGCGGCACGGGCCGGCGATCACCGAGGTGACCGGGTAGGGCAGGGGCTGGGGATGGACGAGCAGCGCCCGGGCGACCTGGCGGATGGCCGGGCGCAGCGGCGTCAGGACCTGCTCGCTGTAACGCCATGCGGCGCATCCGGCAGCACCGTCGGCAGCACCGTCAGCTGGGCCGAACCGGGCCACGATGTCACGGCGGAAGTAGCGCGCGTCCCCGCCGTCACGCGTCCAGCGCGCGAGCCAGGCGCGGAGTTCGCCGTCGCTGCCCGGCATGCTCCAGTCCCGGAGGCGTTCGGCGATCTGGCCGGCCGCGTCGATCACGAATGTCAGGTCGCCCCCGCCGCTGATCCGGTGCACCCGGCCTGCGCTGTCGCGCCCGTGCAGGATGCTGGCCGAGCTGAAGCGGGCCCCGACGGCCAGCGCGGCCACGGCATGCCCGGCTTCATGCCAGGCCGTGGACACCGCGGCCGCGCGGGCCGGCATGTAGCTGGCGGCGTACCGGCCCTCGTAGCGCTGCCGAATCCACCGGTCGTGCACGATCGACTCGTCGTCGTAGCGGGCCAGCCGTGCGAGCGTGGCCTGAATCGCGGCCGCGTCGCGTTGCTCCGACGGCTTCACGGGGCACGATAGGCAGCGTGAGGGATTGGGTGGCGTGGCACGAAGCCTATGATGACCCGTCGTCGGCGCTGAGCGCACGACTGCACATGGTGCGGGCCCAGCTGGCCGGGGCGATCAACCGCGCCCCGCCGGGCGCGGTCCGCCTGGTCAGCCTGTGCGCCGGGCAGGGACATGACGTCCTCGGGGTGCTGCGTGATCATCCCCGCCGCGCGGACGTGTCCGCCGTCCTGGTCGAGGCCGACCCGGACAACGCCGCGGCGGCCGGCGAGCACGCCGCCCGGGCCGGGCTGGCCCAGGTCGAGGTGCGCCACGCGGACGCGAGCCAGGTGGCCAGCTTCGCCGACGCGCTGCCCGCCGGCGTGCTGATGCTGTGCGGCATCTTCGGCAACGTCAGCGAGCCCGATATCGAACGGACGATCGCGGCGGCCGCCGCGTTCTGCGCACCGGGCGCCACCGTCATCTGGACCCGGCACCGCGGGCCGCCGGACCAGACACCACGGATCCGGGCTCTGTTCGCGGGCGCCGGCTTCGAGGAGATCATGTTCGGCAGCCCGGAGAAGTCCCCGCAGGTCGGCGTCGGGGCCGGGCAGTTCCGCGGCACGCCCGCCACGACCGGGCCGGCCGACGGGGTATCGGCCACGGCAGGGCCGGCCGTCACGCGGCCGGCCGTCATAGCGGGCGGCGAACCGCTGTTCACCTTCCGCCCGTAGCCCCTCATCCGTAGCCCCCTCATCCGGAGACCCCCCCGCCCGTAGACCCCTCATCCGGAGACCCCCCATCCGGAGACCCTCATCCGGGGAGCGTTCCTCGCTGAAGAGCTGACCATGCCCGCCGGCGCATCGTACGGCCCAGTGCGGGTACAGCCGTGCGGGGGAATAGCGCTGGCGGGGCACCGGTTGGCGCCCCGTGACGGCTGGTAACGCCCAGGCGGATGACAGGAGTGCGGGAGCTCACATGGCGACGATCGCGATCTTCGGCGGGACGGGGTACGCGGGCAGCGCGATCCGGGAAGAGGCGCTGAAGCGCGGGCACTCGGTGATCGCGGTCAGCCGATCGGGCCCCCCGGCGGGCAGGGCGCAGGACGGCCCGCACGTGCCGGGCGGCCCCGACGTGCAGTACCAGCAGGGTGATGTGCACGATGACGGGCTGGTCGAGGCGCTGGCGGACGAGGCCGACGTGATCGTGGTCGCGATCCCGGGCCGGGAAATCAACGGCCGGAAGCTGATCGACGCACTCGGGTCCCTGACCACGGCGGCGGCCAAAACGGGGACACGGCTGGGGTTCGTGGGCGGCGCCGGATCCCTGCTCGTGAGCGAGGGCGGTCCCCGTCACGTGGACGGGCCGGACTTCCCTGAGGCCCACAAGAACGAGGCGCTCAGCCACGCCGACGTGCTGGCCGCGCTGCGCGAGACCAGCGATGACGTGGACTGGTTCTACCTGAGCCCGGCGGCCGGGTTCGGCTCGTACGCCCCCGGTGAGCCGACCGGGGCCTACCGCGTCGGCGGCGACGTGCTGGTGACCGACGCGAACGGCACGTCGTTCATCTCCGGCGCCGACTACGCGCTGGCGTTCGTGGACGAAATCGAGCAGGCCCGGCACAGCCGGGAGCGCTTTACCGTCGCGTACTGAAAGCCCATATTTGATGCGTTCTGGCGCCGCCCGGCCGGGTCCCTTAACATGCTCACATGAGCCCGCTGACGGGGGTACTGCGCGAGGCATGGGCGACGTACAAGGCCTACGCCGCGCACTTTCTGGTGATCGCTTTCGTGCTCTACCTAATCGCGGCGGTGATCAGCGCGCTGCTGGCCGCGGTCGCCGGGCTGCCCGGCGGCGCCGCCGGGTCGGTCATCAACGTGTTCTGCATGTTCCTGCTGCAGGCCGCGCTGGTGAAGGCGGTCCAGGACGTCCGCGACGGCCGGGTCGACCTCGACCTCCGGGGCACCTTGTCGGCCGCGCTGCCGTACGTGCTGTCGGTGGCGGCCGCGTCGATCCTAGCCGCGATCGCGATCGTGATCGGGTTCGCGCTCCTCATCGTGCCCGGCCTGATCCTGCTGACGTTCTGGTCGCTGATCGTGCCGAGCATCGTCATCGGTGAATCGCCCGCGCTGGCCTCGTTCGGCCGGAGCTGGCGCACCGTGCGGGGGAACGCCTGGAACGTGTTCGGCACCTACGTCCTGGTGTTCCTGATCTACGTCGCCGTGCAGATCGTGCTGTCGCTGATCTTTTCCGTGCTGCCCGGCTCGGGCCGGAGCTTCATCGCCGATATCGTCTCCGGCACCCTCGTCACACCGTTCATCTCGATCGTAGTCAGCCTGATCTACTACCGGCTGACCGCCGCGCAAGCGAACCAGGCCCCGCCCGGTTACGGTTACCCGCCGCCCCCGGGTTAGAGACGTCAGGCGGGGCGGAAGCGGGAGCCGGTGACCTTTTCCGCGATGCCGGTGCGGTCCAGGTAGGGCGTGATGCCGCCCAGGTGGAACGGCCAGCCGGCGCCCATGATCATGCACAGGTCGATGTCCTCCGGCGCCGCGACCACGCCCTCGTCCAGCATCAGCCTGATCTCCTCGGCCAGCCCGGCCAGGGCCCGCTGGCGGACCTGATCCGCGGTCGACGGCTGCTCCCCGCCGGACAGGGCCGCCAGCACCTCGGGATCGATGCTGAAGTCGGGCCGGTAGATGGCGGTCTTACCCGACTCGACCAGGGTGCGCAGCTTCGGTGAGACCGCGAACCGGTCCGGGAAGGCCGCGTGCAGGGTCTCCGCCACGTGCAGCGCGATGGCCGGGCCGACCAGCTGGAGCAGCAGGAACGGTGACATCGGCAGGCCAAGGGGATCCGGGGCGTGCTCGGCCACTTCCACCGGGGTGCCCTCGTCCACGGCCGAGGTGATCTCGCCGAGGAACCGGGTCAGCAGCCGGTTGACCACGAACGCCGGGGCGTCCTGGACCAGCACGCAGGACTTCTTCAGTTTCCTGCCGACCGCGAGGGCGGTGGCCAGGGTGGCGTCGTCGGTCGCCGCGCCGCGGACGACCTCCACCAGCGGCAGCACGGCCACCGGGTTGAAGAAGTGGAAGCCGACGACCCGCTCGGGGTGCGCCAGGCCGGACGCCATGGCCGACACCGACAGCGAGGACGTGTTGGTGGCCAGCACGCATTCCGGCCCGACGGACGCCTCGACCTCGGCGAACACCTTCTGCTTCACCGTCATCTCCTCGAAGACGGCCTCGATGACCAGATCCGCGTCGGCGAAGGCATCCTTGGTCAGCGAGCCGGTGACCAGCCCGGTGAGCCGGCTGGCCTTGTCCGCGGAGATCCGCTGCCGCTGCAGCAGCTTGGCGATCTCGGCGTGCACGTAGCCCACACCGGAATCGACGCGCGCCTGGTCCAGGTCGGTCAGCACCACCGGCACCTCGAGCTGGCGGGCGAACAGCAGCCCGATCTGCGCCGCCATCAGGCCGGCGCCGACCACGCCGACCTTGGTCACCGGCCGGGCCAGCGACTTGTCCGGGGCACCGGCCGGGTGCCGGGCGCGCTTCTGGGTCAGGTCGAAGGCGTAGAGCCCGGCGCGCAGCTCGTCGCTCATGATCAGGTCGGCCAGCGCCTGATCCTCGGCGGCGAACCCCTCGTCCCGGGTCCGGTCCCGGGCCGCGGCGACCAGGTCGAGGGCGCGGTTGGGTGCGGGCGCGGCGCCGTGCAGCTTCCCGTCGGTGACAAACCGCGCCGCGGCCACGGCGGCGTCCCAGTCCGCCACGCTGATCTCCTCGGGCGGAGTGCGCTGCACCGTTACGTCGCCGGTGAGCACGCGGGCGGCCCAGCGCAGCGACTCCTCCAGGAAGTCGGCGGGCTCGAACATGGCGTCCGCCATGCCCAGCTCGAAGGCCTGCGGGCCGCGCAGCATCCGGTTCTGGCTGAGCGCGTTCTCGATGATGACCTTGAGCGCCTTCGACGGGCCGATCAGCCGGGGCAGCAGGTAGGTACCGCCCCAGCCGGGCACGAGCCCGAGGAAGCACTCGGGCAGCGCGACGGCCGGGACGCCGGCGGAGATCGTCCGGTAGGTGCAGTGCAGCGCGATCTCGACCCCGCCGCCCATGGCCGCCCCGTTGACGAACGCGAACGAGGGCACGTCCAGCTCGCCCAGCCGCCGGAAGACGGCGTGCCCGAGCCGGCCGATGGCCTGGGCCTGGTCCCAGCTCTCGATCAGGCCGACACCCTTGAGGTCGGCGCCGACCGCGAAGATGAACGGCTTGCCGGTAACGCCGACCGCGGCGATGTCCCCGCGCCCGGCCCGCCGGGCGACCGCGTCGATGGCGTCGTTCAGCTCCAGCAGGCCGCTAGGACCGAACGTACTCGGCTTGGTGTGGTCGAACCCGTTGTCCAGGGTGATCAGGGCGAGCGTCCCGGCACCGCCGGGCAGGTCGACGTCGCGAACGTGCGCGTGCGTGACGACCTCGTCGGGGAACAGGGCCCGGATTTCCGCCGGGTCAGCCGGCAGTGCCTGCCCCACTTTGGCCCCGCTCACTTCAGCCCCGCTCACTTTGCCCCCTCGAAGCTGGTGTTCTCCCGGAAGCCAGTATTTTCCCAGAGGCCAGTGTTTTCCCATAGGACTGTGGCCCCCATACCCATCCCGATGCACATGGTGGTCAGGCCGTAGCGCACCTGGGGGCGCTCGGCAAACTCGCGGGCAAGCTGCATCATCAGCCGGACCCCCGAGGAGGCGAGCGGGTGGCCCAGCGCGATGGCGCCGCCCCACGGGTTCACCCGCGGGTCGTCGTCGGCGATCTTGAAATGGTCGAGGAAGGACAGCACCTGCACCGCGAACGCCTCGTTGATCTCGATGAGGCCGATGTCGTCCATGGTGAGAGAGTTCCGTGCGAGCAGGGTCTCGGTGGCGGGGATGGGACCGATCCCCATGACCTCGGGATCGACGCCGGCGAAGGAGAAGTCGATCAGCCGCATCCGGGCGGGCAGGCCCAGCTCGCCGGCGACGTCCTCGGCGGCCAGGATGCAGCCGGTGGCGCCGTCGTTCAGCCCGGCCGAGTTGCCCGCGGTCACGTGGCCGTGCGGGCGGAACGGCGTCTTGAGGCCGGCCAGGCCCTCGGCGGTGGTGTCCGGGCGCGGCGGCTCGTCCACCGTGGCCAGGCCGTACCCCTTCTCGGCGCTGCGGATGGCCATGGGCACCAGGTCGGGCTGGATCTTGCCTGCCGCGTACGCCTCGGCCACCTTGCGCTGGCTGCCGAGCGCGTAGGCGTCGGCACGGGCCTTCGTGATGTGCGGGAACCGGTCGTGCAGGTTCTCCGCGGTGGACCCCATGACCAGGGCGGAGGTGTCGACCAGCTGCTCGCTGACGAACCGCGGGTTCGGGTCGACGCCCTCCCCCATCGGATGATGGCCCATGTGCTCCACACCGCCCGCGATGGCCACGTCGCTGGCCCCGAACGCGATGCTCGCCGCCGCGGTGGTGGCGGCCGTCAGCGCGCCCGCGCACATCCGGTCGATCGCGTAGCCCGGGACCGACCGGGGCAGCCCCGCCAGGACGGCCGCGGTACGGCCGATGGTGAGGCCCTGATCGCCGATCTGGGTGGTCGCCGCGATGGCGACCTCGCCGATGCGCTCGGGCGGCAGACCCGGGTTGCGCCGCAGCAGCTCGCGGATCACCCGGACGACGAGATCATCGGCCCGGGTCTCCGCGTACAGGCCCTTCGGGCCCGCCTTGCCGAACGGGGTACGGACGCCGTCCACGAAGACCACGTCGCGTGCGGTACGGGGCACCTGCGCCTCCTAGCAGTGAGATCTCCTGTCCATGTTACTCATCGGTAACTGTCTCGCCAAGTGCGGGTATCCCCGGAAACGACAACGACGGACAGTAAGCTGTCCTGGTCGGTAGGGGGGGAGACAGCACGGTGGTGAGCCGCAGGTGAACAGGAAGCTCGGAGCCTGGATCGTGGCCGCGGCGGTCATGCTGGCAACCGGATGCGCGGCGGGTCCGGGGCACGGGCATCATCCGCGCGGGGTGGCCGGGGCGCTCCCCTTCTGGAACCGGTCCCGGCTGCTGGCCGCGGCGCCGTTCCTGACCGGGCCCAAGCGGGCCGACAAGCCCGACCCGGCGGCCAGCCCGCACACGGCCGCGGGCGTGTCGTCGCTGAAGGTGGGCGCGCTGTTCGAGCACAGCGCGAGCGGCAACCATTTCTGCACCGCCAGCGTGGTGGCCAGCCCCAGCAAGGACCTGCTGGTCACCGCGGCGCACTGCATCAACAGTGGCGACGGCAAGGGCTACAACAGCGACATCGTTTTCATCCCCGGTTACCGGGACGGGCAGGAACCGTACGGGGCGTGGACCCCGGCCAGGCTGTTCGTGGCCCCGCAGTGGGCCAGCTCCGCCGACCCCGACTACGACGTCGGCTTCGTGGCGCTGCAGCCGCACGACGGGGAGAATATCCAGGACGTGCTGGGCGCGAACCGGCTGGGCACCGACCTCGGCTATCGGTACCTGGTGCACGTCACCGGCTATCCCGACAGCGCCAACACCCCGATCACCTGCGTGAACTGGACTTCCGAGCAGAGCAGTACCCAACTGCAGTTCGACTGCAGCGGCTACACCGGCGGGACCAGCGGCAGCCCGTGGGTGATCCATTTCAGCTCCCTGTCCCGGACCGGCACCATCGTCGGCGTGATCGGCGGGTACGAGCAGGGCGGGGACACCCCGTCGGTGTCCTACAGCGTCCGCCTCGACGCCGCGACCCTGCGGCTCTACCAGCAGGCCCTCGCGGCGGAGAATACGGGCAGTCAGCAGGTCACGGCGAAGAATGCCGGCCGCCAGCGTTAGGCCGCTGGCGCATCACCAGCGGGCGTCCGTCCTGGGCATTCCGGCACAGGCGTCACAAGCTTTGACCTAGCATGCGATCGCATCGAAGCGAGGAGAATGCATGAAGACCAGGGCGGCAGTCCTGCACGACGCTCACAAGCCATTCGAGATCATGGAAGTGGACCTGGACGGCCCGAAGGAGGGCGAGGTCCTGATCAGGTACGTCGCCGCGGGGCTGTGCCACTCCGACCTGCACCTGATCGACGGGGACCTGGTACCCCGGTTCCCGATCGTGGGCGGGCACGAGGGCGCGGGCATCATCGAGGAGGTCGGCGCGGGCGTCACGAAGGTCAAGCCCGGCGACCACGTCGTGTGCAGCTTCATCCCCAGCTGCGGCGTCTGCCGCTACTGCTCGACCGGCCGGCAGAACCTCTGCGACATGGGCGCCACCATCCTCCAGGGCGGCATGCCCGACGGCACCTACCGCTTCCACTCGGGCAACACTGACATCGGCGCGATGTGCATCCTCGGCACGTTCTCCGAGCGGTCCACGATCTCCCAGCACTCCGTGGTCAAGGTCGACGACTGGCTGCCGCTGGAGACCGCGGTCCTGGTCGGCTGCGGGGTGCCCACCGGGTGGGCCACCGCCAACTACGCGGGCGGCGTGCGGGCCGGCGACACCACCGTGATCTACGGGATCGGCGGGATCGGCATCAACGCGGTCCAGGGCGCAGCCGCGGCGGGCGCCAAGAACGTCATCGCGGTCGACCCGCAGGCGTTCAAGCGGGAGGCCGCGCTGAAGTTCGGCGCGACGCACGCCTTCGCCACCGCGGACGAGGCCGCGGCGACGGTGGCCGAGCTGACCTGGGGCCAGATGGCCGACCAGGCGCTGATCACGGTGGGCACGGTCGAGGAGGACGTGGTCACCAGCGCGTTCAACGTGATCGGCAAGGGCGGGACCGTCGTCATCACCGGACTGGCCAACCCGGAGAAGCTGACGGTGCACGTCTCCGGCGGCATCATGACCCTGTTCGAGAAGACGATCAAGGGCACGCTGTTCGGCTCGGCGAACCCGCAGTACGACATCGTCAAGCTGCTGCGACTGTACGACGCCGGCCAGCTCAAGCTCGACGAGCTCGTGACCACCCGCTACACCCTCGACCAGGTCAACGAGGGCTACCAGGACCTGCGGGACGGGAAGAACATCCGCGGCGTCATCGTCTACGACACCCCGGCCTGACAAGCTTCCTCGGGCTTCCTCGGGCTTCCTCGGGCGGTTTCTCGTTAGGGCGTCTCGTTTAGGGTTTCCCGTTAGCGTTCCTCAGCGGGCCTACGTTAGCTGGCCACGTCCTTCGCGGCGGCGAAGGACGTGGCCAGCGCGCTGAGGTGGTCGTCCACTCCGGCCAGGCCCGCGCCCATGGTGTTGACGGACACGTGCGTCGCCCCCGCCTCCTGCCACTGCCGGAGCTGTCCGGCTACCTGATCGGGGTCGCCCCGCCAGGCCACGCGGCCCTCCATGCCGATGCGGGCGGGGTCGCGGCCCGCCGCGGTGGCCGCGGCGCCGACGATCCGGCGCGCCTCGTCGAGGTCGGGCCCCGGCGACAGCATCGGGAACCAGCCGTCGGCGGTCCGGCCCACCCGCCGGTAGGCGACCGGTGACCGCGCCCCGGCCCAGACCGGGATCGGGCGCTGCACCGGCAGGGGCGACAGGCCCGCGCCGGTGATGTGGTCGAAGGTGCCGTGGAAGGTCACCGCTTCCTCCGTCCACAGCCGGCGCAGGAGGGTGATCTGCTCGTCCAGGCGCTTGCCCCGGGTGCGGAAGTCCTGGCCGAGCGCCTCGTACTCGACGTAGTTCCAGCCGATGCCGACGCCGAGCCGGAAGTTGCCGTTCGTCAGCAGGTCGACCTCGGCGGCCTGCTTGGCGGCCAGCACGGTCTGCCGCTGCGGCAGGATCAGGATGCCCGTAACGAGCTCCATCGAGGTCAGCGCGGCCAGATAGCCGAACAGCACCATCGGCTCGTGGAACGTGGTGTGCACGTCGTACGGGCCGCTCCAGTCCGGGTGGGCGGCCGGGTCGGCGCCGGCCACGTGGTCGTAGATCAGTACATGGCCGAACCCGAGTTCTTCGGCCCCCTGTGCGTAGGCCCGTACCGCGCCGGCGTCGCCGCCAAGTTCGGTTTGCGGGAAGACCACCCCGATGCGCATGCCCTACCTCCCGGTAGCCCATAAATTCCGTTAACGATCGTCTCATCGGGCCGGCCGACCGGCCCGGGCGGCCCCTCCGGGGGCTGTCCCCCAGGGCCAGCGCCAGGGCCCGGGCCGCGAGCGCTCGCCGCGGCGGAGGCTGGCCGTCCGGGGGGCGCGGCGGCCGCCACCGTCGCGAACAGGCCGGGAGCGCGGGCCGGGGTTAGCTGGGGAGACGGTTCAGGTTGATCGAGGCGGCCATCGCGGCGTACCCGGCGTCGTTGGGGTGCAGCCCGTCCCCGCTGTCGTCGGCCGGGTTGAGGTAGTCCGGGGCGTTCGGGGCCGCGACCGCGCGGGCGAAGTCGAAGACGCCGTCGAACGCGCCGCTGGTCCGGATCCAGTCGTTGACGGCCTGCCATTTGGCCTGTCTCTCGGCCGTCCAGAACCAGGCGCTGTGGAACGGGGTCATCGTGGCGCCGAAGATCTTGACGCCGTGCGAGTGCGCCGCGGCGATCATCTTCTTGTACCCGCCGATGATCTGGGCCGCGCTGACATCGGTGCCGGGCGCCTCGCAGCCGCGGTCGGGGTCCCCGCTGTAGCCGATGTCGTTGATGCCCTCGAGCACGATCACGGCCCGCACGCCGGGCTGGTCCAGGACGTCGCGGCTGAACCGGGTCACGGCGCTCTGCCCGAAACACGCCGAGGGGCTCAGCACCCGGTTCCCGCCGATGCCCTCGTCGATGACGCCGGGCGCCTGGTTGCCGTGCTGGCCGACCAGGTCGCGGGCCAGGAAGTCCGGCCAGCGGTCGTTCAGGTCGTCGGCCGAGCCGATCCCGTCGGTGATCGAGTCGCCGAAGGCCACCACCACGCCCGCGCGCTTGTCGGCGCTCAGGACCTCCACGCCGTCGAGGAAGTACCACGAGGTGATCCGGGCCCCGAACGCCGCGTCGCCCGTGTCGCTGACGTGGTCGCCGGTCGCGAGGAAGTTGTTCTGCTGGGCGAAGAAGTGGTACGTGGCGGGCCCGGTGGGCCCCGGCAGGTAGACCGACACGGCGATGTCCTCGAGCGCGGACACGGACATGGGCACCGGGTCGCTGAGCACCTCCTCGCCGACGGGCACCACGACCGAGGCGCTGTTGCCGAACTTGACCGGGAAGGCGGAACCGGCCAGGCTGCCCCCGCTCAGGACCTGCCCCACGCTGGCCCGGCCGATGACGAGCGGCCGCTTGCCGAACAGGTTGCTGAGCCGGATCCGGATTTCGCTGCCGCCGATGCTGGTGAAGACGACGTCGCGGACGGTGGTATCGGTGAAGCCGAGGAAGGCCCGGTCGACGACCTCATGGGTGGCGTTCTCCGGGGCCGCGGCCCAGGTGTCCACCCATCCCGAACTGCTCGCGGAGGCTACCGGCTGCCTGGGCGCGAGGGCGACCACAGCCCCGGCCGCCAGCGCCATGGCGGCGACGAGAAAGCCCACGCGCCGCAGGGCGCCGCGAAGCCGCAGGGCACCGCGAAGCGGGATCATTCGGTTTCCGTCCTCCTGGCGAGACGAGTGCGCCTACGTGGCATGGGGGCAGGCACCTGAGGAACGCTGGAACCGGAGCGGCGGTTCCCCGAGAGCGTACCGGAGGCGCGCGCTGCTTCCCCGGCCGATGCCCTGACTACGATGCCCCGGATAGGACGCGGGAGAAGACGCGGTTAGGGGCGCAGGTAAGAGGCGCCGTTCAGGTCGAGGATGGTGCCGCTGGCCCACTCGGCGTCCGCTGAAGCCAGGTAAACCACCGCCTCGGCGACCTCCTCAGGCCGGGCGATCCGGTCAAAAGGGCTCTGCGCGCGCACCTGGTCGCCGTCCGGGCCGTTAACGCGCTCGGCGGCCATCTCGGTGTCCACGAAGCCGGGCGCCACCGTCGTGACCGCGATGCCGTACGGGCCCAGGGCCCGGGCCATCGACTGGCCGAAGGCGTTGAGGCCGCCCTTGCTCGCCCCGTAGGCCGGCTGGCCGGGCTCGCCGCGGAAGGCGCCCCGGGAGGAGACGTTGACGATCCGGCCGCCGCCACGGGGGATCATGTGCTGGACGGCACACCACGTCACGTTGGCCGGGCCGATCAGGTTGACGGCCAGCGTCTGCTGCCAGGCGGCCTGCCACTGCTCGTAGCTGACCTCGGCGACGGGGTGGCCGATGTAGACGCCGGCGTTGTTCACCAGCACGTCGAGGCCGCCGAGGCGGACCGCGGCCTCGTCCACCATGCGCCGGGCCTGGCCCGGGTCGGTGACGTCGGCCTGCACCACGACGTGCCCGGGGCCGGGGAGGGCGGCCAGCACGGCGGCGGCCTCTTCCGGGGAGCCGCGGTGGTGGACCGCCACCCGGTCGCCCCGGGCGGCGAAGGCGAGCGCGATGGCGCGGCCGATTCCCCGCGACGCGCCCGTAACCAGGATCGCTCGTGCGTTCACCGGCTCCACCTTAAAGGCTGCCGCCGCCGGAGGCCGGGGCCTTTAGGTGGGGCCGGGGCGGGAGCGGGGCGGGACGGGTGAGGCGGAGACGGGTGCCCGCCTAAGCACTGCCGGGCAGCACCCTCGTCTCCAGGGGCTCCTCATGGACCTCACCGTCGCGGAGGGTGACCTGGTAGGCGCTCTTGCCGCGGACCTCGGTGACCGCCTCGGCCAGATCCGTGCCCCGGTACAGCAGCCCCGTCCCGTTGTCGGTGGCGTAGCCGCCGGGCAGGGTGCCGTCCGCGAGGAAACGGTGAAACTTCGGCCGCCGCTGCGCCTCGGCGTCGTAATGCACGCCGTTCGCGTACGGCAGGAAGGCGAGACCGTTGGTGACCGCCCGCAGATCCGGGCCGAACGAGTCGGTGGTACCGCCCACGTGCCAGCAGATCGACCCGGCGGACACGCCCGTCAGCACCACCCCGGCCCGCCACGCCTGACGGAAGATCTCGTCCAGGCCGTGCAGGCGCCACAGGGCGAGCAGGTTGGCGACGCTGCCGCCGCTGACCCAGATCACGTCCTGGTCCAGCACGAAGCCCGCCATGTCGTCGACGTTCGGCATGGTGAACAGCCGGAGTTCGGAGACGGCGGCGCCAGCCATCCGCCCGGCCTCGTGAAAGTACGCGGCAAACCAGGCCTGATCCCCGCCCGCGGTGTTGACCAGGCAGACACGGGGCGCGCGCCCGGCAACGCCGGCCAGATCGATCGCGTAGGTGAGCAGCGGGCCGAACTCGAAGTAGTTGCGCTGAGAGGGGAACAGCCCCCCGGACGTGGCCAGAATGGTCGGGGTGTCGGCAGTCATCAGCCGACATTAGCCAGATCCGCCCTCGGGACGAAGGAAATATCGGGGTGACCGGGCGCGCGGCGCTCGGGACGGCGGAGACCGGCTCGGGCCGGCCGGGCTCAGGACGAAGGGACCGCCGGAGTGACGCGCTTGATGATCGTCCCGGTGTCGGCCCCGGCCGGGAGGGTGCCGAACGCCCCGCCCCAGTCGCCGCCCAGCCGGGAGGCGGCGAACGCGTCCGCGACGGCCGGGTCGCCGAACCGGACCAGCAGCGAGCCCTGCAGCACCACGGCCAGGGCCTCGGCCAGGCGGCGGGCGCGCGTCTCGGCCTGCGCCGGGTCGCTCAGCTCGGTTCGCAGCCGGGCGATCGCCGCGTCCAGCCGCCGGTCCGCTCCGGCCGCCTGGCCGACCTCGGCGAAGAACGCCCCGGCCGCCTCGGGCTGCCGGGTCAGGGCGCGCAGCGTATCCAGCGCGGCGACGTTGCCGGAACCCTCCCAGATCGACTGCAGCGGGGCCTCTCGGTACAGCCGCGGCAGGCCAGATTCCTCCACGTAGCCGTTGCCGCCGAAGCACTCCAGCGCCTCGGCGGCGTGCGCCGGCGCCCGCTTGCAGACCCAGTACTTGGTCGCGGCCAGGGCCAGCCGGCGGAACGCCGCCTCCTGCTCGTCCCCGGCCGCGGCCCGGTCGGTCGCCGCGGCCAGCCGGAAGGTGACGGCGGTCGCCGCCTCGGACTCGACCGCCAGGTCGGCCAGCACGTTGGCCATCAGCGGCTGGTCGGCCAGCACGGCACCGAACGCGCTGCGGTGCGCGGCGTGATGGGCGGCCTGCACGGCGCCGGACCGCATGCTCGTGGCCGCGCCGATGACGCAGTCCAGCCGGGTCATGTTGACCATCTCGATGATGGTGCGGACACCCCGGCCCTCCTCCCCCACGAGCCAGGCCACGGCCTGGTCGTATTCGACCTCCGCGGAGGCGTTGGAACGGTTGCCGAGCTTGTCCTTGAGCCGCTGCAGGTGCATGCCGTTGCGGGTGCCGTCCGGCAGGACCCGGGGCAGCAGGAAGCAGGACAGGCCGCCGGGCGCCTGGGCCAGGACCAGGAACACGTCGCTCATCGGCGCCGAGGTGAACCACTTGTGCCCGGTGAGCAGGTAGCTTCCCGCACCCGCCGCATCCCCCGGCACCGGGACCGCCCGCGTGGTGTTGGCGCGGACGTCCGAGCCGCCCTGCTTCTCGGTCATCGACATGCCGGCGATCAGGCCGCGCTTGCCGTCGGCCGGGCGCAGCCCCGGGTCGTAGACGGCGGACGTCAGCAGCGGCTCGTACCGCCGGGCCAGATCCGGCGCGTTCCGCAGGGCCGGGACGATCGCGTACGTCATGGAGATCGGGCAGCAATGGCCGGCGTCGGTCCGGCCCCACAGGTAGAACTTCGCGGCCCGGGCCACGTGCGCCCCCGGGCGGGTGTCCCGCCACGGCGCGGCGTGCAGGCCCGCGCCGACGGCCACGCTCATCAGCTCGTGCCAGGCCGGGTGGAATTCGACCTCGTCGATGCGGTGGCCGAACCGGTCGTGGGTGTGCAGCACGGGCGGGTTCTCGTTGGCCAGCCGGCCCCACTCCTGGGCGCGCGCGGTCCCGGCCAGGCGGCCGATCTCGCGCACCTCCGCCTCGGCCCAGCCAGCGCCCGCACGCCGCAGCGCGTCGAGCATGCCCGGGTCGTCCGCCACGTCGTAGCCGGTCAGGGGCGGGACCTGGTTGAGAACCTCATGCGTCGGCGGCATCGTCGCCTCCATTCCAATCCCCATCATCCCCCCGACGTTACCGGCGAGTACAGCTCCGGCCGGCGGTCGGCGAGCAGGTCGTTGTGGTCGTTCAGGCGCTTGTCCCGCGCCCGGGCCAGGTCGCAATCGGCGAGCAGCACGGCCGGGCGGTCGGCCAGGACGGGCCCGGCCAGCGGGTAACCGTCCGGGCCGATGATGACGCTGCCGCCGATCCAGTCGACCCCGCGCTCGGTCCCGCACCGGTCCGCGACCGCGACGAACACACCGTTCACCGAGGCGTCGGCCTGGGCCTTGACGACCTCGGCGGGCCGCTCCCCCGGCGGGCAGGGCGCGGCCGGCCAGTTGACCGGCGCGGCGATCAGGTCGGCGCCGTCCAGGGCGGGCAGCCGGGCCCACTCGGGGAACTCCAGGTCGTAGCAGATGACCACGGCCACGCGGCCGAACGGGAGGCTCACCACCGGCGGGGCGGCACCGCCCGGCGTGAAGACCAGGCCCTCGCGGTCCCACAGGTGAGCCTTGCGGTAGAGGGCCAGGGTCCCGGACGCGCCGACGAGCGCCGCGCTGTTGTAGAGCCGCCCGTCGCCGCCCAGCTCGCAGAACCCGCCGATGATGACGGTCCGGCCGGCCGCGGCCAGATCCTGCCACTGGCGCAGGGTCGGGCTGTCGTCCGCGGGGGTGGCGAGGCGCCGCGCCTCCTGCTCACTGTCGAAGACGTAGCCGGAATCGCACAGCTCCGGCAGCACGACCAGTTCGGCCCCCGCCGACACGGCCTCGCCGACCGCGCCGGCGGCGGCGCGCCGGTTCTGCTCGGGGTCGCCGATGACCGGGGCGAGCTGGGCGACGGCGATGACGGTCATGGCGGCCCGCCTTTCGCGGGGGGCCTGCCGGGAGGATCGCCCCCCGGCGGCCTGGTCCCCGGCGAGCTGGTCCCCGGCGAACTGGCCTTCCCGTGGCCGGCCTGAAGCGCGAAAAGGCCGAGCAGTTCGTAGACGACGTTCGCGGCGGCCAGCGAGGTCAGCTCGGCGTGATCGTAGGCCGGGGCGACCTCCACGACGTCCGCGCCGGCCAGCCGCAGCCCGTCCAGCCCGCGCAGGATGAGCTGGAGCTCGCGGGTGGTCAGGCCGCCCGGTTCCGGCGTACCGGTGCCCGGGGCGTGCGCCGGGTCGAGCACGTCGATGTCGATGCTCACGTAGACCGGCCGGTCGCCGACCCGGTCGCGGACCCGGTCGATGGCGTCGTCCACGCCCCGCCGCGCGACGTCTGGTCGATATCGTCGCGAAACCGAGCTTCCGGTCGTCGGACAGGTCGCTGCCGGCGTAGAGGCTGCCGCGGATGCCGACGTGGGCGGAACGGTCCAGGGCGAGCACACCCTCCTCCACGGCCCGGCGGAACGGCGTGCCGTGGGTGTACGGCGCTCCGAAGTAGGTGTCCCAGGTGTCCAGGTGCGCGTCGAAGTGCACCAGCGCCACCGGGCCGTGCCGGGCGGCGGTCGCGCGCAGCAGTGGCAGCGCGACGGTGTGGTCCCCGCCGATGGCGATCAGGTACCCGGCCGCGTCCAGCAAGCCGCGCGCTCCGGCCTCCACCTCGCTAATGGCGCGGGTCAGGTCGAACGGGTTCGCGGCCAGGTCGCCGGCGTCGGCGACCTGGTGACCAGTCCACGGCTGCACGTCCAGCCCCGGATGGTAGGGACGCAGCAGCTTCGACCCGGCCCGCACCGAAGCCGGGCCGAACCGGGCTCCCGGCCGGTAGGACACCCCCGAGTCGAAGGGGATCCCCGCGATGGCCACCGCAGCCGACCCCACGTCGGCCAGCCGCGGCAGCCGCGCGAACGTGTCCGGGCCGGCGTAGCGCGGCACCACCAGCGCGTTCGGCGGCCCCACGGGGCCGCTGGTTCCGGGAGCGGGGCTGGTTCCGGGAACGGGGCTCGCGGGGCCTTCCGCCCCGGGCGCGTCCGTCATGGGGAAGCCACGGTCACGGCTGGCGCTCGACGATGCCGCGGAGGAACATGGCCTGTCCCGCGTGCTGCAGGCCGTCAGAGATCACGCTGACCAGCCGCACCGCGAGGGTGACCGGCGGGTCCCACGAGGCGTCGACGATCCGGCCCAGGTCATCCTCGGTGAGGTCCTTGACGAAGCGGAGGGCCTCCTCGTAGACCGCGTCGAAGTAGCCGGTCAGCAGTTCCGCGGACTTGACCTGCACCGCCGCCACGTCGTCGCCGCCGTGCCCGTAGCCGGTGGCGCGGGGATCGAAGGGCAGCCCGAAACGGTCCGCCCAGCCGTCGCCGATCCAGGCCTGCTCCTTGCTCGCCGCGTCGGAAATGTGGTCGTCGGTGACGCGGCTCAGATGCCAGACGAGCCATGCGATCGAATTCGACGATCCGTCCACCCGGAATGCGAGTTCCCCGGGCGTCAGGTTGTCCACGGCGTTGTGCACCACCCCGTGAATCCGGCCGAACGCATCAGTCAGCAGATCGACGCTCGTCATCAGAGACCCTTCTTGTTTGCCGGAACGGATGGCAGAAATCTACTTGACATCCTCCTCCGCCTGAAGGCGGGGGATTCCAGCTACTACGCCGATGGGAGCAGCAGTTGAGGTTCGCGGTTCACGGGCCGGGTGTCCCCGTCGCCTCCCCGCGCAGTCACGGCGTGCCCCGCCGCGATGTTGATGGCCGCGTTCACGTCCGCGTGGCAGGCGAAACCGCAGGCAGTGCACCGGAACACGGCTTGGCTCTCACGCGAGTCCCGGTCCACCTGCCCGCACGCCGAGCACCGCTGGCTCGTGAACGCGGGGCTGATCTTCTGCACCCGGCCCGGGGCCTTGTCCTGCAGCCGGCGCACCAGCAGGCCCCACCCCGAACCCAGGATCTCCCGGTTCAGCCCGGCCTTGGCGCGGACGTTCCGGCCCGGGTTCTCCCGCGTGCCTTTCGCGGACCGGGTCATGCTGGCGATGTTCAGGTCCTCGACCCGGATCACGCCGAACCGCCGCGCGATGTCGGTGGACACCTTCTCGGCCCAGTCTTTGCGCCGGTCCGTCTCGCGGGCCCGCAGCCGGGCGATCGCGTATTTGACCCGCGCGCGGCGGTTCGATCCCCGCGCAGCGCGGGCGAGCGTGCGCTGCATTCGCCGCAGCCCGGCCCGCTCCTGCGCGGTCAGGGCGGGGGCGTGCAGCAGCTGGCCGGTGGACAGGGCCGCCGACACCGCCACCCCCCGGTCAATGCCCACCGTCTGGCCGTTACCGGGGGCGGGAACCGGCCCCGGGATCACCGCGAAGGCGACATGCCACCGGCCCGCGCGGTCCCGGGTCACCCGGTAGGACTTCGCGCCCGGCGGCACGTCACGGGACCAGCGGAACCGCACCCACCCGGCCTTGGGCACCCAGACCTGACCGGTTTTCCGGCTGAGCCGGCGCACGTCCCACTGCCGCCCGCGCCGCCCGACGATCCGGAACCCCTCATCCCGCCCGGCCTTGCGCCACGACGGCCGCCCGGCCGGGTTCGCCGGATCGAAGAACCCGGCCATCGCCCGGGCGAAGTCACGCAGCGCCTGCTGCTGCACCATCTGGGAGCCGGCCGCCAGCCACGGCTGCTCCGCCCGCGCCCGGGTGAGCTGCCGCCACTGCTCCAGGTAGCCCGGCGCGCCCTTGTAGCCCGGACGCCAGTGACCGTGCTGCTCCACGGCCAGGTTCCACACGTACCGGGCGTGGCTGCAATGGCCCCGCAGCACCGCTTCCTGGGCGGGCGCGGGGACCAGCCGGTACCGGGACATACGAACACACTATCGAATACCGCCGGCATTTCCCGGGAGGTGAAGCGGCGTTTCCACCCCGGCCCGAAGACCGGAGTATCCACGCCGCGATCCCGATGACCGGCGCCGCCACCGGGGACCGTTACGAGAAGATGCCGTACCGCCGTTGCGGGCGCAGTGGCATTGACCTGCCCGCAGTCTCCCTCGGCCTGTGGCAGAACTTCGGGGACGACCGTCCCCTGACGACACAGCGGGCCATCCTGCGCCGCGCCTTCGACCTCGGCGTCACGCACTTCGACCTAGCCAACAACTACGGCAGGATGGGCGTGACGCCGAGACGGGCTCGGGTAGCGGACTTGTACGCCAAGCTGGAGGACGACGATGGGACTGCCACAGGAGTTGCGACAGTCCCATCATCACCTTCAGGCGTATCCCACTACTTCTTGCGGGGCTTCCTGATCTTGCGGCGCTTCTTGATCTTGCGGGTCGCGGACGGCAGATACTTCAATTCAGCGAGCATAAGCAGCAGGTAAATGGCGTGCTGATGCACTGACCGTACTCCTTCAGCCAGCAGCGGAAAACACGCGCTAGGAGGAAGCCCGGTCGTCTACAGCGTCAAGGTGACGCAGTAAAGTGACCATATCCTCAATACAGGATGTGATCATGTCGCCACGGTCCACGTTATGCCGAAGTGGGCTTGGGTCGTCCTCATCATCATCGGTGGCATCTGGGCCGGGATTCCATACCTCATCTGGGGCGGTGACAGTCATGAAGGTATGGGTATGGTCCCCGCATCACGGTCGGCTGTTCGCCTTTACCCATGTAGCCATCACCGGCTGGCTCTTTATCTACGTGCTCGCAATGGTCGCCGTCATCGTCGGGGTCGACGTCCTGTTCCTGCAGCATCAGCCCTGGCTACGGCTCGAGGCGAACATCGGTATCGTCCTGGTGTTCGGTGCAGTGTCGCTCATCATCTGGGGGCGGAGATGAGACGCCTGCTGCACCAGATGCGCCCATACCCGTTCATCTGGACCGGGACAAGGATGACCGCCCGCCCTATCGGCCGCCTGGGTGACATGCTGGCTGCCACGACCCCGTGACACCAGGCTGACCGCGAGCCGTGGCCCTGGCTTCGCGGCGTGATCGAGCAGCGGTGCGGCCCGGATGAATGGCAGGTGTGCGTGGAGTCCCGCGAGGTCGCCACGGCCGAAGACGGCACGCCTGCGCCGGACGGGACGCCGGATGAGGATCTCTACTGGCCGTGCTGCTTTCGGGACAGGTCAGAAATCAAGCAGTGGCCTTCAGTGAACCGACGCCAGGCATCCGGGGTGAACCGCAGCACGGGGCCGGTGCGGTCCTTGGTGTCGCGCACGAGCACGCCACGGCCGGCCTCGCCAACCTCGGCACAATCACCGCCGTTGCCGCTGTAGCTGGACTTGCGCCAGCGGGGGTCTATTGCTTCCATAGTTCGTTCGACACTTCCATGATGAGGTCACGAGACTGAGCGCGTGGCATGGCGTAGCCGCGAATCCGCTCGAAGGCTACCCCTGCCCCGCGTACCAGTGATCTTGATTCGGCGGTATGCCCCTCTGGCACGGCATCCGTATGCAGCACGTCAGGCGAGCCGTCACCGCTGGCCAGGTTCACCGCGCCGGACAGGCCAGCCGTAGCGCCGACCGCCGTAGGCACGACCTGAACGCACACGTACGGGCGCTCGGCCAGCTCCGTGACATGGATTAACTGATCATGCATGATCCCTGGTGAGCCGATCAGCCTGTGCAGCACTAGCTCATCGATGAGCGCCACCACGTCGGGAGGGTCCGCGCGGTCCAGGACCGCCGCGCGCTCCAGCTTCGCCGTGACCAGTGCCTCTATCGTCTCATCGCTCGTATCGGTCTGAGCGGCCAGCAGGAGCGCACGAGCGTAGCCGGCGGTATGGAACAGCGCGGGCACGATGATCGGTGACCAGTACTTCAGCATGGCGGCTTGCGACTCAGCCGCCAGCCACGTCTCGAACCACCGCGGCACAGGTCCGTCAGCACGCCTTGCCAGCGTGGCCATGCGCGCGAAGTGCTCGTAGTCGATCTGGCATGCCTTGCACCAGGATGCAAGCACGTCCGGGGTCGGAGGACGATCACCCGTCTCCGCCTTGCCGATCACTGACCGGTCGAAACCGAGATGATCCGCTAGCGCCTGCTGGGAGCCGAAGCCAGCGGCCAGCCTCGCGCGTGCCAGCTCGTCACCCAGGAACGCGGCAGGGTCGGTTTCCGGGTCGCGGCTGTTGGGGCGGGGCATGAGGCGGGTCTCCGGATGATAGGGGCGGTTAGGGGCGTAGCGTCGCGCCGCTGTACCGATTCTTTCACCGGCCTGGCACGTTGGGTAGCGAGAGATCACGTTGCCGACATGCCCGCGTTAGGACCAGCGCCGATGCCAGCCGACCCCGAAGTCGTGAACCGCCCGCTGCACCCCCAGGACACGATGATGCCGATGATGTCGCTTGACGCGCTCCAATGGAATTGGGGCGAGGTGTACGCGATTACCGGGGCGGCCGGGCACTGGCTGGCCCAGCGCCGGGACAACGGGCGGACGCTCACCGCCAGCGCGCCGGATGAGCTGCGCACGCTGATAATCCAGGACTACGCGGTGCAGCCGGTAGCCCCCGACGCCGCGTGCGGAGGAACGGGCCGGTGAACGAGGATCAGGTGCAATTAGGCAATGACGCTGGGACGGCACCGCAGCCAGACATCCGCGCCCAGGTCGAGGCGCTACGGGAGACGTTTCCCCGGCACAGGTTTGTGCTCGTCGGCCAGAGCAGTATCCAGGTGACCCGCTAGGACGACACGGCGAGGGTGCCCGGCTGGCTGCTGATCAGCAGCGATCCCGCGAAGATCCGGGCCGATCTGGAGGGTGCGCCGTGATGTCCCGCGAGGGCAGCCTGGCCGCGATCTGGCGCGAGATGGACCGCGACAGCGTGACAACCGACCAGCTCGTCTCCCACCTCGAATCCCGCGTTGTCGCCCTGGAAGAGGTCATGGCCGCGCGCTGGCCCCGGCGGGTATTGCTGCGATGGCGGCTGAGCCGTGAACTGCGGGCATCGGTGGCCGGGTACGGCTGGGTCTCCGGTGGTTTCCGGGGCCGCCGTACTCAGTTCATATCCGACACGTGGGAGCCGTGCCAGCGCTGATGGCACGTTAAGCCGGCTGATTGCCGATCAGCTCAACGCCGAGGTCTGGCGGCCAAGCGTGGCGGCCGGTGGCACCAGCACCCGGTGGCCCGCGTCCTGGGCCGCCTGGAGAGCAGCTCATAACCACGCTGTACGGCCTCAGGAGCGCGCTGAGCGGCATCGGCAGACCTTCCGCGTGTCCCCCCTTGCGGTACCTGGCCGCTCAGACGCCGCTACAGACGCTCTCAGCCCCACGGAATAGAACACCAGTTCGGTATACTGCGATCATGCTCATATGAGCATGACTATGCCAGCTGCAACGGGCGGCTCGCCATGCTCGACCGCCTGCTGGGGTCCGGCATAGGGCTAACCCAACATCCAGTATTTCAGCGCCACCCTGGACGGCCTGTTCGCCGCCACCCCGCAGCAGTGCCGCGATCTCGACTACTCACACCCGTCCTACGCCGACGACTGGGAGGACACATGGCCGTCGCAGCTCGCCGCCGCCCGCCAGCACGCCATAGCAGAGCGGCGTGCGCCTGCGTCCATTGACAGTGGCCTGGACTTCACTGTGACCCTGACTGACGGCTCGGCGCGCAAGGAAATAGAGGTCCGCGCCTCGGGGCAGTCGGTCGCCTGGCGGCACGCGGCTCGTGTGTGCGAGGAAGAGGGCGCGGGTTATTACCCGGCTGAAATCCGGCCAAGGATGAAACATCATGAAATGCGGCACCATCGGCTGAAAGTCATCGGCCTCCAGTAAGAGGTCCGTGGGACACGGGGGCGTCGGCCTCTACCGGAGGCTGGCGGGAACGGGTTAATCAGAAACGACAATAATGGGGGGGAATGTCATGAAGATTCTCAAGCTCGCAGCGATACCAGCAGCGCTCGCGTTGGCTGCCTCAGTGTTCATATATGCGCCCAGTGCATTCGCGGCGACAAAGCCAGCGGCCCAGACCTGCACGACAGTAACGACCACTTCGTTATCGCGGTCGCCATTGTCGCATCGCGCGGGATTCTCTTGATTCCGATTGCCGCAACCCTCTGGATCATCGCGGCACGGAAGCGCCGTGCTCTGACGAAGAGCCAGAAGCCAATCACGCCTATCGGCCCCACCAGTGCCCCAGGCCCCCGGCTGCAAGTGTCCCCGGCCCTGATGAGGGTCACCGACCAGGAGCGCGATGCCGTGGTCACCGAACTGACCGGGCACTTTCAGGTCGGCCGCCTCAGCCAGGACGAGTTTGACGCGAGGATGGACCGGGCGCTGCGGGCGGTCACGCGCGTCGACCTAGATACGCTGCTCGTGGACCTGCCCAGCGCGGCCGGGTACGGCGTGAATGCCATCATCTCAACGGCCCCGGTCTCGGCAGTAGTCCCAGAGACCCCGGCAGTGGTCCCGGCCCCAGTAGTCCCGGCCCCGGTGGCGTCCCCACCGGCCCCGGCGACAGTGGCCCCGATCTACGTTGCCCCGGAAGTGCAGCAGTGGCTAAACGGCACGGCGGCGCGCATCCTGGCACCGGGGCCGGCCCCGGCCCCGGCCGTCGACTACGTGGCGCAAGTCCGCGCGGCCTTCGACGCTATGTGCGACACGATGAACGCGAACTATCACGCGGGCCGGATCACGGTCGCAGAGGCTCAGCAGGCGCTCATCCTGCTGGACAATCTGGCCGATCAGCTTCTGGCCGACAAGCGGGGCACCGCGAAGGGACAGGCTGAGCGTGGCATGGTGAAGATTCGCGCGCTGGCCAATTCCCGTCCACGGCTGTTCAAGTAGCTCTAACCGTAACCACTGGAAAAGGAGAACATCACGGTCTACGTCATCACCAAGCCGGACGGCGAGATTCTTGTCCGCACCACACTGCGCGGTAAGCGCTGGTACGAGACGCATCCCGGCTGGTCCTACACAACCGGATGGATGAACCGGAAGGCCGCCCGCGCTATATCCGAAATATATGCCGCCGAAGCACATGCCTGACGACGACTTCGACTATTCGGTTCCGGGGATCAACTGGAAAGATGCGGTGACCCTGCCGGACTGGCACGAGGATGGCACAGCACCGGAGGGGGACACGGGGCCATCCGTCCCGATGACCGGCGCCGGCCATGTTGAACTGGCCGGCGAGGGCGGGAGCCGTTTCCGTACTAGCCTGCGCGGTATGCGCCGCGAGCAGCTCACCGGGCACCCGGATCAGGTCCGCTGGAACGCGCGGTACGCGGAGGACCGGTACGCCGAGGATTCGGCAGGCCCGCGCCCGCACCGGCTGGCCCGGCAGGCGCTGGCCATAGACCTGCCGGACGGGCCCGTGGCCG
>PLRW01000191.1 GCA_003164955.1 Actinomycetota bacterium
GCGGACAATTCAGCCGGGGGCGAGGCTGGGGAAGCGGCATCTCCCCAGCTGCGCCCGCGCGGGCACGCCTATTTTGCCCGGCATCAACAGCAGCGCGAACAGCGCGAACAGCGCGAGCGGCTCGAACGGGAGGCGGAAGCAGTTTTCTGCCGCTACGCCGAAATGCTCGCTACGCTGGTCGACGACGTGCAGGTAAACAGGCCGCGGCCGGTGCGCGGTAAAAAGATGGTGCTCAACCTTTCCTTGCTTACCGACCAGGCCGGCGTGCTGCGGGTCGGTGATTATCTCGAGCAAGTGAGCCAGGAAACGGATGCCGAGGTGCGTTTCACCGGGCCGTGGCCCCCTTATAGTTTCGCCGGTACGTTTGCTAAGCTGAAAGAAATTGCAGAACCAGTGAGAAAAGCCGCCGAAATCGGAACAATAGGGTAATCCAATAAAGGGCGGATAAATAATGTGCGTGCCACGGAATGATCTGGTTCCGGGCTGCGTATCGTCGAGCCGAAGGTGGTAGCCGGGATGAGTACGATTCAGCAGGAACTTTCCGTGCGTTGCGCGTTCTGCTCCGGGACAGGTCGCGATCGTTTCGGGGTTCTCTCTCCGCCGTCGGCCTGCCAGGTCTGCCTAGGGCGCGGCGTCGTGGAAGTACCGGCACCGCGGGTACCGTGCGCCTGCTGCCGCGGCCGCGGGGTGCAACCCCACACCAGGCTGACCTGCAGCAGTTGCGGCGGAAGAGGAGCCCAGACCGTCCAGGCACCGCACGAGACCTGTTCCCGTTGCGGCGGGGCGGGAGTGGACCGCCGGAGCGAGCGCAAGCTGTCCTGCTCTGCTTGCCACGGTGCCGGGGTGGTTCACGCTGACGGCCGTTCGCGCCCTTAGCCTCGATCCACCGTGTGAATTTCATGCGGTGGATCGAGGCTTAGCCTCGGCCTAATGCCGATAGGCCGGCCCGGGCGTCGCACGCGGGGGCGCACTGCTGCGGGAACCGGTCACCTGTACCGGGCGGGCCGCCGGGGTGACCGGGGCCACTGCCGGGCACCTACCCTTGTCCCCCCGGCTTCGCCCGGGTGATGCCGAGCTTCCGCACGATGGACGGAAGCAGTTCCTGGCAGGAGCGCAAGCTGGTTACCTTGATGTCAGCCGGCAGGATCCTCGTCACCTCGTGCTGCAGGCCGACGAACAGCACGCCCGTGCCGGCTGACGGCAGCGTGTCACCGATCCGCGTGGCGATATAGCGGTCCCTGTTCTCCAGCAGCCCGGTCGCACGGGCCGCATAGGCCTGCCTGGCCGCCTCGTCGGTCACGCTCGCCTTCAGCAACTCGTATTCCTCCTGCAGGAGGATGGGGTCCTCGGTGCCGACCACCATGGCTCCCTGGCCGGCGAACCAGCGCAGCAGTCGGTAGTTCGGGCTGTCCACGTCGGCGATAATCCGGGCCACGATATCGGCCCTCGTATCCGGCAGGCCGTCCTGGTAGACGCGGACCTCTTGCCAGCGGCGGCGCATGGCGCGGAAATCGGCGTCGACGGCATCCCAGTATCTGCCCACCTGCGCGCCGTAGTCCGCGGGCTGCGGGATGACGCCGGCGAGCGACCCCATATCACCAGAACTGTGCAGCACCGGCACATAAATGAGAGAGCGTTCTGTCCTCATATGGGCTTTCTGTTCGATATCCGAATGATGGTACCGGCTATCCCTGTACCTTCTCATCCGAAGACGCCGGGACGCGGAATCGCAGACCTCCGTGCACATTGCAATCGTACCCGGCGCGCATCATCCCAAGCCTGTTCGGGCCGCGTTGATGAAGACGAGCCGAAATGATACGCCGACCGGAACGGGCGCTACGCCACTATGCCGGAACCCTGCCGTTTCCCGTCATGGGCGTAGTTCCGGCAGCACGCCGGCCTGTCCTGTTTATTTCGCTGTTTCCGCAGCCTTCACGGCATAACTGCGGAATTGCCGGGATATCGGAGGGTCATTTATATATCGGCCCCTTGCCGTTATGCTGGGCAGTGTAAATGCTTTTATGGCTGGCTTGCCGGGTGAGGTGGAGGTGAATGCGACGTTTACGAGGGCTGCGACCGTCTTGCTGATAGCGCTCCTTGGCACGCTCTCGATGGTCGCGGTGGCCGCCATCGGCATCCTGGGCATCCGGTCGGCCACGTACCAGGGCAAGGTGATCGCGGGCGGCGAGCTCGACACCGCGGTGGTGACGGGCCAGCTGGCCCGGGACATGGACGCGGCGTACGCCACCGGCGAGGACGCCGTGCGGGCCGCCGATCCCGCGACGAGGTCCCGGCTCCTCGGCACGCTGTACACCAGCCTGCTCCCCGCGGCCGACGCGCAGCTCTTCTCGCTGGCACAGCTGCACACCGGCGATCCGCCGGCCGAACACGCCGACCTGGAGCTGTTCATCCGGCAGTGGACCGCCGCCCGTGATCTGCTCAGCCCGGCGGACCTGACCGCCCAGCCGTCCGCGGCGCTCGCGGCCCGGCTGACGGCCGCCTACCAGCCGGTCAGCGCCCACCTCGACCGCCTGGTCCTGAAGGAGCTTAACGACGGGCGCGCCGATCACGTGGCCGCGTCCGCGGCCGCGGCGCGGTTCACCCGTCTCATCCTCGCCATGGGGGCCGCAGGCATCGTGATGGCCTGGCTCTTCCTGTGGTACGAGCTCCGGCGCAGCCGCCGGAGCCTGGAGCCCGTCCACGACCAGGCGGAGTTCGCCGAGACCCTGCAGATCGCGAACGGCGAGGACGAGGCGCACCAGCTCCTGCAGCGCCATCTCGAGCGCACGCTGCCGGCCACCGCGGCCGTGGTCCTCAACCGGAACAACAGCGCGGACCGGCTGGAGGCGGTCACGCCCCTGCCTCCCGGCTCGCCGCTGGCCGGGACGTTGCGCGGCGCGGAGCCGCGCTCGTGCCTGGCGGTGCGGTCCGGCCGGACGCACCGGGAGGGCGAAGGGCGGCCGCCCCTGCTGTCCTGCCTGGTGTGCGCCCAGATGCCCGGTGCCTCGTCGTGCGTTCCGCTCATGGTCGGCGGCGAGGTGATCGGCTCCGTCCTGCTCAGCCGCCCCGCCCCCTATTCCGACGCCGAGGAACAGCGGATCCGCGAGTCGGTCAGCCAGGCGGCGCCCGTCCTGGCCAACCTCCGCAACCTGGCCGTCGCGGAGATCCGCGCCGCGACCGACGGCCTGACCGGGCTGCCCAACAAGCGGGCGGTCACGGACGCGCTGAAACGGACGTTCGCGCAGGCCACGATGACGAAGGTGCCGCTCGCGCTGCTCCTGCTCGACCTCGACCACTTCAAGCAGGTCAACGACCAGTACGGGCATGCCGCGGGGGACCAGGTCCTGGCGGGCGTCGGCACCGCGCTGCGCAGCGTGCTGCGGGCCCGGGACTTCGCCGGGCGCAACGGCGGGGAGGAGTTCGCGGTCCTGCTGCCCGACACCGATATCGCCGCGGCCCTCGAGATCGCCGAGCGCGTCCGGGCGGCGATCGCCGAGGTCACCCTGCCGGGCACCGGCGTGCCGGTCACGGTCTCCATCGGCGTCGCTGGCTTCCCCGGCCACGCGAGCACGCTGGAACGGCTCGACCGGCTCGCCGACGCCGCGCTGTACGTCGCCAAGCGGCAGGGCAGGAACCGGGTCGAACTGGCCTCCGTCGACGCGGGGCAGGACGTTCCCGGGCCCGTCCTGCCCGAGGCGACCGTGAACGGTTCGGGTCCCGTGCCGGCCTTGCTCCGCGCCAGGCTCGACAGCGACCACGACACCAGCGCGCCGAGCTGATCAGGCACCGCTCCGCGGCTCCAGCCGAGTCACGCGGCGAGCACCTCTTTTAGCGCGCTGATCGAAGGGCTGAAGAAGTACCCGCCGCCCGTGGGAACGACGAAATCGCTCATCGTCACCAGCGTGGCCGAAACCGCCCCCGACCCGAATATCGTGCAGCTACGCGTCCGGCGATCGCCCGGCACCCCGTTCTGGCCGATCACCATGTCGAAGCCACTCGGACTTCTGGGGCGCTTCGAGCTTCCCGCCCAGCCGTTGCAGAGGAATTCAAACTGGTCCTCGATCGACGCCTGGTAGCAGGCGAACAGCAGGCCGCGATTGCCGTTGGCCGGGTCGTGGCCGGATAGTTCCCCCAGGGCTGGCCCGAAGGGCAGCGACCGGCGCAGGATGCGGCGATTGAACGACGCTCTTCGCCCGCCGAGGTCGTTGGCGGCCTCTCTGGCGTTGACCTTGCGAATGTGCGCCGCCATCGGACACGTGAGCCCGAGCGGGTCGGCCTTCGCATCGGGCCAGTGGCCGGCCTTCGATCCCCCCACCAGCGGATCTTCCGCCGCGTCAGCCGCGAACCCGAAATTGTTGTTGGCGAGGCGATCGACACCGAGCGCGATATCGTCCCCGTAGGGCAGACGTGAGACCGGTGCGCCGCCCGGCCAGCGGCCCACGACCCTCGCCCCCACCCACTCGGGGGTCACCCCCTCGAACCCGGGGTGCCCGGACAATCCCCCGGCGGACTCCGCGACGAACGCCCGGAAGCCGGCCACATCCTGCCGCAGCCGCCGGAACACGAGGTACGAGCCGTTCCGGCTCCAGGCCGGCCCGGGCAGATTGACCTGGCCGGGAGTCAGCGGATCCGCGCCCGAGCGCGGGTAACCGAACACGAACTCGCCCGGCCACACCAGGTACTGCCCCGGAAGACCGTACAGCCAGGCATCGGGCGGGCGGGACGGGTCGATCGTCCGCGGGGTGATGAAGTCGCCCGGGAAGCCCGGGAGACGGCCCCGCACTCCCGGCTGGGAGATCCCATCCTGGAAGCCGAAGTGCTCCTGGCCGATCTTGTTCAGCTTGCGCCCCGACTCCTCGTAGAGGAGGACCAGACCGCTCGCGACCGCGTGCGCGCGCACCTCGTCGAGCACCCGTGCACCCTTTTCCTCGCGGTCCGCAGCGAGGATGAGCAGCACATCCGCCTCGCGGCCGGGACCGCCGACAACCCAGTTGGCGGGGTTGCCCTCCGCTGCGGGATCAGTGGGATCCCCGAGTAGTGACGATCGCGCGGCCAGCCCGCGCTGGAATCCCTGGTCGGCGAACAAGCCGAGGTCCCCGGCATGGTCGCCTCCGCTCAGCAGCTTCGAGAGCCCGCCGCTGCTCAGGGCGATGTTCAGCCAGGCGTCGTTCATGCCGGGCGGCAGCGTGCCCAGCAGGTTCAGGCGCTCCGGCCCGAAACCGCGGTAGTCACGAACCTTCGCGCGCGACCCCATCGCCTCAGCCAGGGTCGTGATCCGGGACGCGATATCTGCCAGCCAGCCTTTGGCCCTCGGTATGTCATCGATCGTCAGGGCCGCTACCGCCATGTAGGGCTTCAGGAAGCCAGGCACCACATTCCCCTGGATCTCATCACCGTCGAGGTACGGCTCGTCGGGTGCGTCACGCTCGTCCGTCATTGTCTTGTGGAAAGGAGTCCCCTTGGCGCCGTGCGGCGTGCGCCATCTTTCGCGCGCGGACTGGCCGGAGCGGGTGCCCGGATCATCGGTGTTTTCCGTGCGCCGCAATGGTGCCGTCGCGGCCAGGCCGCCCGAGATAAGTAGATGGCGCCTGGAGAGGCCCGGCCGCTCGGTCATCCTGTTCTCCCGGTTACTCAAGGCGAGGCCACCTGCTCAGGCCGCCCTTACCTTTCGTGGGCACTGCAGCTTCATGGGGACTGCAGTTCATGGGCACTGCAGTTCATGGGCACTACGGCCGCTGACATCGGCAACGCTACTACGCGCTGTAGCTATCTGTGCACGTAACGTGCCAATAGCTGCACGCACAAACGGCCATTCGCGAGCGCAGATAAGTGCACAAATAAGCTTTACAATCAATGAATTCGGGCTTAGTGATCTAATCGGGCATCTCATCCGATTGATTGAGAACCTGGAGAAGTTCGCCGAAACGCACCGCTCTCGCCGCCGGGCACTTTGATGATGAACATGAATCGCGACGTGGCCGCCTCCTGTCACGGCGGCACGTCATGCTCCCCAAATCGGTCACATTAGGGACCAATTGCCCGTAGATCGCTTTCGTGGACGTAAATTAACCTTCGCAAGAAAAGGGCGCTCTTCAGGTCTAGCATTTCGTTCGCGCCTGGGTGTATATTGCTCGTCCTAGACATAGGAGGACTCGTAGATGCGCTTCGGCTTCAATGCGTCAATTTTTAAAAGCTATCGTGACGATTGCACGCCTTTCCGCATTCCTGAAAGCAAGCCCGGCCTCTCCGGGCGTCATATCGCGCTGACCTCGACCGGGTTGGTCGTGCGGCAAGCTCGGCGCAGGCCGTCGTCGCGGAATCTCGGTAAGCGATGATCACGGCCTATGATCCGCCCGGGTTCATGACGGACTTCGATCGGATTCCAGGGCAGCTCGCTCAGTGGAGCCGCGCCGTGTCGGGTTGGTTCGACGAGTGCATCGCGTCGGAGCAATCGGATCTTCGCGATCAGCCTTGCCAGTACTACAACCAGCTCACGACCCTTCCCAGCGGCCCAGCGCTCGAGCAGGAGATCGTGTGGAACGGCTTTCCCGGGACGCTTCGTAACCGCTGGGGACGTTCGCAGGCGCTCGCGATGGCGGACCACCTTGTCCCGCTGACACAGCGGATCGACGGTCCGGGCTCGTACTTTTGGGGTGGCCAGTGGGAAAATCTTTACTATCGGCCCCAGGACGAGTACTGCGAGTGGCGGGTTACGCGGGATCCTGACGGCGGCATCCGCCGTGTCACGTTCACTGCCGAGCCGCCTGAGTACTGGCAGGCGATGCACGGCGACACCTTGCTCAGCACCAACGGCGACCCGGCCTACCCCACCACCGGCGATCCCGGGCTTCTGGTCGAGCTGTACCAGGAGCTGGTCAGTCCCCAGGTGCGGTACGAGGACCTGATCTGCGCCGTTGACCTGATGGACTACTCCGACCCCGGCAGCCCGTACGTGGTGTTCCCGAAGGGGACCTACAACCCCTACAACCGCTGGAACACCACCGACGGAATCATGCACCTGACCCAGCCGTCCAACTCGCTCGTCGCCGAGATCCAGCTCGGCGCGGACGCGACGGTGCTGCGGACCTCAGGCCCGGACGGTCGTATCGTCTCCGATCCGGACGCCCTGATCTGCTGTGCCCAGTACGGCGGCCCCAACCGGTGCAGTGATCCGACCATCGGCGCGAGCGTGAACGGGCTGGCGGCACTTGGCTTCGCCGTAACCCTCCGCAATCCGGTTGGCCTGTACATGGACGACCTGAACCTGACCGGCTGGGCCGGGCCCGGTGGCGAGGCCGTGGATCCGGCGTGGTTCCGCATCGTCCGCGGGCGGCCCGGTCTGATAGAGCGGGCCGTGTTCGAGGTGCCGGAGCGAGCGGGCTTCCGGGTGAGCGACGTGACCATCGGCGGCGTTCCGATTTCCGTCGGCGGCCAACTGAGCGAGCACATGACCATGAAGATCGTCGGCCTTGCCTCCGAGCCAGGGAAATTCTCCAACAAGCCGGCCGGCTGTGCCGCGGGGTGCTGCGCGGATGCCGCCAACCCGGCCTTTCTCTACTACCGTGCGCTCGATGATCCGTGCCCGCCAGGCCGGGTGTCGGCCTTTGACTACTACCCCCCCCAGGAAGCGCCGGCCGCGGCGGCGGCTCAAGCGGTCCTCATCGGGCGGACCCCGGCGCGTCTGCGCCGGACCCGCTATCCAGTTCTCAGGAGTAGTTAGCGGCTGTAGTGCCCATGAGCTGTCGTGCCCATGAAAGGTGAGGGCGGCCTGACCAGATGGCTCGCCTTTGAGCAACCAGGGGAGAACAGGATGACCGAGCGGCCGGGCGTCTCCAGGCGCCATCTACTCATCTCGGGCGGCCTGGCCGCGACGGCACCACTGCTCGGCACTGCGCGGCGTGCTGGCACTGCGCGTCGTGCGCCCGCTCAGATGGATCCCATCGTCGACGAACCGGGCATCCATAATTTCTTCATGTTCGGCAGCAAGACGCTGTACGTGTCCCACATGCCGATGTTCACCATGGAGAAGCACATGTACCAGGTGATTCTCCGAGTGGGTCTGCCGGACGCCGTGATGCGGGGTTACCGGGCCGGCCAGGGTCCCCGCCGCACGCCCTGGAACCTCGTGAACAGCGCACACGAGTACACTCTTCCGCAGATCAAGGCGGGGACGCTGACCTCTTTCAAGGTCGATGTCTACAAGGAATACTCGAACGCCGACGCCGCGCCGGCCGGGCCCCCTTTCGCCACGAACGTGCCGCTTACGGTGGACGAGGTGGTCCACTTCCGTCATTTTGACTTCAACATTCCTCGCCCCCATAACCTCACGTACCTGCTGTTCGGGCGGGGGGGTGAGGCGCACCTCGAGCACTACCTCGCCCGCGATCCCGATTTCCAGCACATCGTGACCCTCGGGTCGGTCCCGGCCTGGATCTCGCCGGACCAGCTGGCGGCGAGCGCCGAGATCAGCCTCGCCGATGTTCCGAGCCTGCCCATCCCGTGCGCCGCCCCGCTGACGGCGAAGAGCTATCCGGTGCTCTTTCAGGGACGCCCGGATGCCCCGGCCACGCTCGATCTGAACGGTGCTTCGCCGGTCTGGTTCAGCACGGGGAACCGTCTCAGCGAGGAGGATCCATGTCAGAGCGCGGCGCCCTGGGCGTGAGCATGACACGGACCTGCCGGACACGGTGCCGTTGATCACGCAGTCCGACGAGGTAGCGGCGGGTGAGCGGGAACGCGAACCACAGCAGCCCGAACACCAGGAACGGCGAGCGCCCGGCACGATGGTCACGGGATCGTCATGCTGGATTTAGAGGGCGGCGACGCCGCCGTAGGCCCAGGCCCGGTCGGCGTTCGGCTCTGGTTCGCCTCCCGTCGGCCGCCAGCGGGAGACCAGCACCAATCCAGGGTCAACTAGGTCGCGACCGTTGAACATGCGCAAGATCGCGTCCCTGCTGCGCGGGATGAGCATGGTGCCGCTGTTGTCGGCCACCTCGGCGTTGGCCTGCATCTTCTCTGGTGAAAACTCATCGGTGGCATGTGAGATGACCAGGTAGCTGCCGGGCGCCAGCGCTGCCAGGTAACGGGCCACGATGCCGGCCGGGTCGTCGGAATCCGGGATGTGATGCAGGCACCCGACGAACAGCAGCCCGACCGGCCAGCTGAGGTCGAGCAGTTTCCCGGCGCCGGACAGTACCTCGTCTGGGTCGCGCAGATCGGCCCAGACCACGTCGGTGCCGTCGTTCTTGGCTGTCATCGCCCGGGCATGCGAGAACACCACGGGGTCGTGGTCCACGTACACCACGCGCGCACCGGTGTTGCCCGCCTGGGCGATCTCATGCACGTTCGGGCTGCTCGGCAGCCCGCTGCCGATATCGAGGAACTGGCGGATCCCGGTATCGCGCAAGAATCCCACCGCGCGCACCATGAACCGGCGATTACCGCGCACGGTGTCCAGGATCTCCGGCATCACCCGCAGCACCTGCTGGGCCGCTGCCCTGTCGGCGTCGAAGTTATCCTTGCCGCCCAGCCAGTAGTCATACACCCGGGCCGGGTGAGCGACATCCGTGCGGATGTCCGCCGGAATCCCGCTCCCCGGGCGGCCCGATCCAGTCATGTCGCCTCCTCGGAAAAGCCCACTGGTCTAGATAATGCCATCCGTGGGGCGCGCGGCAGACAGAAAACAACATAGCGGGCATTCGGGCATGAGCCGGACCAGCTTCGCCCCTGGTCAGGCCGGTCTGTCAGCGCAGCTGGTCGATGAAGGCGTAGATGACCATGAGGCTGACGAGGACGGCAAAGACGCGAAGCGCCCACAGTCCGGCGGCGGCGCGGGCGCTGAGCGCCGCTCGCGGCACGGGCCGGGAGGTTTCGGCGACGAACTGGCCGCGCTGCAGGGGCGCGACCGGCTCGTCCCGGTGTTCCCCCGGGTTCGGCTCACCGCGGCCGGAGCCCTGGCCCGCGTCTGTCGTCATGGGCCGATGAGGTGGACGGCCTGCAGGAAGGAGTCGATGCCGTAGGCCGCTCCGCAGAGCCCGACGAATACGATAACGGTGATCCCTATCGCGTTGGTGGAGCGCTTATTGGCCCACTGGCCCATCAGCGCGGTGTCGTTGGCGAGCATGACCATGAAGACCAGGCTGACCGGGAGCAGCACGGTGGCCAGCACGTTGGCGTTGAGCACGATTGAGAGCAGCGGCGCGCCCGGGATGAAGATGACGACCGCGGCGAGCAGCGCGACCCCCAGGTTCGCGGCGTAGAAGACGGCAGCGTTGCGCGGCGAGTTGTTGAAGCTGCGGGAGACCCCGGCGCATTCTCCGGCGGCGTAGGCGGTGCTGGCGCAGATCGTCAGGATGGCGACCGCCCCGGCCTCGATGAGCCCCAGCGCGAACACGGCCCCGGCGCCGCCGCCCGCGACGTGCGTGAGCGCCTCGGGGAAACCGGCGCCCGCGAACCCCTGGAGGCCCGGTCCGCCGTGGGTGCGCAGGGCCGCCCCGGCGATCAGGGCCCCGATCCCGAAGATCGCGGCCAGGACTGCGCCCGCTGCGGTGTCGTAGCGGCCGTGCCGGACGTCGCGGGCGGTCATGCCCTTGTCGGCGGACGCGCTCTGCTGGAAGAAGATCATCCAGGGCGTCACCGTGGCACCGACCGTGGAGGCCAGCAGGAGCAGCAGCGTGCTGAAGCTCCCGCCGGGAAAGGGCAGGAAGTCGAGGGAGTCCGCGACGGCTCCCGGGTGCGGTCTGACCAGGATCGCCGCCACCAGGAACAGGCCGTTGAACAGGGCCAGGCCGAGCACGATGCGCTCCCAGCGCCAGTAGCGCCCGCCGCTGAGACTGAACACGACGAGCGTCAGGCCGAGCGTGACGGCCACCACGGAGCCGAGATGGAAGTAGGCCAGCCCGACCCGGATGGAGACGAACTCGGCGATGAGGGTGACCAGGTTGGTCAGGATCAGATCGCCGGCGCCGAACCAGCCCCAGGTCCGTCCGTAGCGCTGCAGGACCAGCCCGCCGTAGCCGCGGTGGGTGACCGCGCCGACGCGCATGCACATCTCCTGGCAGACGTAGGCCAGCGCGAAGAGCACCGGGATGAGCGGCACGAAGAACCCCAGCCCATACTGCGCACCGTCGGACGCGTAGGCGATCATGCTCGGCCCGTCGTTCTCCCCGAGCATGGCCAGGATCCCGGGCCCCGCAAGCAGCCACAGCAGCTGCCAGCGCTTGCCGTGCCCGCGGGCATGGTGAACGCGCGCGCGGTCCCGCGACCGGGCGGCGTCCTCCTCGGTCAGCGGCGGATCCGGGGTGAGGTCCCCGGCCGGAAGAGACGGGGGGGTGAGGGTCACCGGCTGGTCTCCACCCTGATGGCGGCGGTGACGGCCGCGCTGAACAGGTGCGTCCCTGATCGCGCCTGGACGGTGATGGCCCCGCCGGGACGGACCTCCCTGACCTCCAGGACGTCGCCGAGCGCGATCCCGCGGGCCGTCAGGAAACGCAGGACCGCGGGGTCGCGGTCCGAGACCCGCGTCACCCGGCCCCGCTGGCCGGGCCCGAGCGAGCCCAGGTCCCGGCCGGGTGCCTCGGTCACCTGTCCGTCCCGGGTGGGGATGGGGTCGCCGTGCGGATCGGTCCGCGGATCACCCAGCCGGGCCGCGATCGCCTCGCACAACCCGGGTGAGATGGCGTGCTCCAGCACCTCAGCCTCGTCGTGAACCTGGTCCCAGGAGAGCCCCAGGGCCTCGGCCAGGAACGCCTCCAGGAGACGGTGCCGGCGCACCACGCCGAGCGCCGCCCGCCGGCCGGCTTCGGTCAGCCGCACGCCCCGGTAGCGAACGTAGACCACGAGCCGCAGGTCATCTAGCTTCTTCAGCATCCCCGAGGCCGACGGCGCCGTCACGCCCAGCCAGCTGCTCAGGGCGTTGGTGCTCACCGGATCACCTGCCTCTCCTTGCAGCCGGTAGATGGCCTTGAGGTAGTCCTCCACGGCCGGGGAGAACGAGCGCACCGGAGTCACCTTTCCTATCTTGCCCAACCTAATTTTGGCATACCTAAATTTGCGCTCCTCACCCACCGGCCACCGGCCAAGTGCTGCTAAGCGGATTGGGCTATGGGAGGCGAAGCCTCGATGCCGGGGGCTGGGGGTCGCCGCCGCAGGCACAATAAGTACTGTGCAGGTCGCGATACTGGGGCCACTTGAGGTCCATGACGACGGCGGGGCGCCGGTGGCTGTCGCCGGCGCGCGGCTGCGCGGCTTGATCGCCCGGCTGGCGCTGGCGGGCGGCCAGCCGGTGAGCACCGGCGCGCTGGCCGGGGCCGTCTGGGACTGCGCGTTCCCCGCCGATGTGGCGAACGCGCTGCAGACTCTGGTGTCGCGGGCCCGCAGGGCACTGGGCGGGGCGGCGGCCGTGGAGCAGTCGGGTGCGGGGTACCGGCTGGCGGTGACGCCCGGCGACGTGGACGCGCTGCGCTTTGAGCGGCTCGTCGCCGAGGGGGCCGTGGCCGAGGCGCTGGCGCTGTGGCGCGGGCCGGCGCTCGCGGATGCCGGGGACTTCGCCGAGCCGTTCGCCCGCCGCCTTGAGGAGCTGCGGCTGGACGCGACGGTCACCTTCCTCACGCGGGAGCTTGACGCGGGCCGGGCCGCCGCCCGCGTCGGCGAGCTTGAGGCGCTGGTCGCGGAGCACCCGCTGCACGAGAAGCTTGCCGGGCTGCTGATGCGGACGCTGGCCGCTACCGGGCGGCAGGCGGATGCGCTCGCGGCCTACGAGGCGCTGCGGGGCCGGCTCGCCGACGAGCTTGGCATCGACCCGGGACCCGAAGCGCGGGCCGTTCACCTGGAGGTGCTGCGCGGCGAGATAGCCGCGGCGCCCGCGCCCGCCGGCCGTGCCCGCACGAACCTGCGGGCGCAGCTCACCAGCTTCGTCGGCCGCACGGACGAGGTCGCCCGGGTGGGGAAGGCACTGCAGGCCTGCCGTCTCATCACCCTGGTCGGCCCCGGCGGTGCGGGCAAGACGAGGCTGGCCGCCGAGGTCGCCGCGGTGGTGCGGGACAGCGCACTGGATGACGCGGCGGACGGGATCTGGCTTGCGGAACTCGCGTCGGTCACCGACGCCGCCGACGTGCCGCAGGCGGTGCTCGGCGCGATCGGCCTGCGCGAATCACGCCTGCTGCCCGACGGGACACAGCGGATCACCAGCCGCGACGCGCGCACCCGGCTGCTTGAGGGGCTGGCCGACGCCCGCGCCCTGCTGGTCCTCGACAACTGCGAGCATCTCATCGACGCGTGCGCCCACCTGGCGGACGCGCTGCTCGCCCACAGCCCCGGGCTGCGGATCGTGGCGACCAGCAGGGAGCCGCTCGGCATCACCGGGGAGTCGCTGTTCGTCGTCCCGCCCCTGGACGAGGATCCCGCCGTGCGGCTGTTCGCCGACCGGGCGGCGGCGGTCAGCCCGGAGTTCACGCCGGACGGCGAGACCCGCCCGCTGGTCATCGACATCGTCCGGCGGCTTGACGGCCTGCCGCTGGCGATCGAGCTCGCCGCCGCCCGGCTGCGGACGCTGCCGCTCGCCGAGATCTCCCGGCGGCTGACCGACCGGTTCCGGCTGCTCACCGGTGGCAGCCGCACGGCACTGCCGAGGCACCGCACGCTGCGCGCCGTCGTCGAGTGGAGCTGGGAGCTGCTCACCCCCGCGGAGCGGCTGCTGGCCGAGCGGTTCTCCGTCTTCCCCGCCGGGGCGACGCCCGCCGCGGTCGCCACTGTGTGTGCGGGCAGCGGGGGCGCCGGCGGGGAGCTCGCCGCCGGCGAGGCCGATGAGCTGCTGTCGTCACTGGTCGACAAGTCGCTGCTGCAGCCGCTCGGCGACGGGACGCGGCTGCGGATGCTGGAGACGATCCGTGAGTACGGCGCGGAGAAGCTGGCCGCCCGTGGCGAGGTCGGCGAACTGCGGCGGCGGCACGCCGCGCACTACTCCGGCCTGATGCGCGAGGCGGCGCCCAGGCTGCTGACCCGCGACCAGCTGAGCTGGCTGACGGTGCTGCGGGCCGACCGGGACAACATCCTCGCCGCGCTGCGCTACTGGTGCGACGCCGACGACGCGGAGAACGCGCTCAGTCTGGCCGTGTCGCTTGGCGTCATGGCGCTGCTGTTCGGCAACGACTCGGACCTGGCGGAGTGGATCGGCGAGGCCCTCGCGGCGCCCGGAGAGGCGGACGCGGGCCTGCGGACCATCGCCGAGGCGCTGCACGTGGTGACCAGCGCCATGGACCCGGCCGCCGAGGGCGCGGCGGCAGCCGGGGCGGGCGCGGCCTGCCCCGGCCTGACCGAGCGGCTGGACGCCCTTGACATCGAGAGGTACCCGGTCGCCGGGCTGCTGCGTCCGGTGTACGCGACGTTCGTCAAGGACCACGGGCGCCAGCGGATTTACCTTGATCAGGCGCGCGCCGGCCGGGACGAGTGGCTCGTCGCCGCGTCCTGGCTGATGGCCGCGCGGGTCGCGGAAAACGAGGGGAATCTCGATGAGACGCGCATCGCCGGCGCCGAGGCGGTGGGCCGGTTCCGCGCGCTCGGCGAGCGGTGGGGCCTGTCCGCCGCGCTGCAGGTCGTCGCCGGCATCCGGATGCTCGACGGCGACTTGGACGGCGCGATCGCCGCGTACTCCGAAGCCAGCCGCCTGCTAGCCGAACTCGGGTCCCGCGAAGACCTGTCCCAGGTTCGGCTCAGGCTCGCCGAGATCGCCGCCCGGCGGGGGGATATGGCCAGGGCCCGTGAGCTGTCCGCGGCCGCCCGGACGCTCGCGGAGTCCGGAGGGACGCCCACCGACCGGGGCATCGTCGCGGCGTGGTGGGCGGTCTTCGAGGTCACCTGGGGCGACATCGACGCGGCGCGCCCGTTGCACGCGGTCGCGGAGCGGCACCTGGCGCGGTTCGGTCCTGCGCACCCGGTGCGCGACCACCTGGACGCCATGGTGGCGGCCACGGGCGCGCGGATCGCCATCGCCGACGAGGATCTGCGGCGCGCCCGCGAGCAGGCCGGCCGCTCGTACCACGCGGCGGCCGCCGCCCAGGACATGCCACTGCTGGCGATGGCGTCGGGCACGGCGGCGGAGCTCGCCCTCGCCCTCGGCCGGCCCGAACTGGCCGCCGAACTGCTCGGGGCCAGCGCCGCCGTGCGCGGCTACGCCGACCCGGCCGATCCGACGGCGGTGAAGCTGGCACCGCGGCTGCGCACGGCTCTCGGGGCGGACCGGTACGCGCGCTGCCATGCTACGGGACAGGCGCTCGGCCGGGCCGAGGCGATCGAGCGCCTGGACCCGGCCGGATTCGGCTAGGTCCGGCGGATGTAACCGCGCAGCGCCAGCGGGAAGAACACCACGAGCAACCCGGCGATCCACGCGAACGTCCAGCCGATCTGCGTGCCGACCGGGCCGCCGAGCAGCAGGCCGCGCACCGCGCTGACGAGGTGCGAGAGCGGGTTGACGTTCACGAACGCCTGGAGCCAGCCGGGCATCGTCGAGGCCTGCACGAACGCGTTGCTGCCGAACGACAGCGGGAAAATGAGCAGGAACATCACGCCCTGCACCGCGCCGGCGGTACGCACCGTCATGCCGACCCACAGCGAGACCCACGCGAACGCCAGGGCGAAGCAGATCGAGATGCCCAGCGCCGCGAGCAGCAGCGTCGGGCTGGTCGTGATGCGGAAGCCGAGCGCGTAACCGAAGCCCACCAGGATGACGCACAGCAGCAGGTACCGGAAGAAGTCGGCGAGCACCGCCCCCACCAGCGGCACGGAGCGGGCGATCGGCAGCGACCTGAAGCGGTCGAACACCCCCTTCGCGATGTCGGCGTTCATGTTCTGCCCGATCGAGACGCTGCTCATCGCGATCGTCTGGCCGATCAGGCCGGGCAGCAGGAACTGGAGGTAGTCGTGGCGCGAGCCGTGGGCGATCGCCCCGCCGAACACGAACAGGAACAGCAGCAGGAAGATGATCGGCTGCAACGTGACGTCGATGAGCTGCTCGGGCGTGCGGGTGATCTTGATCAGGTTGCGCTTGCAGAGCACGAGCGCGGGCCGCAGCCGGAAACGCTTTTTCATACCAGTGCCTCCTCGTCGTTGTCGCGGGACCTGGTCCCGGTGAGGGTGAAGAAGACCTCGTCCAGGCTCGGCAGGTGCAGTGAGAACTCGTCGACCGCGATCCCGGCGGCGCGCAGCCGCGCCACCACGTCCGGCAGCACGTCGTCGCCGTCGACCGGGACGGTCACCGTGCCGCGCCCGTCGGCCTCCGGGGCCTGCCCGCTGATGTCGCGCAGCACGCCGAGGAGATCGTCGTGCCGCGCCGGGTCGGCCGGGCGGACGGTCAGCCGCTGGCCGCCGACCACCCGCTTGAGCCCGTTCGGGGTGTCGTGCGCGATCACCCGCCCGTGATCCATCACGGTGATCTCGTCGGCGAGCGCGTCGGCCTCCTCCAGGTACTGCGTGGTGAGCAGCACCGTCGAGCCGTCGCCGACCAGGCTGCGGACCACGTCCCACATGTCCTCGCGCTTGGCCGGGTCGAGGCCGGTGGTGGGCTCGTCAAGGAAGATCACCTGCGGCCTGCCCACGAGCGACGCGGCGAGGTCAAGGCGGCGCCGCATGCCACCGGAGTAGTTCTTGGCCACCTTGCCGGCGGCCTCGGTCAGGTCGAACCACGCGAGCAGCTCGGCGGCGCGCTGCCGTGCGGCGCGCGTGGACAGGTCCAGGAGCTGGCCGATCATGACCAGGTTCTCGGTGCCGGTCAGGTCCTCGTCGACCGAGGCGAACTGGCCGGTCAGCCCAATGCTCTCGCGTACCTTGCCGGGCTGCGTGCGCACGTCGAACCCGTTGACCCGGGCGGTCCCCGCATCGGCGCGCAGCAGCGTGGCGAGAATGCGGACGGCGGTGGTCTTGCCCGCGCCATTCGGCCCGAGCACGGCGAGCACGCTGCCCGGGCGCACCGCGAGGTCCACCCCGGCGAGGGCCTTGGTCTCGCCGAAGGACTTGGCGAGCCCCGTGGCTTCAATCGCTAGTTCTGTCATGACACCGAGCGTGCCCGCACCCGCTGACACGCGCCGCACACGCCGCTGGCACGGTGCTCCCTGCGGGGGGCTTCGGCCGCCGGCGACACCGCGTGGCGGCAGTTCCTGCGCATCCAGGCCCCGACGATGCCGGCGTGCGATTTCTCCCCCGCCGGCTGCGCTCGCTTGTCGGTGGCCGGAGGTCAGGGCCTGGCGATTGCTTCGCGGACGGCGGGCACGACTTCGTGTGCCCAGAGGTTCAGTGTCGTGTCGCTGATGCTGTCGCCGGGAGGGAGCAAGTAGATGAAAGCGGCGGCGCCGTGTTCAAGCACGGCGAAAGTCAGTTCCTCTACCCACTGCGCCACTCCGCCCCCGATCCAGCGGCCCTCGTCGTCGCGGGTCTCCGGTAGCGGGACCCGGGTAAAGCGCCCCGACACGTTGTAGATGGTGTCGACATCAGTAGGGTCTCTCCCTGCCGAAGCGGCCGCTTCGTCGATGATGGGCCGTGACTCGGCCACCCGCGTGCTGCGCCAGTCGGCGAGGTGTCCTGGTATCCATCCGTCCGCGTGCCGGCCGGTTACTGCCAGCGTCTTCGGGCCGAGCGATCCGATCCAGATCGGTGGCGTCGGTGCGGCCGCGGGTGTCAGCCCGGTGACCTGGTAGAACTCGCCGTCGAACGTGACCGGATCGCCGCCGCCGGAGAGCGCTCTCACGACCATGATCGCCTCTTCCAGCGCTCGTACTCGGGCTGCGGGCGACAGGCGGGGGACACCGAGGGCGACGATTTCCTCCCACAGGCCGCCCGCACCGATTCCGAGAACGAAACGACCGCGAGAGATCGTAGACAGTCCCGTGACGGTCCGGGCGAGAAGGGGAGCGGGACGGCTTGGCAGGTTTGTCATGATCACCGCTGCGGTGATGTTGCTGGTCGCGCCCAAAACGAACCCCAGCGCGGCGTAGGCGTCAATGCGCTCGGCGAAGTAGGGATGGTCGGAGAGGCTGACGAGGTCGAGACCCGCGTCGTCGGCTCGGCGGGCGTGCCCGAGCATCTCGCTCACCTGGTGGACGCCGCTCTCCAGCCCGAGGCCGAAGAGGACTTTGTCGTTAGGGGTCACGATGCGGTCGCCCCGGGCAGGCCGAGGTGCATAGGGAGCTGTCGCACTCCAGTCCCTGGTCTCACTATCATGGGCTATTCATATCATGAGTTCTTATCGTAACGAACACTGTTCATAGTGACACAGAACACCGTTCGTTTTGTTCGCTATACTGCCCGTATGTCACCGACCCCGCAGCAACGGCGCGCCGCGCGGCACCAGCTCGGCACCGGCTCGAGCGCACCCGCAGCCCGGCGCGGCCCGTCCGGCGGCACGAAGAAGCCGATCACGGTCGAGGCCATCATCAGCACCGCGTTCGGCATCGTGGAAAAAGAGGGATACCAGGCCCTGACGATGCGGCGCGTGGCCACCGCGCTAGAGACGGGCCCGTCGTCGCTGTACGCCCACGTGGTCAACAAGGAGGACCTGGACGAGCTGCTCATCGGCCGCCTGTGCGCCGCCATCGATCTGCCCGAGCCCGATCCCGCCACCTGGCGGCAGCAGATCACCGGCGTCTGTACCCAGCTGCGCGACCGGTACCTGCGCTACCCCGGTATCTCCCGGGCGGCCTTTGCCGTCGCTCCGTCCAATCTGGACACGCTGCGCGTCAGCGAGGGAATGCTCGCCATCCTGCTCGCCGGGGGCATCGACCCGCAGGCCGCCGCCTGGGCGATCGACTCCCTGATGCTTTACGTCGGCGCCTACAGCCTCGAGATCTCCCTGGTGGACCAGCAGCGTAGCCGCAGCGACGGCAGCTGGGTCGTCAGCCGCGACGAACTGCTGCGCCGGTACGCCGCACTGCCCGGCACCTTCCCCCACAGCAAGCGCTACGCCGCCGAAATCACCGCCGGAACCGGCCACGACCGCTTCGACTTCACCATCGGCCTGATGATCGACGGCCTCGCGGTTTCAGCCGCGGGAGCCCGTAGGGTGTGACCGTGCCGGACGTTGGATCAAGGATTGCCACGGGCATTTCCTGGGCCGTGGCGGGCGGGCTCGCCGCATGGGCGGCGGCCAGGGTCACCGCGGCCGATCGCGTGCGCCGCATCGAGGCCCCGGTGGCGCCGTTGCTGTCGTTCACCCCGCTGGCGGCCGCGGCTGCGGCGGCGGCCACGCCGACGCTGGGCCTGGCCAGGCGGAGGGGACCGGCCGCGACAGCCGCGCTCGCTGCGGCGGCGCTGGCCGTGGTAATGCGGCCGCGCGCGGCCCGGCGGACGCAGCCTGCGGCCAGCGGGCCGGTACTGCGCGTGCTCACCGTTAACCTGCTGTGCGGCCGGGCCGACGCGGAGGCGGTCGTCGCCCTGGTCCGCCGGACCGGCGCAGATGTGCTTTTCTTGCAGGAGCTCACCGGCGATGCGGTGACCCGCCTGAAGCAGGCTGGGCTGGGTGACCTGATGCCTCAGAAGGCACCCGGGCTCAGGGGCCGATCGCGAGGCTCGGGCATCTACTCCCGGTTCCCGCTGAGCGATGGGCCGCCCCTGGTGCCGGCGCACGCGGCGCAGCCCACCGCGGTGCTGGAGCTGCCCGGCGGGGAAGTGGTGGAGCTGGTCTGCGTGCACCCGCACCCGCCAAAGCCGCCGTGGTCGCGAGGGGTCGCCCGGTGGCGTCAGGAGCTCGCGGTGCTGCCTCCGCCCGGGGAACTCCCGCGGGTGCTGGCGGGGGACTTCAACGCCACCCTCGACCATGCCATGTTCCGCAGCGTGCTGCGCCTCGGCTACGCCGACGCCGCGCTGCAAACCGGGAAGGCGCTGATACCCACCTGGGGACCGGCCGGGAGGCCGGCGCTGATCACCATCGACCATGTGCTGGTGGACCGGCGTTGCGCGGTGCTGGCCAGCGCGGTGCACGCCGTACCGGGCAGCGATCACCGGGCCGTCTACGCGGAGGTCCGGCTCCCCGGGCAGTAGCCGGCCCGTTGCCGATATACGCAGTGAGGAGAAGGCGCTCCCGCGCCGCGATCATGCATCAGAAGCTTCACAGCATGAAGGCCCTCGTCTTTGATCTTGATGACACGCTCGCGCCCTCCAAGTCGCCTATCGACGCCTCGATGGCAACGGCGCTGGTGTCCCTCCTTCAGCGACTCCCCGTCTGCATCATCTCAGGCGGTCGATTCGAGCAGTTCCAGGCCCAGGTCCTCGACCGGCTAACCGCTCCGGAACAGATTCTCGGCCGGCTTCATTTGATGCCGACGTGTGGCACGCGCTACTACTCTCGGCGGGCGGGCGCGTGGTCACGGGTCTATTCCGAAGACTTGTCCGCGGATGAGAAGGCTCGAATCAGGCAGGTCCTCGAAGAAGCGTCAAGGACTCTTGGGTACTGGAAAGAGCATCCGTGGGGCGAACTCATCGAAGACCGCGGCAGCCAGGTTACCTACTCCGCCCTGGGACAAGCCGCCCCACTCGGCGCCAAGGCTGCGTGGGACCCCGATGGAACGAAGAAGGCCTTGCTCGTGGCCTATGCTGCTCCATTGCTGCCCGGCCTCGAGGTGAGAGGGGGTGGTTCAACGTCGGTTGACGTCACGCGCAAGGGCATCGATAAGGCCTACGGAATTCGTAAGCTCATGATGCAGATCCACGCGGCTCCGGAGGAGTTGCTATTCGTCGGTGATCGGCTTGATGAGATCGGTAATGACTATCCCGTATTGGCGCTGGGCGTGCCATGCGTCGCCGTCACGAGCTGGCAGGATACGCTTACCGTGATCGCGCAGTTCGACGAGTGGTGGGACGGAGTCACTGATTCACCGCAATTCCGAACCATTTCAGGGCACCTCGGCCCGGCGCGCCACGGACGTGCGGGCTCATGATCGACCTTGTGAGGACCACATGACCGAGCGACCATCAGCCGAACCGGTCGAACGCGTTGACAAGCCGTGGGGTCACGAGGAGATCTTCGCGATCGTCGAGGGCTCCTACGTCGGCAAGACCCTTCACGTAGCCGGCGGTGAGTCATTGTCTCTGCAGTGGCACCACGAGAAGGACGAGACCCTCACCGTCCTCTCCGGCGAGGTCGAGTTCGACCTCGGCATGAGCGAGGACGACCTTCGCACCGTTCCGGTCGCGCCGGGCGAGGCGGTGCACGTGCCGCCCCGTCTTCTGCACCGGATACGCGCGCTCTCCGACGCGGTTCTCATCGAGGCCTCCACTGCCGCCCCCGGTTGGCGGGAGGACGTCGTACGTCTCGAGGACCGCTATGGCCGCAGCGGCACCCAGGCTCCCTGAGTGATCACCCAACCGCCGGCCCCCTGCGGAACGGCCCAGCCGACTCGGGCCCGCCACGATCAAGGCTGTCCTTAAGGGGACTTTCGGCCCTGATGATAATGCTGCGGTCTGTTTAACCTTGCGGGAAAGAAAGCCACCGGGCCAAGAAAGC
>PLRW01000035.1 GCA_003164955.1 Actinomycetota bacterium
GCTTAGCGTGCGCCGCCGGAGCCGGGCCTGCTACGCCGGATTTCGCGGCCATAGATGAACGAGCCCCCCGCAGATTGAGACACAGAATTAACTTGCTTGATGTCAACTAACTATACCAGCGCCGCTCGCATTCCCCGCTGGCAGCACCGGCGCCGCACCCCGAGGCGCCATCCGCTCCGGCGCGGTTTCCCCAGTTCAAAGCGGGTGCCGTAGGCCAAGGCGGGGGAAACGGCCGCAACGATGGAAGGGACCCGCCGCTACTGGGAGGCGGAGCGTCCCGCCCGGGAAGCCGCGCGCCGCCGTCCGCGCCGCCGCCGCAGCCGAGATCGGCCCGCTCACCGACCGGGAGATCATCATCGCCGGCGCGATCGCCTACTGGTGCGAGGGCGCCAAGAGCAAGCCGACGCGGCGAAAGGAGCAGGCGGCTTTCATTAACAGCGACCCGGCATTGATCCTGCTCTTCCTGCGATTCCTTGCGACCGTTGGAGTCACGCGCGAGCGGCTGGTCTTCCGCGTCTACATTCACGAGAACGCCGACACTGACGCCGCGCAGCGGTTCTGGCTCCGCACGACCGGCGCGGAGCGGGAGCAGTTCCGTCCCGCTACGCTCAAGCGGCACAATCCAAAGACCGTCCGCAAGAACTCAGGCGAGGGGTACTACGGCTGCCTTCGTATTGACGTTCTCGGGAGCGGCGATCTTTACCGCTCGATTGAGGGATGGACCGCCGCCGTTACGGCCCCGCACCGCGGCCGCCCGGCCCTCCCGGGGACGTTTCCGCAGCTCCCGGAGAAGGATTTGAACCTTCGTTGACGGAGTCAAAGTCCGTTGTCCTGCCAAGCTAGACGATCCGGGATCAACTCTTGCCATACTCTACCGGGGCCGGAATCCGGAAGCTGCTCGGCGCGCGGAGGCACCAGGCCCTACGGCTGGCGCGGTGTCCTGGAACCGGGACCACGGGGACTTCCTCCTATTCGGTCTCCGCATGATCGCCCTTCTTGCTCTCAGCATGATCGCGGCTCACCAGGGCAGCCAGACCGTACCTGGCTCAGCGCAGACCGACAGCCCATCGTGGACCGGACGGCATACGCCGCCGGTCCGGGCAGTCCGGATGACCTGGCCAGATCGTCGGCGGCCGGAACAAATTCAAATACTTCCCGCGTTACCCTTGCTGAACCTACGGTCTCGTAGGTTACGGTTACGTAAGCGTCAAGCACGCTGGGTCCGCTCTCCTGACTCTAGCTTCCGACCACAGCGAGGAGCACGATGACCACCTCCGCAGAGCGGGCCATGGCCCCCTCCGACGTCCGGCCGGCGATCGCGTCTCCACCGATGGACGTCACCGCCGCACCGGCCGCCGTACCCGCCCCGGCCCGGGAAGCCGGAGCCGCGCAGCGGGCCACCATCCGGGCCCCGCGATCCGACTTCGCGGACGAGCAGGCGACAACCGGGCAGCGGGCCCTGGTCGGGATCTTCGTCGTTGTCCCCCTCCTGGCGCTGATCGCGGCCATCCCGCTGGCGTGGGCCGGGGGGTTCCTTGGCTGGCACGACGCGATCATCGCGCTCGTCTTCTACTGGGTCTCCGGGCTCGGCATCACCGTCGGCTTCCACCGCTATTTCACGCACAGCTCGTTCAAGGCCACCACCGCCCTGCGGGTCGGCCTCGCGGTGGCCGGCACCCTGGCCATCGAGGGCCCGGTGTTCAACTGGGTCGCCGACCACCGCCGTCACCACAAGTACAGCGACAAGGAAGGCGACCCGCACTCACCGTGGCGTTACGGCGACGACTGGAAGGCGCTCTCCAAGGGCCTCGTCTTCGCCCACGTCGGATGGCTGTTCGACCCGAACAAGACGTCGCAGGAGAAGTTCATCCCCGACCTGCTCGCCGACGCCCGCATCCGGCGCGTCCACCGGCTGTTCCCGGTGCTCGTCCTCACCTCCGTGCTGCTTCCGGCGCTCATCGGCGGCCTGTGGTCCATGTCCTGGCACGGCGCGCTCACCGCGTTCTTCTGGGGCAGCCTGGTCCGGATCGCGCTGCTGCACCACGTCACCTGGTCAATCAACTCGATCTGCCACACGTTCGGCAGCGAGGAATTCGAAGTGCGGGACAAGTCGCGGAACGTGGCCTGGCTGGCGATCGCCTCGTTCGGCGAGTCCTGGCACAACCTGCACCACGCCGACCCGACGTGCGCCCGGCACGGCGTGCTGAAGGGGCAGCTTGACTCGAGTGCCCGCGTCATCTGGGCCTTCGAGAAGCTCGGCTGGGCCCACGACGTCCGCTGGCCGGACGCCGGCCGGCTGGAGGCCAAGCGCCCGGCCACCGCGACCAGGAAGCTGGGCTCGATGACCCGCCGCACGCTGGCTCCGATCGCATCACGGACGGCTCAGATCAGTGACGAACCGGCCGGCCGAACGCGATGATGCGTAGGTGAACGACGATCGGCCCCTCAGATCGGCTCGCAGACGGATGACCGGCAAGGAACGCCGCGAGCAGTTGCTCGACATCGGGCGGCGGCTGTTCGCCGAGCGCGGCTTCGAGGGGACCTCGATCGAGGAGATCGCGGCCAAGGCCGGCGTCTCCAAGCCCGTGGTGTACGAGCACTTCGGCGGCAAGGAGGGGCTCTACGCCGTCGTCGTCGACCGTGAGGTCGACCGGCTGCTCACATTGGCCACCACGCTGCTGGACGGCGGCGACACGATGCCGAAGTTCCAGGCCGCCGCGGTCAAGCTGCTGAAGTACATCGAGGACAACGCCGACGGGTTCCGCATCCTGGTCCGGGACTCCCCGCCCGGATCGGGAACCGGCACGTTCGGCACGCTGCTGTCCGACATCGCCGGGCAGGTGGAATACATCGTCGGCGACTTCCTGTCCGCGCGCGGACAGGACCCGAAGCTCGCCCCGATGTACGCCCAGATGCTGGTGGGCATGGTCGCCTTCACCGGCCAGTGGTGGCTGGATGCCCGTAAGCCGCAACTGGAGGACGTCGCCGCGCACCTGATCAACCTGGCCTGGAACGGCCTGTCCCAGCTCGATCCCGCGCCGCGCATCCCGGCGGAGATCATGGCCCAGCAGCACGAGGAGGACGACCCGGCCGACGGCCGCTAGTTGCTCCGCGTAACGGAGCCGGTCAGCAGGCTCGCTCGGCCGTGCTGCCTGGCCCCGGCGGGCATACGGGCAGCCCGTCGGCCGCCCACGCGACGAAACCGCCCGCGATGTCGGTGGCGCTCGCCAGACCCAGATCCTGCAGCGCGGCCGCGGCCAGGCTCGAGGTGTACCCCTCGGAGCAGAACACGATGACCTGCTCGCCGTAATCGCGTACCCACGGCAGCCGGGCGTCGCTGGCGGGGTCGAAACGCCACTCGAGGACGTTGCGCTCCACGATCACCGCCCCCGGTATGCCGCCCTCACGGGCGCGCTGGGCCTGGGGGCGAATGTCGACGAGGACGGCCCCGCGGACGAACTCGGCGAACGCCTCGGCCGGCGTCAGCCGGTGCAGGCGCGCCCGCGCCGCCGCGAGGATCTCATCGATCGTCCGCGCCCCCGGCGGCCGGGCGGCCGGGGGGGCCTCCGCGGTCCCGGCGGCTGCGGTCCCGGCGGCTGCGGGACCAGTCACGGGCGCCGGCGGCGGGTGGCTTACCACTGGCTCGCGGCTTCGATGTCCAGCACGATCAGGCCGTCGCCGGTCAGGTCGTAGCGCGTCATTTCGGTCAGCGGCGGCGAGTAGGCGTGCACGCTGACCGCGACGGCTTGCGACGTGTTCCGCACGTCGTGAATGTACTCCGGCCCGAAGGAACGCACCCCGCCCGCACTGACCCGGGCGGCCGTCACCCGGTGCGGCCGCCCGGGCGCCCGGGTCCTTGTGCCGGCCTGATGTTCCTCCAGCGTGCCCCACACGACACTGAACGCCCCGGCCGAGCCGCCGTGGTCGTGGAAGCCGGTGCCCTGCCCGGGCAGCCAGCTGATCAGCCAGATTTCGTACTGGTCATCCGCGCGCAGGCGCTCGTACCAGCGCTCGTCCGGGCTGAGCCGGACGCGCGACATCCATTCGCGCGGGGCCGCCGCGAGCTTGCCTACTTCCGTGGCGAGTTGCCGTGGGCTGAGCACGGCGGGAACGATCGTGGTCATGGGGTACCTTTCCTCGTGTCCTGGTTCCGGGCCGGCCGGGGCCGGCGTCAAGTTCCTGTGCCGAACGGACCGGACAGAGGGCACTTGCCTGACGGCGAAGGTCCACGTGGAGACGGTGATGATGACGGCGACCGGGATGCACGGGCACGATCATGCCAGCCATTATCTACTAAATCAATTTGGAAAGTAGGTTAATGACCTGAGCGTCCTACCAGCGACGTTCCACGTTCAGCGGACGCATCGCCCGGGCGGTGGGCGACGACGAACACCCGGCGGAACGGCAGAACTGTCCCGAACGGACGTGCCGGATACGCCTTCCGCATTCGCTCCCGGTAGCCGGCGAGGAACTCGGCCGCCTGCGCGTCATCCAGGACCGCCAGGACGGGCCGCAGCGCGGTGCCCTTGGCCCACTCGACCACCGGGTCGGCCCCGCTCAGGACGTGCAGGTAGGTCGTTTCCCAGGCGTCGACCTGACACCCGGCGGCGGTCAGGCTATCGAGGTATTCGGCCGGGTCGCCGGCCTGCCGGGTGAACGCGCTCGCGCCGAGCAGGGAGCGCCAGCGCGGTGAAGCGGCCATCTCGGCTAGCGCCGTATGCGAAGGCTGGTCAAAATTGCCCGGGAGCTGGAAGGCCAGCCAGCCGCCCGCGGACAGCCACGACACCCAGCGGGGAAGCAGGCCGAGGTGGCCCGGCACCCACTGCAGGACGGCGTTGCAGGTGATGACGTCGACGGGGCAGGCCGGCTCCCAGTCACGCAGGTCAGCCAGTTCGAAGGAAATCGCCGGCTGCTCCTCCAAGTTGCGCGCCGCCTCGATCATTTCCGCGGAACTGTCGACGCCGTGCACCGCGGCACCGGGCCAGCGGCGGCTGAGGTCGACGGTGAGATCGCCGGGCCCGCAGCCCAGGTCGACGACGGTGCGCGGCTCGCCGGCGCCGATCCGGGCGGTCAGTTCGGCAAAGGGCCTCGCCCGCTCGCCGGCGAAGCGCCGGTACTGGCCAGGGTCCCACATGGACGGCTCCTTCTCTCGATGTCGAGATACTTTCTATATCTATGTGAGCAGACATCTTGACGTCAAGAGATATCCTGAGGCGATGGAGGATGGTCCCGAACTCGGCCCGGGGATACGGGTTACACCGCAGGGCGCACAGGTCCTGAACGGCGGACCGGACCCCGCCGGTGCGCTGCGCGATGAGGTAGACGATCTGGTGGCCGCCTGGCATGCGCAGCGGCCTGATCTCGACGTGGAGCCCATGCAGGTGCTGAGCCGGGTATCCCGGCTGGCCCGGCACCTCGACCTCGCGCGCCGGGCCTCGTTCGCGAGCCGTGGGCTGGAGACGTGGGAATTCGACGTGCTGTCGGCGCTGCGCAGGCAGGGGCCGCCGTATCAGATGACGCCGGGAGCGCTGATCCGCGCGACGCTGGTGACCTCGGGCACCATGACGAACCGGATCGACCGGCTCGCCGAGGCCGGGCTGGTCCGCAGGAAACCGGACCCGCGGGACCGGCGCGGCGTGCTCGTCACCCTCACCGACCAGGGCCGGGCCACGGCCGACGACGCGCTGGCGGACCTGCTGCGCCGCGAGCGGGAACTGCTCGCCTCACTCGGGCCCGATGACCGGCGCACGCTCGCCGGGCTGCTGCGGACCTTGCTCGCCCCCTTCGACGCCCTGCCGCCGGAGTAGCCAGCGCACAGAAAGACACCGTCGTGGCCACGGCCTCACGCTTCCAGGCCGCCCGGACCTCACGCTTCCAGGCCGCCGGCGACGCTGAGCCAGCGTTCTTCGAGGGCCGCCTTCTCGGCCTGGAGGGAGCGGAGGTCGGCCCCCATCTGGGTGAGCTTCTCGTAATCGCTGGCGTTCTCGGCCATCTGCGCGCCGAGCTGCACCTCCTGGCCGGACAACCGCTCGATCCGCCGTTCGAGCCGCTGCAGCTCCTTGCGCGCGGCCCGTTCTTCCGCCGTACCGAGGGCGGTCCCGTCCGGCGGCGCCGGGCTGGGCCCGGCCGTGGGTGTGGGGACGGGCAGCGACGCCTCACGGGTCCCGCGTACCCGGTCCAGGTACTGTTCCACGCCGCCGGCCAGGAACGACAGCTGACCGTCGCCCAGCAGCGCGACCACATGGTCGGTCACCCGCTCCAGGAAGTAGCGGTCGTGACTGACCACGGTCAGCGACCCCGGCCACCCGTCGAGCAGGTCCTCGAGCTCGGTGAGGGTCTCGATGTCCAGATCGTTGGTGGGCTCGTCGAGCAGCAGCACGTTCGGCTCATCCATCAGCAGCCGGAGCAGCTGCAGACGGCGCTGCTCCCCGCCGGACAGCTCACCGACCGGGGTCCACTGCTTGTCCCCGCGGAAGCCGAACCGCTCCAGCATCTGGCTGGCCGAGATCTCACGCTTCCCGACGCGGACGAACGACCGGACGTCCTGCACCGTCTCGAGCACCCGGCGCCCGGGGTCCAGCTCGGCCAGCTCCTGACTGAGGTGGGCGATCCGCACGGTCTTGCCCCGCACCACGGTGCCCTCGGCCCGGACGGTATCCCGGCCGCGGCCGTCCGGTCCGGGCGGCGCCGGGGAGACGCCCGGCCGGGCGGGCACGAGCGACCCATCGAGCAGGCACAGGAACGACGTCTTACCGCTGCCGTTGACGCCCACCAGGCCGGTCCGCTCACCGGGCGCCAGCCGCCAGGTCACGTCGTCCAGCAGCACGCGCGGGCCCGCCCAGAGCGTCACGTCCTCGACGTCGATCACGGTTTTCCCCAGCCGTGCGGTGGCGAGGCTGGTGAGCTCGACGGTGTCGCGGACCGGCGGCTCGTCGGCAATTAGCGCGTTGGCCGCCTGGACGCGGAACTTCGGCTTGGTGGACCGTGCCTGCGGGCCGCGCCGGAGCCACGCGAGCTCCTTGCGCATCAGGCTGCGCCGCCGCCGCTGGACTGCCTCCGCGTTGCGTTCGCGTTCGGCCTGGGCCAGCACGTACGCGGAATATCCGCCCTCGTAGGCGTAGACCTGACCGGAGTCGACTTCCCAGGTGCGATCACACGCGGTATCCAGTAGCCAGCGGTCGTGACTGACCACGACGAGGGCGCTGCCCCGGTCCCTCAGGTGCCGCCCCAGCCAGTCGATCGCCTCGAGGTCGAGGTGGTTGGTCGGCTCGTCGAGAAGCAGAACGTCCACGTCGGAGACGAGCAGCGACGCCAGCGCCGTCCGCCGGCGTTCGCCGCCGGACAGCCGGCTGGTGCTCGCCCCGAGATCGATCCCGCCGAGCAGTTCCGCCACCACACCCCGGGCCCGCGGATCGCTGGCCCACGAGTGGTCGCCGGTCTCGCTGGCCCCGGGGCCGAACACGGCCTGGCGGACCGTGCCGGACAGCTCGTCCCGCTGGCGCAGGTACCCGATCCGCACGGCGGCGGTGCGTGCGATCCGGCCGGAATCAGCCTCCATGGCGCCGGAAAGCAGGGACAGCAGCGTCGATTTACCTGCCCCGTTACGCCCGACGACACCGATCCGATCCCCGGTCGAAACGCCCAGCGACACCGAGTCCAGCAGCGTGCGCTCGCCGAACGTCTTGGCCACTTTCTCGGCGCTGATCAGGTTCACCATGCTGGCCGCACCCTCCGGGGGCCACAGCCGGGCGCCAGCCGGCGGCCCGTCACGGCGGGCCGGCCGTGACGGATGCTCCCGGCACCGGGCCGGCCGCCCGGGCCACCGCCCGGCACACGCCGGCCCCGGACAGGGACACCGCGAGGTCCACCGCACGCTCGGCGCTGGCGGCCAGGAAGACACAGGTCGGCCCGGATCCGGCCACGAGCGCGCCCAGCGCGCCGAGTTCACGGCCCGCCGCCAGGGTCTTTCGCAGCAGCGGGAACAGTGCAATGGCGGCCGGCTGCAGATCGTTGCTCAGCGCCTGGCCCACCGCGGCCGGTTCCCCGGACCGCAGCGCCCCCATCAGCGCATGGTCCAGCGCGGGCCCGGGTACTTGATCGGGCCACTGGCCGCCCGGGAGCGCCGCCCCGGAACCGGATCCGGCCGGCTCCGGGCCACGGGCGGCCCGGAGCCGGTCGAGGGTCGCGTAGACCTCCGGCGTGGACAGGGCACCGGCGGCCACGGCCAGCACCCAGTGGTACTCGCCCGAGGCCAGCGCGGGCGTCAGCCGCTCTCCCCGGCCCTGGCCGACGGCGGTGCCCCCCAGCAGCGCGAAGGGGACGTCGCTGCCGACATCGGCCGCGACCTCCGCCAGCTGGTCCTGGCTGAGCCCGGCGTTCCACAGTTCGTTGCACGCGACGAGGGCGGCGGCGGCATCCGCGCTCCCGCCGGCCAGCCCGGCGGCCACCGGTATCCGTTTCCGGATGGTGATCTCGATGGGCCCGGTCACGTCGCGGGCCAGCCCGGCCGCCTGCGCGAGGGCCACGGCGGCCCTCAGCGCCAGGTTGTCCGGGCCGCCGGGTACGGCGTCCGCGCCCTCACCGCTGACCAGGACCCGGTCTTCCCCGGGACGGCTACCCTCGGTCACGGTCACGTCGTCGTACAGCGAGATCGCCTGGAACACGGTCACCAGGTCGTGGTAGCCGTCGGCGCGGCGCGGCCCGACGCCGAGCTGAAGGTTGATTTTGGCGGGGGCCCGCACCGTCACAGTCTGTGCTGGCCCGGGGGGGCGACCCCCCGGAACCCCCCGCTGCGCTCCGCGCCCCGCTGGGGTACTTCGCCGAGACACCGGCCGCTCACCCGGGCCAAGGCCCGGGGTCGCCGGGCCGGTAACGATCGCCTCACCGTGACCCGCGGTGGTGCTCGCCGACAGCACCGGCCACTCGCCGGGCCGTTGGCCCGGACTCGCTGGGCCGGTAGCGGGCGCCTCACCGTAGCCCGGTGGGGTGCTCGCCGTGACATCGGACGTAGTCCCCGCGACGCCCCGCGCTGGTGCTCGCCGTGGCACCGGGCGCTCACCCGGGCCCGGGGCCCGGGGGCTCGTCCGGTCGGAGCTTCGCTCCGCGTTCCGGTCCAGACCAACCGCAGCGATTTGGGCGAACTCGGCGACGCTGAGTGCTTCGCCGCGCGCCCCGGGGTCGAGGCCGGCCGCGCGGATCAGGCGTTCCGCCTCTGCGGCGGAGCCGGCCCAGCCCGCCAGGGCCGCACGCAGCGTCTTACGGCGCTGGCCGAACGCGGCGTCGATGACCGCGAACACCTGCTCGCGGGACGCCGGCGTCTGGGGCGGCCCGGTCCGCGCGAACGACACCAGGCACGAGTCGACCCCCGGCACCGGCCAGAACACGGTCCGCGGCACCGGCCCGGCCATCCGCACCCGCGCGAACCAGGCCAGCTTGGCCGAGGACACGCCGTACTCCCGGCTGCCCGGCGGCGCGGACATCCTTGCCCCGACCTCCGCCTGCACCATGACGAGGCCGCGCCGCAGCGACGGCCACCGGGCTAGCACGTTGAGCAGCACGGGGACGGTCGCGTTGTAGGGCAGGTTGGCCACGAGCACGGTGGGCGGATCTCCCGGAAGCTCACCGATGCGGGCCGCGTCCGCCGTGACGACCTCCAGCCGCTCTCCGAGCCCGGCCAGGCCCGGCGCCCGAGCCGCGACGGTCGCCGGAAGCGCCGTGGCCAGCACCGGGTCCATCTCCACCGCGACGACCCGGTGGGCCGCCTCCAGGAGCGGAAGCGTCAATGAGCCAAAACCCGGCCCGACCTCGAGGACCACGTCGCCGGGCTGCAGCCCGGCGAGGGCGACGATCCGCCGCACCGTGCCGTGGTCGATGACGAAGTTCTGGCCCAGCCGCTTGGTCGGCCGCACCCCGAGCCGCGCGGCCAGTTCCCTGATCTCAGCCGGCCCTAGCAGCCGCGCCCCCTCCGGCCCGGTCACCACGGGCCGAAGACGCGCTCCCCGGTCGCCGTCACCCGCGCGCAGAGCTCCGCCACGTCCATGTTCTTCACCTCGGCCAGACGGCGCGCGGTGTAGGCGACGAGAGCGGGCGAGTTCGGCTTGCCGCGGTAGGGCACCGGGGTCAGGAACGGTGCGTCGGTCTCCACCAGCAGCAGGTCCGCGGGCGCCGCGGCGGCCGCGTCGCGCAGGGGCTGCGCGCTGGCGAAGGTGAGGTTACCGGCGAAGCTCATTACGTAGCCCGCGTCCGCGCACCGCCTGGCCATCTGCTCGTCGCCGGAAAAGCAGTGGAACACCACCTTGTCTGGCGGTCCTTCCTCCGCCAGGATGCGCAGCACGTCCTCGTGCGCCTCCCGGTCGTGGATCATCAGGGCCTTGCCGGTCCGCTTCGCGATCCCGATGTGCGCACGGAACCACTCACGCTGCAGCTCGGGATCGGAGGAATCGCGGTAATAGTCCAGGCCGGTCTCCCCGACCGCGCGTACCTGCGGCAGCCCGGCCAGCGTCTCGATCTCGGCCAGCACGTCGTCCTGCGCCGTGAACGCGGCCGTGTCGTTGGGGTGGATGGCGACGGCGGCGAAGACATCTGCGTACTCCTCCGCGCACCGTGCCGACCAGCGCGACGACTCCAGGTCCACGCCGACCGTGATGACCCGCTCGATCCCGGCCGCGTGCGCCGCGTCGAGCACGCCGGGCACGGGCAGGCCCATGATGTCGAGGTGCGTGTGACTGTCGAACAGTGCCGGCCCGGTGTTCATCAGTGACCGGACTCGCGGAGCCGGGCCACTTCCTCGTCGGCGACCGACGGGGCGAGCTTGGTGAACAGCGGAGCCGGCATCTCGAGCGGCGTGCCCGGCTGGATGGGCCGCGACTCCCAGCGCGCGGCGCCCTCGTACCGGCCGGTGATCACCGGGTAGGAGGGACCGCCTTCCTCGTCGACTTCCCTGATCTCGGGTGTGCCGGACCAGTCACCGGACCCGCCCAGCATCTCGAAGACCCGCTGAGACGAGCCGGGCAGGAACGGCGTCAGCAGCGTCTTGGCGTCGTCCACCACCTGCAGCGCGACGTGCAGGATCGTCCGCATCCGTGCGGGGTCGCTCTCGCGCAGCTTCCACGGCGCCTGCTCGGAGATGTACTTGTTCGCCTCGGCCACTGTCCGCATCGCGTCGCCGGTCGCCAGCTTGAACCGGGACCTCGCCAGGTTCGCGCCGACCGTGGCGAACGCCTGCCGGGAGCGCGCCAGCAACTCAGCGTCGGCAGCGGTCAGCTCACCCGCCGCGGGGATCGAGCCGATGTTGCGGGCGGCGAACGAGACCGAGCGATTGACCAGGTTGCCCCAGGTCGCCACCAGTTCGTCGTTGTTCCGCCGGACGAACTCGCTCCAGGTGAAGTCCGTGTCCTGGTTCTCCGGGCCGGCCACGGCCACGTAGTACCGCAGCGCGTCCACGTCGTACCGCTCGAGGAAGTCACGCACGTAGATGACGACGTTGCGGGAGGAGGAGAACTTCTTGCCCTCCATCGTCAGGTACTCGCTGGAAACGATCTCGGTGGGCAGGTTCAGCGCGCCCAGGGCACCGGGTGTGCCGCCCTTGTCTCCTTGGCCGTTGTAGCCGAGCAGCATGGCCGGCCAGATCTCGGAGTGGAAGACAATGTTGTCCTTGCCCATGAAGTAGTACGACTCGGCGTCCGGCGACTGCCACCAGGCGCGCCAGGCATCCGGGTCGCCGGAGCGCTGCGCCCATTCGATCGACGCGGACAGGTAGCCGACCACGGCGTCGAACCAGACGTAGATCCGCTTGTCCGGGCGATCACGCCAGCCATCCAGCGGGACCGGGACTCCCCAGTCCAGGTCCCTGGTGTACGAGCGCGGCTTCAGGTCGTTGAGCAGGTTGAGCGAGAACTTGAGCACGTTCGGCCGCCACTGGCCGCTCTTGCTCTGCAGCCAGCCGCCCAGCACGTCGGCGAACGCGGGCAGGTCGAAGAAGAAGTGCTCCTCCTCGACGAACTGCGGCGTCTCCCCGTTGATCCGGGACCGCGGGCTGATCAGGTCGACCGGGTCGAGCTGATTGCCGCAGTTGTCGCACTGGTCGCCACGGGCGCTGTCGTACCCGCAGATCGGGCAGGTGCCCTCGATGTAGCGGTCGGGGAGGGTGCGCCCGGTCGATGGTGAGATCGCGCCCAGCGTCGTCCTGGGGAAGATGTAGCCGTTCCTGAACAGCCCGAGGAAGATCTCCTGCGTGATCGCGTAGTGGTTACGCGTCGTGGTCCGGGTGAACAGGTCGTAGGACATGTTGAGGCCGGCCAGGTCCTCGGCGATCACGCGGTTGTACCGGTCCGCGAGCTCGCGGGCGGTCACACCCTCCGCATCGGCCTGCACCTGGATCGGGGTGCCGTGCTCGTCGGTGCCGCTCACCATCAGCACCTTGTTCCCCGCCATCCGCTGATACCGGCTGAACATGTCGCAGGGCAGCCCGAAGCCCGAGACGTGCCCAATGTGACGGGGGCCGTTAGCGTACGGCCAGGCCGGTGCGGCCAGGATGTGCCGGCCGGGCTGAGTTGGCGAGGACATAGCTCAAGCCTAGAGCCACCGGCTAGCTGCTAGGCGCGAATTACGCCCCGTCCGGGCCGGCCGCGTGCACGTCACTGCCGGCGCCCGCGGGCACGCCGCCCCCGTTCGCGGACAAGGAGGCGGGCGCCTCCGCGGGGACCCCCGCGGCCGGGGCACCGGCGTCGACGCCCACCGTGCCGACCGCACCGTCCGGCCGGGTCCGGGTGACCTTGCCCGGTGCGGCCTCACGGCCTTCCTCGTCGGTCTCCAGTGCGCCCATGGCCGGGTGCCGGGCCCGCCGGATGCCCAGGATGGACAGGAAGAACGTGCCCAGGATGATCTGGCAGCTGACGACCAGGGCAGTGACCGACGGGACGACGAGCCGCAGGGCGTGGTCGTAGTTGAGCGCGCCGAAGCGGGTGCTGTTCCAGTAGAAGAACGAGAAGACCAGGCCGACGATCCCGGCGACGGCGAGCGCGCCGCCCGCCATCAGGCCGCGTTCCAGGCTCAGCGTCTTCAGGATGTGCCGGACCCGCTTATCCTCGGGCAGGAATCCTTCGGCGCTGGCGTACACCTGCGTGAACAGCGCGAACAGCACCGACTGGAAGCCGATGACGACCATGGCCGAGGCGGCCACGAGCGTGTCGACGTCGAACGTGACCGAGCCGATGCTGAACGGCCGCGGGATCACGACGGCACCGATCAGGATGCCGAGCGCGAAGACCACCAGGCCGGGCATGAAGAACAGCCAGCGCGGGCTGAACAGGAGCAGAAAGCGCAGGTGCCGCCAGCCGTCCCGCCAGGTGTGCAGGTGCGGTGGCCGGCTCCGGCCGTCCTTGGCCAGCGTCGTCGGGACCTCGGTGATGCGCTGCTTGGCCAGCGTCGCCTTGACGACGAGCTCGCTGGCGAACTCCATGCCCGTGGCCTGCAGCCCGAGCCTCATCACGCTGTCCCGGCGGAAACCGCGCAGGCCGCAGTGGAAGTCGCCGATCTTGCTGCTGAAGAACAGCCGGCCGATGAAACTGAGCACCGGGTTGCCGAGGTAGCGGTGCAGGGGCGGCATCGCGCCCGGCTCTATGCCGCCCTCGAAGCGGTTGCCCATCACCAGGTCAGCCCCGTCGCGCAGCTTCTGGACGAACGGCATCAGGTTGGTGAAGTCGTAGCTGTCATCCGCGTCGCCCATGATGATGAAGCGGCCGCGGGCGGCCACGATCCCGCCCATCAGGGCGTTGCCGTAGCCCTTCTCCGAGACGGGCACGACCCGGGCCCCGGCGTCGGTCGCCAGCCGCTGGCTCCCGTCGGTGCTGCCGTTGTCGGCGACGAGCACCTCGCCGCTGATGTCATGCTCACGCAGGAATCCCACGGCCTTGCGGACGCACGTCGCGACCGTCTCAGCCTCATTGAGACACGGCATGACGACGGTCAGCTCCACGTCATCTCCCTTACTGCTCACGGTTTCACCATCCGCTGAAGTTTTACGCCAGGTAGCGTGGGAAGGTGCCAGGCCCCGGGCGGCAGTCCTTGATCACCCGGACTGCTGCACCGTAATACCGTAGGCGAAAGAATGCATGCAGGGCGGCCAGTACTGGCGAAGCACCCATAAGCGTTGTGCAACACCGTCATAGAACAGTACAAGGAGGGTCCGGGTTGACCGCACCGGCCTCAGGCTCTCGGCGGGGCATGCTCCGCCTGCCCGGCTCTTTTCACCGGGACCGCTCGACGGCCGCGGAAGGCTCGCGCGGCCGGTTCGCGTCGTTCTCCCCCTCGGCGATCCGCACCCTGATGGCCCGGAACCGCCTGTTTGTCGTAGTTCTGATCCCCGCGCTCGCCCTGCGCGCCGACGCTGAGCTCGGCTATCAGTGGCAGTCCTGGTTCAACGACTCGTTCCAGTACATGGGGGACGTGATCGGCCTTCACCCCGACGTGACGCGCCCGGCGGGGTACGCGATCTTCCTCAAGATCCTGGAGCCGCTGCACAGCTACGCGGCCGTAACGATCTTGCAACACCTGATGGGGGCGTCTGTCGGCGTCATGGTGTACGCGCTGGCGCGGCACCGGTTCGGCGTACGGCCCTGGATCGCGACGCTCGCCGCGGTCCCCGCGCTCTACGACGGTTTCCAGATCCAGCTCGAGCACCTGATCCTCAGCGACGTCCTGTTCGAGTTCCTGCTCGCCCTGGCCACCACGCTGCTGCTGTGGGACAGCAAGCCATCGTGGCGGCGCTGCACACTTATCGGCCTGATCCTCGGCGTGTCGATCACGGTCCGCTCGGTTGGCGAGCCGTTCCTCGCCCTCTTCGCCGTGTACATGATCGTCCAGCGGATCGGCTGGCGCGCGGTGGCCGGTGTCCTCGTCGCCGGCCTCGCGCCGGTCCTGCTCTACTGCACGTGGTTCTACTCGGTGTACGGGCAGTTCGCGATGACGGACAGCACCGGCATCTTCCTCTACTCGCGCACCATGGCGTTCGCCGAGTGCTCCAAGATGCAGGTGCCCACCGACGAACTGTCGCTGTGCACGACGACCCCGCCGAGCAAGCGGCCCATGTCGCAGTCCTACATCTGGTCGAGTATCACCCCGCTGGACCGCTTCCCGCCGTCGAAGTTCTCGCCGCTGCCGAACCAGCTCGCCGAGGACTTCGCCAAGCGGGCCATCATCGCCCAGCCGCTGGCTTACGCCCAGATCGTCGGATACGACACGATCCGGGTGTTCGAGTGGAAGCGCTACATCTTCCCCAATGCGCAGACCTATGAGGAGTACCTGTTCGGCTATCACTCGCAGGCCATCCCGGCCTGGGCCCGCGCCCACGTCGGGTCCTACGACTCCGACGTGGCCTACTACGTCCGCGGCAACCCGCTGACCAATGTGGTCGAGCCGTTCGCCGGGGTGATCCGGATCTGGCAGCGGTATGTCTGGCTGCCCGGCAGCGTGTACGGCGCCATCCTGGCCGTCGGACTGGGCGGCATGGTGCTGGCCTGGCGGCGGCTGGGCGGTGAGGCCACGATGCCCTGGCTGGTCTCCGTTGCGCTGATCGGCGTACCGGCCGCGACGGCCGAGTTCGACTACCGGTACGTGCTGCCGGCGGTGCCGTTCGCGTGCCTCGCGGCGGCCATGGCCTTCGGCCGGGACACGGCCGCCAGCAACTGGCTCGACGCGCGCCGGGCCCGGCGGCGCGGCGAAGCGGCGCCGGCCGGCCCCGCGGTGGGTCCCGCGGGCCAGGAGCCGGGCGGCCCCGCCGGTCAGGAACTGGCGCGCGGCGAGACCACGGCGTCGTAGAGGAGATTGCGGGGCACACCGGTCCCGGCGGCGACGGCGGCGATCGCGTCCTTACGGGACAGTCCGCCGGTCACCCGGCGGGTGACCTCGGCCACCGCCGCGCTGACATCCCCGGCGCCCGCCCCCCGGGCCGCCGGTGCGCCCTCGACGACCAAGGTGATCTCACCGAGCAGACCGCCGGCTGCCCAGGCGGCCAGCTCGGCCAGGGTGCCGCGGCGGACCTCTTCGTGCGTCTTGGTCAGCTCGCGGCACACCACGGCGCGCCGTTTCTCCCCGAGGGCCGCCGACAGCTCCCCCAACGTCGTCCCGGTCCGGCGCGGTGACTCGAAGAACACCATGGTCCGGCGCTCACCGGCCAGCTCGGCGAACCGCCGCGAGCGCTCCCCGCGGCCCCGGGAGGGAAAGCCCTCGAAGCAGAACCGGTCCGTGGGCAGCCCCGAGACAGCCAGGGCCGCCGTGACCGCGGACGGCCCCGGCAGGACGGTCACCCGGATGCCCGCCTCGGCGGCGGCGGCGGTCAGCCGGTACCCGGGATCGCTGACGCCCGGCATGCCGGCGTCGGTCACGAGCAGGACGTCGCGCCCGGCGCGCAGTTCACCGAGCAGAAGGTCCTGGCGTCCCGCCTCGACCCCCTCGTAGTAGGAGACCACGCGGCCCGTCAGCTCGATACCCAGGCGGCCGGCGAGCCGCCGCAGCCGCCGGGTGTCCTCCGCGGCGATGACCGGAGCGGCCGCCAGCTCCGCGGCCAGGCGGCCGGATGCGTCCTCCGGCCGGCCGATGGGCGCCGCCGCCAGGATCAGCGTGCCGCTGGCCGGGGCCGCTGGCCCGCCGGTGAGACCCCGGGGACCTCCTTCTTCGCCGCTCATTCGCTTTTCCTTCTCTGCTGCCACGTTTTCATCCCGTACGATATGCAGCGATGGCGGCAACCGAGGCCGGCGCTCCGGCGACCGAAACGGCGGACGGGACGCCGGCGCTACGCGACCGGCTGGTCTCCGCGCTACCCGCGGACCGGGTCCTGGGCTGGATAGGACCGCTCCTGGTCACCGCGTTCGGCGCGTTCCTGCGCTTCAACCGGCTCTCGCTCCCGCGCGCGCTGATCTTCGATGAGACCTACTACGCCAAAGACGCGTACAGCCTGCTGAACTTCGGTGTCGAGCGCAACCTGGCCAGTAACGCCAACACGCTGATCCAATCGGGCAGCACGCATATCTTTGCGTCTGGCGGCGAATACGTCGTGATGCCGCCGCTCGGAAAATGGCTCATCGCGGCCGGCGAATGGCTCTTCGGGCTGAACTCCTTCGGCTGGCGTTTTTCCGCCGCCGTGTTCGGGTCACTGGCGATCCTGCTCATCTGCCGGATTACCCGGCGGATGACCCGGTCGACGCTGCTGGGCTGCATCGCCGGCCTGCTGATGTCGCTCGACGGCCTGGAGTTCGTGATGAGCCGCACCGGGCTGCTCGACATCTTCCTGATGTTCTTCGTGCTGGCCTCCTTCGGCTGCCTGGTGATCGACCGCGACGTCTCGCGTGCGCGCCTGGCCGGGGCGGTGGCGGCCCGGGGCACGAGCGGGGTGGGCCCCGGGATCGGCATCCACTGGTGGCGGGTCGCGGCCGGTTTCTTTATCGGCTGTGCCTGCTCGTGCAAGTGGGACGCGATCTGGTATCTCATCGCGTTCACCGCCCTGTCCGTCGCGTGGGACGTCGGGGCGCGCCGAGCCGCGGGAATCGGTCACTTCTGGCGCGGGGCCCTGGCCCGGGACGGGAAATGGCTGCCGCTCACCTTCGGGGTGCTGCCGCTGGCCGTGTATATCACCTCGTGGACCGGCTGGTTCGCGTCCTCCGCCGGCTACGACCGCAACTACGCGACCGCCCAGGGCATCCATACGCCAGTCCTGTCCGCGCTGTACTCGCTGTACGAGTACCACGTGCAGATGCTCCAGTTCAGCGTGGGCCTGCACACTCATCACCCGTATGAGTCGCAGCCCTGGGACTGGCTGGTGCTGTCCCGGCCGGTCGCCTACTACTACTCCGCGCCCTCGTCGGGCGCCGTCTGCAGCGTCTCGCCGCACTGCTCGCAGGAGGTGCTCGCGATCGGTACTCCCGCCATCTGGTGGGCATCCATCCCGGCGCTGATCTTCTGCCTGTTCTGGTGGCTGCTGCACCGGGACTGGCGCGCGGGGGCAGTCGTCCTGGCGGTGTCGGCGGGCTGGCTGACCTGGTTCCCGTTCGTCTCGCGGACCAAGTTCTACTACTACGCGACCGAGTTCGAGCCGTTCCTCATCCTGGCCATCGTGCTGTGCCTCGGGCTGATCATCGGCGCCGCGCGCGCCAGTGCCCCGCGCCGGTCGATCGGCGCGGCGGTCGGGGGCGCCTACCTGCTTGTCGTGCTGCTGAACTTCGTCTACCTGTACCCGATCCTGGCCGGAAAGGTCATCCCGTACACCGCCTGGCTGTCCCGTATGTGGTACCACGGCTGGATCTGAGGTCCCTTTCAGCCTGCTCACAGGTATCGCGATGTAACGTAAGGCCAAGCTCTTAGACGTTTGTGATTTGCGTTACAGTGGCGAGCTATCTGGCCTCCTCAAACGTCTACTACTAGGTAGCGATGATCGAGCCCGGAGAGTACCCATGAGCGCCAGCGATGAGGCCGAAGAGAGCCGTGCCCGGTTCGAGCGTGATGTCGTGCCTCAGCTCGGCCAGCTGTATCCCGCCGCCCTGCGGATGACCCGCAACCCGACCGACGCCGAGGACCTGGTCCAGGAGACGACGGTCAAGGCGTACGCGGCCTTCCATCAGTTCCAGACCGGCACCAACCTCCGGGCCTGGCTGAACCGGATCCTGACCACCACGTTCATCAACGTGTACCGCAAGCGGAAGCGTGAGCCGCAGCAGGCGCTGGGCGGTGACCTGGCGGACTGGCAGATGTCCGCCGACCGGCTTGCCCCGCCCTCACCCTCGGCGGAGACCGAGGCGCTGGACCGGATCACCGACTCCGACCTGCTGAGGGCGCTGCGCGAGCTGCCCGGGGAATTCCGTACCGCGGTCTACCTCGCCGACATCGAGGGCTACCCGTACCGGGAGATCGCGGAGATGATGGGCACGCCGATCGGCACCGTGATGTCCCGGCTGCACCGCGGCCGCCGGCGGATCCGTGAGCAGGTCACCGAGCATGGCCTAAAGGTCACTCCGGCCGATACGTAGTCGTCCGGGGGGGCGACCCCCCGATTCCCCCCGCTGCGCTCCGCGCCCCGCTGCGGTACTTCGCCGACCCACCAGCCACTCACCGGGCACAAGGCCCGGTTCGCTGGGCTGGTAACGATCGCCTCGCCGTAACCACGCAGGTGGCCGCCTTGCAACGACCGTTACTTGGGCTGGAAGCGGATACCGCCGTCGAAGCGGACGACCTCGGCGTTCATGTAGTCGTTCTCGATCAGGGCCCGGACAAGCTGGCCGAACTCGGCGGGACGGCCCATGCGCTTCGGGAAGACGATGGGCGCGGCCAGCTTGGCCTTGAACTCCTCGGCTCCCGGCCCGTCGCCGTAGATGGGGGTGTCGATGATGCCGGGGCAGATCGTGTTGACCCGGACACCCACCGCCGCCAGGTCACGCGCGGCCGGCACGGTCATCCCGATGATGCCGCCCTTCGATGCCGAGTAGGCGATCTGGCCGATCTGGCCCTCGATACCCGCGACCGACGAGGTGTTGATGACGACACCCCGCTGACCGTCCGCGTCGGCCGGCTCCGTGGCGGCCATGGCGGCCGCCGACAGTCGCATCAGGTTGAAGGTGCCGATCAGGTTGACCGCGATGACCTTCTGGTAGGCGCCGAGGTCGTGCGGTGTCCCGTCACGCCCGACGGTGCGCGCGGCCCAGGCGATACCCGCGCAGCTGACGGCGGCCCGCAGCGGGTGCCCGGTGCGGGACGCGACCGCGACCGCGCCGGCGACCGACGCCTCATCGGACACGTCAGTCCGCGCGAACAGCCCGCCGATGTCGTCGGCGACCGTACGGCCGCGCTCCTCGGACAGGTCGGCGATGACGACCAGCGCTCCCGCCTTGGCCAGCTCGCGAGCGGCCGCTTCACCGAGGCCGCTCGCACCGCCCGACACGATTGCCGTGGTTCCGTTCAGTTCCATGGCGGGAGGATACGCGAGCGTCACCAGTGCCGATAGAGCGGCCTGGGGCGCCCGTGTCCCCGCCCGCGTTGCTGGCCGCCTGCCGTCGGGGTGTCAGGTCAGCTCTTCGTAGGGGAAGCGCTCGGCGAAGGCGGGCCGCAGGTCGGACAGCCAGGTCGCAGCCGGGTCGAACCGGGCGAAGAAGGGCTGGCCCACCAGTTCCGGCCGCCGGGCCTGGATCAGATGCAGGACGAAAACCTGCTGTCCCGCTATCTCAGCGACGCCGTCCACGCATACCTTTCCCGGCGTAGCCGACATCGACGGCCCCCGCACCGTCCGGCACAGTCCGGACACGCTCGTGTACGCCTCCCGGAATATCGCGTGCGCCCGGCTCAGCGGCACGGCGAAATAGTCCTGGGGACCCGTGTCGCGCTCCACGAACATGTAGTAGGGGATCATTCCCATCCGCGCCTGCGTGCGCCACATGGCCGACCAGGCCCGCGGCGTGTCGTTGATCGTGCGGATCAGCGGGGCCTGGGTCCGGATCACGGCTCCGGTGTCCCGGATCCGCCGCACCGCTTCGGCGACGAGCGGGGACTCCAGCTCACGGGGGTGGGAAAAGTGCGCCATCAGGGCGAGGCTGCGCCCGGCCACCCGCACCTGCTCGAACAGCCGGAGCGTAGCCGAAGCGTCCGGGTCGCTGACGAACCGCTGGGGCCAGTACGCCAGTGACTTGGTGCCGATCCGGATCGACTCCAGCTGCTCCAGCGCCGGGTCGAGCAGCGGCTCCAGATAGCGGCGCAGTACCGGCTCACCCATGATCATGGGGTCGCCGCCGGTGATCAGGACACTCGTCACCTCGGGATGGGCGCGCAGGTAAGCCAGCAGCGATCCGGTGTCGTCGCTCGCCATCTTCAGATCCGGCTCGTCGACGAACTGGGCCCAGCGGAAACAGTAGGTGCAGTAGGCGTGGCAGGTCTGCCCCTGACGGGGGAAGAAGAGCACGGTTTCCGGGTACTTGTGCTGGAGCCCCCGCAGCGGCTCCTCGCCGAGTTCGGGAGTGTTCAGCGCCAGCTGGCCCGCCGGATGCGGGTTGAGCCGCATCCGGACCTCATGGGCCAGGGCCCGCAGCTCCGCGTCCGGCACGTCAGCCGCCAGAGCCGCGGACAGGCGGGCCACGTCGGCCTCCGGGAGCATGTCGGGCTGCGGGAATACCAGCCGGTAGATGGGGTCGTCCGGGGCCCGGTCCCAATCGATGAGCTCGTCGGTCACGTACGCGTTCGTCCGGAACGGCAGGACGGTCGCGACGGCGCGGACGGCCAGCCTGGTGCTGGCGGGCAGGCCGGCCCGCTGCGTCAGCATGTCCAGGTGCTTGGCGGTGTAGGCCCGGAACCGGCGCCCCGTGCCGGACTCCTCCTGGGCCGGGATGACGTGCTGGACTGAAGTCACACAGCTCCTTCACTGATGCACAGCCGACTCGCACCTTTCAAGACGGACATCACCATGAAAAGGTTGATCCTGTTGTGCCCGTTAGCCGCGTGAGCCGGCCCGTGTGCCCTGTGAGCCGACCCGCGTACTTGTCCCCGTGCTCCCCGTTGGCCGGCCCGTGGGCCGGTGGCCCGTACCTGCCCGCGTACCGCCGTGTTATCAGCGGTAACGCAGCCGGTAGGGTCGGATGCCGCAGAGCATGATAACGATGGGCCGTCGCCGGCGGCTACAGATACGCGGGAATAGAGAGGTGCCGTGGCCTGCGTCATCCGCCGACCCGCCGTGGGTACCGGTTCCGGGGTACCCGGCCCGGCCGCCCGCGCGGCGGCCGGCTAAGTCCCGGCCGGGCTTCCCCGTGTCCCAGGATTCCGATTTCACCGACGCCGGGCCCGGCGGGCCCGGCGGGGCCGGCTCCCGCCAGGTCGTGGCGGTGGACGCCATGGGCGGCGACCACGCGCCCCGGGAGATCGTGGCCGGAGCGCTCGCCGCGCAGCGTGAGCACGGGATCCAGATCATCCTGACCGGGCAGCCACAGCCGCTGGCGGCCGAACTCGCCTCGCTCGGTGCCGGTCCCGACGAGATCGCGATCGTCCCGGCGGAGGACGTTCTCGGCATGGACGAGGGAGCGCTGGCCATCCGCCGCCGCCCCCGGTCCAGCATCGCGATCGCGTGCCAGATGGTCCGGCGCGGCCAGGCCACGGCGGTGGTGTCGGCCGGGCCGACCGGCGGGGTGGTCACCACGGCCCGGCTGCGGCTGCGGCCGCTGGCGGGTGGCGCGCGGCCCGCGCTGGCCGCCGTGCTGCCGACACTGCCCCGCCCCACCGTGCTCATCGACGTGGGCGCGACCGCAGATCCCAAGCCGGAGATGCTGGTCCAGTTCGCCCAGCTTGGCGTGGCCTACGCGCAGGTCACCCTCGGTATCCAGGCTCCCCGGGTCGGGCTGCTCACCATCGGGGCCGAGCCGGCCAAGGGCAACAAACTCACCAGGGACGCGCACGAACTGCTCGCCTCGGGCCCGGCGCACGGAGCTTCCCCGCTTATCTTCGCGGGGAACATCGAAGGCGGTGACCTGATGGCGGGCACGGTGGATGTGATCGTCACCGATGGGTTTACCGGAAATGTGGCCCTGAAGACCCTGGAGGGGTCGGTCCGGTTCGCGGCCGCGCAGCTCCGGGAGGCCGTCACCGCCAACCGGGCGGCCCGTCTCGGTGCCGTCCTGCAGCGCCGCGCGTTCCGGGACATGGCCGAACGGCTCGACGCGGAGACCTACGGCGGCGCCGCGCTGCTCGGGCTGGGCGGGACCGTCGTCATCGCGCACGGCGCGAGCACGGCCCGGGGTGTGAAATCGGCGTGCGTTCTCGCCCATGACCTGGCCCGCGGCCAGATCGTGGACAAGATCAGGGAGCGGCTCGGGCCGGGCCGGGCCGGCCACTTCCGGCGCCGTCCGGCCGGGTAGACCGCGCGCCACCCGGGCGGTAAATCAGGAGTTTCCGGTGGACACCGCCGATAGTCTTGACGTATGGCCAATCCCCAGGAACTGCTCGCCCGGCGGGTGCAGGACGGCCTCGCCGCGGCGTTCGGTGAGGCCTTTTCCGGCACCGACCCGCTGGTCCGGCCGTCGCAGCATGCCGATTTTCAGTCCAACGTGGCCCTGTCGCTGCCCGGCCAGCTGCACCGCCCACCGCGGGAGATCGCCGCGGAGCTGGTCCGTTCGCTGCAGATCACCGACATGTGCCTGCCGCCCGAGGTCAGTGGACCGGGCTTCATCAACCTGACGCTGCGCGACGACTGGATCGCCCGCCAGGCCAGCGAGATGCTGGGCGATGACCGGCTCGGCACCTACCGGGCGGCCGATCCGCAGACCGTCGTGGTCGAATACTCCTCGCCCAACATCGCGAAGGAAATGCACGTCGGCCACCTGCGGACCACGATCGTGGGCGACGCCATCGCGCGCATCATGGACTTCGCCGGCCACCACGTGATCAGGGACAACCACGTCGGGGACTGGGGCACACAATTCGGCATGCTCATCGAGCACCTGCTCGACGTGGGCGAGGATTCGCCCGAGGCCGGGACGCTGCGGACCGACCCCAATCGGTTCTACCAGGCCGCGCGGGCCGCCTTCGATTCCGATCCGGAATTCGCCGAACGGTCCCGGCAGCGGGTCGTCCTGCTCCAGGGCGGCGATCCGGTCAGCCTGCGGATCTGGCACGAGCTCGTCGCCCTGTCCATGGACTACCTGCACCGGATGTACAGCCGCCTGCAGGTCTCCCTGACGGACGAGGACATCCGGGGCGAGAGCTTCTACAACGCGATGCTCCCGGACGTGGTAGCCGACCTGGAGACAGCCGGCATCGCCGTACCCAGCGAGGGCGCGCTGTGCGCCTTCCCGCCCGGCTTCACCGGCCGCGATGGCAGCCCGCTGCCGGTTATCATCCGCAAGAGCGACGGCGGGTACAACTACTCCAGCACCGACCTGGCCACGATTCGCTACCGGGTGGACGATCTGGGCTGTGACCGGGCCATCTACGTGGTCGGCTCGGCTCAGGCGCTGCATTTCCGCATGGTTTTCGCGGTGGCGCGGCAGGCGGGCTGGATCCCGGAGACGACCAGCTTCGAGCACGCCCAGATCGGCAACGTGCTCGGCACCGACGGCAAGATCCTGCGGACCCGCAGCGGCGACTCCATCAAGCTGAGCGCCCTGCTCCAGGAGGGCGTGGACCGGGCTCGCGGCATCCTGGACGAGCTCGAGGCCAGCGCGCAGTTCGACGAGGCGACGCTGGCGTCCATCGCCGAGGCGGTCGGGATCGGTGCGGTGAAATACGCCGACCTGTCGACGGCCCGCGACAGTGAGTACGTCTTCGACTGGGACCGGATGATCTCGTTCAAGGGGAACACCGGACCCTACCTGCAGTACGCCACGGCCCGGATCCGGTCGATCTTCCGCCGGGCCGGCCTCGCCCCGGAGCGGGCGACGGGCCCGGTCGTCATCGCCGAAGAGGCCGAGCGGGGGCTGGCCCTGAAGCTGCTCGGATTCGGTGCGGCCGTCTGGTCGGCGGCCGACGCGGCGCAGCCGCACCGCCTGTGCGTGTACCTTTTCGAGCTGGCCAGCCTCTTCACCACGTTCTACGAACTATGCCCGGTGCTGAAGGCCGAAGACGAGCCCGTCCGGGCCTCCCGGCTGGCGCTGTGCGCGCTTACCCTGCGCGTCCTGCTGGGCGGCCTGGACCTGCTCGGCGTCCCGGTCCCGGAGCGGATGTAGCGGTACCGGTACCAGCCAACATTGCGGACGTTCCCAGCCTGCTCCCAGGGAGCGCCGACAGCGGTCCCAGGATGAGGGCCGACACTCAGCGGTATGAACGCATTGTCGCACCATTTCGCGCGCGATCGCCGCAGGTCCCTGATCTGGGCGATCGGCATTACCCTGGCCCTGCTCCTGGCGGCCGGCGGGGCCCTCGCCGGATCGGCGCTCGGCGGCTCGTCCGGGCCGTCCCCGGAGGCGGCCACGCTCAACGCGGCGCTGAGCGGCAACGGGACCAGCACGGGAAGCACCCCGGCCGCTCAGGCGCGCGCCAGGGCCGGCGCCCTCGCCCGGCTGCGCCGCCTCGGCGGCATGTACGGTGAGGCCGCCTTCCGCGGCAAGGACGGGGTGACCCGGACGCTGGCCTTCGAGCGGGGTGTCGTCACCTCGGCCGGCGCCGACCTGGTGGTCAAGGCGGCCAATGGCACCTCGTGGACCTGGCAGTACACCGGCAGCACGGTCGTGCGCACGGACGGGGCGAAGGTCAGCCGCTCGGATCTGTCCAGCGGCGAGCACGTCCTGCTGGCCGGCCCGGTGGTGTCCGGCGCGCGCGACGCCCGGCTCGTTTTCATCGCCGCGGCCAAGCATCCCGCCACGGGCACGGCGCCCGCGCCGTCCCCGTCGGCAAGCGGCCCGGCGTCCGCCAGCTAGGCGGCGCAGGAGGGGAGAAAAGCGGTCCCGGCGGCCATCCAGGCCGCCGGGAATCGCTTTTCGTAAGAATGTGAATTCCCGAACGTATTCATTACGTGCCTGGTCATCCCGCATCGGCCCGATTGCCATCCGCAGCTTCGGCAAAACGCCCGCTTAGGAATGTGAACTCTCGAACAGACTGCTTACGTGGACGCCGATCACGTACCGATCTCGGCGATACCGGTGCACTCTCATAGCCATGGATATGTACGAGCCGTCCATCGGCTATCCAGAAACCCACTGGCAATCGCAGTCGTACCAGGACGCGCGTGGCGGGCGCAGCGACTTGGGAAGGAGGCACCGATGATGGGACGCAATCGGCGTGGCCCGGCAGGACGCCGTGGCAGTAACCTTAAGGCGCGCCTCGGCATTGCGACCGCGGTCGTAGTCGGCGGCGGCGCAATCGGGGCGGTGGCGCTAGCAACAACTAGCCACCCCAGCACAACCGCGGCACAGTCCGCCGGATACAGAAGCAGCTATTCGTCCTACAACAACGAGTCATATAACCTCGCTGCAGGTCTTAATGACTTCTCGTGGTCGCAGGCACGTGCCTTTACGTACTTCTCTCACCTCACCAACACCAGTCGCGAGACGGAGGTGTGGAACGGCCACAGCAAGCTCGCGTTCGAGCGCGGCACGGTGGTCCTGGCCACGCAGAAGTTCCTGCTCATCCGCGCGGCGAACGGCTCGTTCAACGTGTGGTGGATCTCCGGCGGCACGAAGGTCACGAACGTGGCCGCCAGCCAGACCGGCACCGCGGCGCTGACCGGCAGCACCTGGGCGGCGAACGCGGCGATGTCCGGTTCGATGGCCCCGGCGACCGCCGCGCTGACCGGGAACACTACGGCCGCACAGCAGGTGCTCGCACCGACCACGACGACCGTCACGGTCAACGTCGCCGGCACCAACATCACGGTCTCGGTCACGGTGAAGAACAACGTGGCCACGGTGGCGCAGAACAACACGGTGACCACGCAGCCGGCCCTGACCACGATCGGCGGCGTTCAGCGTGGCGACCTGGTGTTCATCGCCGGCTCGCGGGAGCACTGGGCCCTGCACGCCAAGGTCATCCTGATCGAGAAGACCCCGATGATCACAACCACGGCGCCGACGACTACCCCCACCACGTCGACCACGACGACTACCCCCACCACCACGACCCCCGCTGCTAGCAGCCCAGTTGGAATCACGGGTAACAAGAGCTGAATCCAGCACCCCGGGTAACCCGCCCCTGCGGGGAACCACCCAGCCGCCCGTGCCATGCCGCTCCCCGCGGCATGGCACGGGCTGTCGGCGTCGGCAGCGGAAGAAGACGAGGTACGCGGCATGGCGGCAGGCACGGCCGGGCCCACGGCACGGACCTGGAATCATTACGGGCAGGTACCCGTTCGCGATAGCAGGGGCGCCCGTGGCGACACGGTGGGGCGGGAGAAAAAATGCTGGGACACCATGGCTGAAAGCAAGCACATTCCGAAGGTGCTCGTCGTCGACGACGAGCCGAACATCCGCGAACTGGTCCAGGTCGCGCTGAATTTCCACGGCTGTACGGTGCTGACGGCGGCGAGCGGCCAGGCGGCGCTGCGGGACGCCGAGACCGTCGAACCGGACCTGATCGTGCTCGACGTCATGCTGCCCGATCTCGACGGCTTCGAAGTGTGCCGCCGGCTCCGTGCCCGCGGTAACGACGTGCCCATCATCTTCCTGACGGCGCGCGACACCTCCTCGGACACCGTGCAGGGGCTGGCTCTCGGCGGTGACGACTATGTGACCAAGCCGTTCTCGGTGGAGGCCCTGGTGGCCCGGATTCGCGCCGTCCTGCGCCGCGCCGCGCGCCCGGCGGACGAGGCGGCGGAGGACGAAACCGTCCCGCTGCGGGCTGGTGACCTGGAACTGGACGAATCGCGCTGGACGGTGCACCGGGCGGGAACGCCGGTCGAGCTGTCGCCGACCGAGTTCCGGCTGCTGGCCTACCTGATGCGGCACCAGGGCCGCGTCCTCACCCGGGCGCAGCTGCTCGAGAACGTGTGGGGCTGGGACTATGCGGGCCAGTCGCAGATCGTCGAGACGTACGTTAGTTACCTGCGGCGCAAGCTCGACCCCCTCGGTCCGCCGATCATCCACACTCAGCGCGGTGTCGGGTACACACTGCGGCCGCCGCAACCGGTCCCGGGTCATGCAGAATCGCTTAGATGACCCGTTCGCCCCGGCTGTCGCTGCGCGCCCGCCTCCTGGCCGGACTGATCGCCGTGACGGCGGTCTTCCTGGTGATCATGGGGACGGTCAGCGCGTTCGTGGTCAGCGGCCACCTGGAGGCCCAGTTCGACGACAGCCTGCTGGCCGCGCTGGGCGAGACACGCACGCAACTGGTGGCCAGCCCGGACTACGCCGTCGCCGGCGTGGGGCCCCGGGGAACCGTCGTGCCGTATGACAATGGGTCGCCCTACGCCAGCGAGCTCGCCGCCGGCCTCAGCGCGCTGCCACTGGCCCAGATTCGCCAGCACCTCAAGGCGCACACGGTCTATCCCGTGCCCGGTACCACGCTCGCGGCGGCCGGGCGGCGGGCCGCGCTGGCCTCCGGTACCAGCGGCATCATCGTGGTCGCGGAGCCGCGCGGCCGGATCGCCGCCGGGGTGCGCAGCCTGGTCATCGCCGAACTGATCACGGGTTGCGCCCTGCTCGCGGTACTCGCCGCCGGCGGCCGGTGGCTGATCGGCCGGGGCCTCGCGCCCCTGCACCAGATGGCCACCACGGCCGGGCGGATCACCACCCGCGGTGACCTGACCGCCCGGATGCCGGACCCCGGTGATCACGCGGAGGTCGGCTTCCTGGCGGACGCGATCAACACCATGCTGGACCGGATCCAGCAGGCATTCAGCGCGCGGCTGAATTCGGAACAGAAGGTCCGCCAGTTCGCCGCGGACGCCTCGCACGAGCTCCGTACCCCGCTGACGACCATCCGCGGATACGCCGAACTCTACGGGCAGGGAGCGCTCGGCCCGGATCAGCTGCCGAACGCGATGCGCCGGATTGACGAGGAATCGCAGCGGATGAGCAGGCTGGTCGCCGAACTGCTGGAACTCGCGCGGCTCGACCGGACCTCTTCGCTGAACCTGACCGAGACCGACGTGGCCCTTCTGGTGCGCGACGCCGCGGCCGACGCGAGCGCCGTCGAACCGGACCGCCCGATCCAGTTCGAGGCCCCGGACCGGTTGGTCGTGGTGGCCGACGAACCGCGGATTCGCCAGGTACTGGCGAACCTGCTGGCCAACGTGCGAGAGCACACCCCGCCGGGGACGCCCGTCATGCTCCGGCTCAGCCCGGCCGGGAGCGGCGCCCTGATGGAGGTCATCGACGCCGGCCCGGGCATGCGGCCCGAGGACGCAGCCCGCGCGTTCGACCGTTTCCACCGCGGCACCCGCGACAAGGACGCGGGCCAGGACGCGGAACGAGCCGAGAGCGGAAGCGGGCTCGGGCTGTCGATTGTCCAGGCGATCGCGGCCGCGCACAACGGCCACGCGGATCTGGTGTCGGCTCCGGGGCGCGGGACCCGGGTACGGGTATGGCTACCTGCTCAGGTGACCCGGGACGCCGATCCACCTCCCTGACACGCCCGCCGCCGGCGCCCGCGCATCGCCTGGCCACGACGCGTGAACCTACGCAAACGTAGCCAGGGCCGGCCCGGTGACGTAGTCTGGCCCTGGAAGGCAGTTGCGCGGAGGAGGCGGCGAAGTGACCGGGGTTATCCTGCTCTTTTTCCTGGCTCTGCTGGTCGCCTTTTTCTGGAACAAGCTCCGCAAGCGCACGGGCCTGGGAATTTCCTCCAAGACCTGGATGGGCGCCATCACCGTCTTCGTCGTCGTGGTCGCGTTGCTGTACGCCAACAGCCAGGGGCACTGACCAGGGCCGCCGCAACAAGGGCCCAATAACGCAAATAACGAGGGCCCGATAACGAGCGCACTGACTGGCGTGGCGCCAGCCGTTAGGACGACTGGCCGTCGATCGGCATCTCGAACCAGACAGCCTTGCCGTCGCGCGTCGGACGTGATCCCCACCGGGTGGCGAGCTGCTCGACCAGATACAGGCCGCGGCCGCCCTCGTCACTGTCCTCGGCCGACCGGATCCGGGGCAGCCGCATATCCGGGTCGAAGACCTCCACCCAGACGGCCGCGGAGCCACGCCGTAGCCGCATCGCGAAATCCTTCGGCGCCGCGGCGGCGAAGCCGGCCGGGCTGTCGTCCATGACCGGCTCCGGCACCCCCCACGGCATCGGCGACACCGGCGGCGCGGCCACGGCTCCCACGGGGACGTCGCCGAACGCGCGCCGCGGGCTGGCCGCGGCCGACGTGTGCAGGACGGCGTTGGTCACCACCTCGGAGACCAGCAGGCACGCCAGCTCAGCCTGGGCGCTGTCCATTCCCCAGGCCCGGAACGTCTGCAGCGCCATCCGGCGCGCTTCGGACACCATGACGGGCTCGGCGGCGAAGACCCGCTCGCGCGCGTCAAGCTCAGCGGGGAGCGACCGGACGACCAGAATCGCCATGTCGTCGTCGATGTCACCGGGAACGGACTCCTCCGCGGCGCGGGCGATCGCGTCGGCACCTCCGTCCGCGGCCGCGCTGACCGCGCGGCACAGCATGCCGAGCGCCTCTTCCTCGGTGTAGTGACCGGACCCGTCGGCGCGCGCCCGGCGATCGGTCAGGCCGTCGGTATAGAGGATGAGGGTGGCCCCGGGCGGGAGGATCAGCGTCTCCTCCTTGTACGTCGGCAGCCCGCTGATGCCCTTGCCGCGCACTCCGAGCAGGACGCCCTTGTCGCCGATCTCCATCTGCCGCGCCTCACCGCCGACGACGAGCAGCGGCGCGTCATGGCCGGCATTGGCGAAGGACAGCTCGCGGGACCACGGATCGTAGACGAAGTACGTGCAGCTCACCGTGGGCGGGTCGGCACCCATCAGGCCCTGGCCGTCGGCAGGGGTCATAGAGCGGCACCATTCGTCCAGCTTGCGGAGAATATCCGCCGGGGCCTTCTCGTCCTGGGCGAACGCGCGCAGCGCGGCCCGGAGCTGCCCCATGATGGCGGCCGCGCGGGCCCCCCGCCCCTCGACGTCGCCGATGACGATGCCCACGCGCCCCGCGGCCAGCGGGATGACGTCGTACCAGTCGCCGCCGACCTGGGTCTGGATGCCCTGGCCGTGGGTCTCCAGCGGCTCGGCCGGCACGTAGCGGCAGGCCACCTCGAGCCCGTCCAGCTCCGGAAGCGCCTGGGGCAGCAGGCTCTTCTGGAACACCAGGGCCGTATGCCGCTCCGCCTCGAACAGCATCGCGTTGTCGATGGCGATCGCGATCCGGCTCGCGATCGCGCCGAACAGGTCGCGGTCGTCGGGGCCGTACCGCCGCCGTTCCCGGCCGGTGAGCCCCGACAGCGCCAGGCTCATGACCCCGAGCAGCTCACCCCGGGCGTACAGCGGCAGCGCGACCACCGAGACGAGCCCGATGTCGTGGCTGGCCCGGAGGCTGTCCGCGCTGGGCGCCGGGTACTCCTCCTCCTCCAGGTCCGCCACGACGACGATCTCCGATCGCGCCATGGCCTGCTGGCAGAAATGGCCCTCCGGGTAGTTGACCTGCTCCCCGACGGCTGTCCACGCGCCGGGCGGGGGCGCCCAGCCACCGGCGTTGGTCTGTACCCGCCGGACCAGGTTGTCGCCCTGGAAGAGGTCGATGAAGCAATGGTCGGCGAACTGCGGGACGAGCATCTCGGTGACATGGCGGAGGGTCGCGCCCAGTTCCAGCGAGCCGCCCAGCCGCTCGCCGATCCGCTCCAGCAGCCCGATCCGGTTCCGCTCCGCCAGCGTGCCCGGGCCGGCGGCACGCGCGAAGATGGAGATGCCGTCGATCGCGCCGGACGGATGGCGCAGCGGCACCGCGTAGGCGCGGATCAGCACGCTGGCCCCGTCGTCGCCGGTGCTGGCGAAGGTCCCCTCCCACGGCCGTCCGCGCAGCACGCACCGGGCCAGCCCGCTGAGCTTGTCCTGATCGCCGGAAGCGAACCCGATGCTGAGCACGGACTGCCCGGTGAACCGGCCCGCCTCGCCGCGTACGCCCAGCAGCCGGGCCGCGTACGCGTTGAAATACAGCAGGTTGCATCGCCGGTCGGTGACGATGACCGCCATCTCCGCCTGATCCAGCAGCATCTCCGCGGGCAGGAACGACTCGCCCGCGACATCCTGCCACGGTTTCATACCTTCGCTCCATAGCCCGGGATCACGCCGCCGGGCACGGCCCCGCTGGTGGCCGCACCCGCCCGTGCCCGGTCCCGGTTATGGCCGTGACACGAAAACGTGCGCGGCGATCTCGCGGGGCAGGTCCGTCCCGGCTCCGTCAGCGCTGTCGCCACACGTCACTCGCACACCGTCGTCTCTTGCCGCGAGCATTACCTCACGTCCGGGTTGTATCCCGGTGCGCTTGAGTTTAAGCATCAGAACGAGATCGCTCTGGATCTGTTCGCTAATCCGCCGCACAACCACCGGTGCGGGCTCCCGCACGGCGACCTTGGTCATCGCCTCGCCGCCTTCGACCGCGATGCCCATCTGCTCCTTGGCCTGGGGCGGGATCCCGAGCTCATCGAGGCCGGGAATCACGTTCCCGTGCGGGCAGCGAACCGGGTACCCGAGCAATTCGAACAGGCGGCGCTCCACGCTCTCCGAGATCACATGCTCCCACCGGCACGCCTCGATGTGGACCTCCTCCCAGGGCAGCTCGATGACGCCCACCAGGAGGCACTCGGCCAGCCGGTGCTTGCGCATCACCCGGGTGGCCAGCGTCCGGCCGACGTCGCTGAGGGACAGCTGACGGTCGCCGGCGACGTGCAGCAGCCCGTCGCGCTCCATCCTGGCCACGGTCTGGCTGACGGTCGGCCCGCTCTGGCCCAGCCGCTCGGCGATGCGGGCACGCAGCGGGACGATGCCCTCCTCTTCGAGCTCGAAGACGGTACGGAGGTACATCTCGGTCGTGTCGATTAGCCCCTGGGCGGTCACCTGCTCATTCCTCCTGCTGTGATGCTATGCCGCGCGGGCGCCTGGGCCTACCCGGTCCCGCGGCGCCCGGGCGCCGGACGGCACCGGGTCTTCCGGGCTAGGGCGACACCCGCTCGATGACCCAGTCGCCGGGGGTCCGGCGGTACCGGAGCCGGTCGTGCAGCCGGTCCTCACGCAACTGCCAGAACTCGATCGTCTCCGGCGCGAGCCGGTAACCCCCCCAGAAGTCCGGCATCGGCACCTCGGTGCCCGCCGGCCAGCGCCGTTCGAGCTCCGCGACGCGATCGTCGAGCTCCGCGCGCGACGCCAGGACCCGGGATTGCCGGCTGGCCCACGCCCCGATCTGCGACCCGCGGGGCCGGGACCGGAAATACGGCTCACTGTCCGCGGTGGACAGCATGCTGACCGGCCCCTCGATGGTGACCTGGCGCCCCAGCGCGAACCAGGGGAACAGCACGCAGGCCCATGAATTCCCGGCCAGGTCGGTGCCCTTGCGGGATGTCCGGTTCGTGTAGAAGACAAACCCGGCACCGTCGTGTGCCTTGAGGAGGACGGTCCGGGCCCGGGTGTGCCCGTCGGCCGAGGTGGTGGCCAGCACCATGGCATTGGGCTGCGGCAGGCCGGCCTGCACGGCGTCCGAGAGCCAGCCGGAGAACTGCTCGACGGGGTCATCTGGGAGCATATCCTCGGAAAGGGGCCGGGAACTATCGTGCGGATGGGCGCTGGAACCTTCGCCGTACCGGGTCGTCTTCATTAGTAACGATCCTCACATTGCTGTCGGCTACCGCTAAGTAGGTCTGGCGATATTGAATAAGAGAACCGAGGTACGGCGCGGTCTGGAGTCCGCGCGGCCCTTTCGCGTTCCCTGGCCAGGGTGCCGTGTGCACCTGGCGCGGGCCACGGCAGGACCGTCACGGTTGTAGCGCCCGGACGCACAACGCCCGCTGGCGCACGAGCCGGCGTGCCGTCCCGCAAGAAGAAGGAGACTCCGATGTCCGACTTCAAGCCAGGACTGGAGGGCGTCATTGCCTTCGAGTCCGAGATCGCCGAGCCTGACAAAGAGGGCGGCTCGCTCCGGTATCGCGGAGTGGATATCGAAGAGCTGACGGGTCACGTCTCGTTCGGTCACGTGTGGGGTCTCTTGGTCGATAACTCTTTCACCCCGGGCCTTCCCCCGGCCGAGGCGTTCCCCCTCCCGGTGCACTCCGGTGACACCCGCGTCGACGTGCAGAGCGCGCTGGCCACACTGACCCCCGCGTGGGGCATCAAGCAACTGCTGGACAGCAGCGACGACGAGGCCCGTGACAATCTTGCCCGGATCTCCGTGACCGCGCTGTCGTTTGCGGCCCAGTCGGCCCGGGGACTCAGCCTGCCCATGGTGCCGCAGAGCCGGGTGGACGAGGGAAAGACGATTCCCGAGCAGTTCCTGATCCGCTGGCGCGGCGAGCCCGACCCACGGCACGTCAAGGCGGTCGACGCCTACTGGGTGTCGGCGGCCGAGCACGGCATGAACGCCTCCACGTTCACCGCCCGCGTCATCGCCTCGACCGGCGCCGACGCGGCGGCGGCGATGTCGGGTGCGGTCGGTGCCATGTCCGGGCCGCTGCACGGTGGCGCGCCGGCGCGCGTGCTGCACATGGTCGAAGGGGTGGAGCGGACCGGCGACGCGGATACCTACGTGAAGTCGGTGCTCGACCGGGGCGACCGGCTCATGGGCTTCGGGCACCGTGTGTACCGGGCCGAGGACCCCCGTGCCCGCGTGCTGCGCCGGACCGCGAAGGAGCTGGGGGCGCCCCGCTACGAGGTGGCCCTGGCCCTGGAGAACGCCGCGCTGGCGGAGCTCCGCGCACGCCGGCCCGACCGGGTGCTCGAGACCAACGTGGAATTTTGGGCCGCCATCGTCCTCGATTTTGCCGAGGTCCCCGCCAACCTGTTCACCTCGATGTTCACCTGCGCCCGCACCGCGGGGTGGGCCGCGCACATCCTGGAGCAGAAGCGCACCGGCCGGCTGGTCCGGCCCAGCGCCCGCTACATCGGCCCGGCGGCCCGCCCGGTGCGCGACGTACCCGGCGCCGACAGCGTGCTCGACAAGGTGTAGACGGCGCGTCCCGGCCGATCTGCGCCGCCGGGCGTCCCGGGTGCGGCCCGGGGCGCCCGGCGCTGTCTGCGGCGGGAGCGCGTTCGGCAGCGCCGGAACTCGGCGGGGACCGCGTGGACGCCGGGGCCAGTGACCGGCCGCGGATAGGCTGGCGCGGTGAGCAGCGTCATCATTCCCCCCGGGATCAGGCCCGCGGACGGCAGGTTCGGCAGCGGGCCGTCCAAGGTGCGCGCAGACCAGCTAGCGGCGCTGGCCGGCTCCGGTGCCACCTACCTGGGCACCTCGCACCGGCAGGCCCCCGTCCGGTCGCTGGTCGGGCGGATCCGGGCCGGCCTGGCCGGGCTCTTCGCGCTGCCGGAAGACTTCGCGGTCGTCCTCGGCAACGGCGGGACGACCGCCTTCTGGGACGCCGCCGCCTTCGGGCTGATCCGCTCCCGGTCACAGCATCTCGCGTTCGGTGAATTCTCCGCCAAGTTCGCCGCGGTGGTGGCGGCCGCACCGTGGCTGGGCTCCCCGACGGTGATCGAATCGGCACCGGGCGGCCATCCGCCGGCCGCCGCGGAGGCCGGGGTGGACGCATACGCCCTCACCCACAACGAGACGTCGACCGGGGTGGCGATGCCAGTCCGCCGGATCGCGGGCGCGGACCCCGGCTCGCTAATCCTGGTCGATGCCACCAGTGCCGCGGGCGGTCTCCCGGTCGATCCGGCCGACTTCGACGTGTACTTCTTCGCGCCGCAGAAGTGCTTCGGTGCCGACGGCGGCCTGTGGATCGCCCTCATGTCGCCTGCCGCCGCCAGCCGCGTGGCCGAGATCGCGGCGACGGACCGCTACGTGCCCGGCTCGCTGTCCCTGCCCATTGCCATGGAGAACTCGGCCAGGGACCAGACGTACAACACCCCGGCCGTCGCGACCCTGATGCTCCTCGCGGACCAGATCGACTGGATGCTGGCCCACGGCGGCCTGGCCTGGACGACGGCACGGACCGCCGACTCCGCCGCGCGCCTGTACACCTGGGCCGAGAAGACCCCGTATACGTCGCCGTTCGTCACCGACCCGGCCCAGCGTTCACAGGTGGTCGGCACGGTCGACTTCACCGGCGTTGATGCGACGGCCGTCGCCGCTGCGCTGCGCGCGAACGGCATCGTGGACACCGAGTCGTACCGAAAGCTGGGCCGCAACCAGCTTCGCATCGGCATGTTCCCCTCCGTCGACCCCGCCGACGTGGAGGCCCTGACCGCCTGCATCGACTACGTAGCCGAACGCCTCTGACCAGCGTCCGGGACGGCAAGATCGTCAGCCTCGCGGTCATCCGCAACACGCCATCCCCCTGCTGACCGCCCGCTGCGGGTCCTGAGCGCGCCGTGGAGCCCAGCGCACCGCGGCGCGCGGCCCCTTAGGGCCGCCCGGCGCGGCACGCGCGCAGCGTGGCGCTCAGCGCAGCAGGGAGCCGACGATCACGGTCAGCACCAGGAGCGCGAGCACGGCGGGAAGCAGCCAGCGGGGCACTCGGGTCACGTCCCGAGCCTATCGGCGGGCGAGCGGCCAGCTGTCCAGCATCGCGTAGCGGGGCTGGCCGCTGGGCCTGCTGTGGATCAAGTGAACGCGGTCGGTGGTCCAGGCCGGCCCCCGGTATCCGCTCAGCGTGGCGACCAGGGCGCGGGTATCGGCCGGGACGCGGCAGCGCGCCAGCGTGAGGTGCGGGCGGAATGGACGGCCATCATCCGGCGGGGGCGCCCCGGCCCGGCGTGCGGCCGCGGCCACCGACGCGGCCAGGCTGGCCACCGCGCGGTCATCACCGCTCAGGCCGCCCCAGAACACCCGGGCGCGGGCGGCCGAGGGGAAGGCACCCGCGCCGGCGAACGCGAGGGAGAACTGATGGTGGCGGGCCGTGGCGCGCTCCAGCCGCGGCCCCAGCCGGGCCGCCGCCGGCTCATTGACTTCGCCCAGGAAAGCCAGCGTGATATGCCAGGCGTCCCGGCTGGTCCAGCGCAGGGCGGGCTGTCCCGCGCGCAACGGGGTGACCACAGCGTCCAGTTCGTCAAGCGCCGTGGGTGGCGGCGCGAGAGCGACGAACAGTCTCATGCGTTCATTGGTAGCAGCTTCTGCCGCAGCGGTCGCAGCCCGTCGCGCACACTGGTCCCGGTGAGGCGCGACAGCACGATCCCCACCACGATGGCGGCGACCGCCGAGATCACCCCGCCCGAGATCAGGCTCATCCGCGGGCCGAACTGCTCGGCCACCCAGCCGATCAGCGGGGAGCCGAGCGGCGCGCCGCCCAGGAACACCAGCATGTACACGCCCATGACACGGCCGCGTAGCCGCGGGTCGCTGCCGAGCTGGGTCGCGGAGTTAGCGGCCGTCGTGTACATCACCACCGACAGGCCGGTCGGCAGGAGCAGCAGGAGGAACGCCCAGTAGGCGGGCATCAGCCCCGAGGCCGCCTCCAGGATGCCGAACGCCAGCGCGACCACGATCTGGAGCCGGACCGACGGCTGGCGCCGCCGCGCCGCCAGCAGCGCACCCCCCAGCGCACCGGCCGCGTAGGCGGTCGAAGCCAGGCCAAACGCACTCGCGCCGGTGTGGAACACACCACGCGACATCAGGGCCGTGGTGACCTGAAAATTCATGCCGAACGTCGCGACGAAGAAGAGCATCGTCATCGGCAGCCAGATCCGCGGTGATCCCCTGACGTAGCGCAGCGCCTCCCGCAGCTGGCCCTTGGCCCGCGCGGCCCGCGCGGAAGGGGACAGCTCACCCGGGCGCATCAGCAGCAGCCCGGTAATCACAGCGCCATATGACGCGGCGTTGACCAGGAATGCGATCGGCGTGCCGACCAGGCCGATGATGATTCCCGCCAGGGCAGGCCCGGCGATCCGGGCCAGATTGAAAATGGCGCTGTTCAGCGCGATTCCATTCGCCAGGTCGGCCTGCCCGACCATCTCGGTCACGAAGGTCTGCCGGGTCGGGTTGTCCACGACCGTGACCATGCCGAGGGCGAAAGCCAGCAGGTAGACGTGCCAGAGCCGGACCGTCCCGGTGATGGCGAGCAGGCCGAGGATCAGCGCCAGACCACCCATGAGGCTCTGGGTGATGAGCAGAATACGGCGCTTGCCGAACCGGTCGGCGATCCCGCCACCCCACAGGCTGAACAGCAATAGCGGCAGAAATTGCAGGCCCGCGGCGATGCCGAGGGCAGAACCGCTGCCGTGCGACAGGTCCAGCACCAGCCAGTCCTGCGCGGTCCGCTGCATCCAGGTGCCGCTGTTGGAGACGACCTGCCCGGCCGCGAACAGGCGGTAATTACGGTTGCGGAGGGAACTGAACGTCCGCTCGCGGCTGGGCGGCCTCCCGGTGCCGCTTCCCGCGGAAGCGGGCCGCGGGACGGTGGAAGCCGGCCGCCTCAGGACTGGCTGAGCTTCTCCAGGATCGGCGCCGCGGCGCGCAGCGTCGCACGCTCCTGCGGAGTCAGCTCCTTGAGCCGCTTCGCCAGCCACTCGTCCCGGCGCCGGCGCGCCCGCAGGACCACGGCCCGGCCGTCTTCCGTCACGGTCAGAACCACCTGGCGCCGGTCGGTCATGTGCGGTGCCCGCATCACAAGGCCGCGTTCCTCCAGAACCGCGATGACGCGTGTCATCGAGGGCGGCTGCACCTTCTCGTACTCGGCAAGCTCGCCCGGCGTCATGGCCGAGTGGCGCTCCAGCGCCGAGAGGGCGGCGAATTGCGTGTCGGACAGCTCCGGCTCCGGCATGCCGTGCGCCGCGCGCTCTACCCGCAGCCGTCGCGCGAGCCGACTGACCGAGATCCGCAACGCGGTGGCCAGGCCCACGTCGGACCGTGTCTGCGCCGAACTTGTTTGCGTCAGTGTCATCTTCATTAGCCTGAGTCATTACTTTAGCTAACGATATGCGATAATGCGGAATTCGCAGAACCACCTATCGCGTGTGAGCAGGCAGGGGGCGCCTGCGGCCGGATGACCCAAGTACATCACGGACGGAGGGCGCGCCGGGGGACATCGCGGGCGGGGCCGTCACGGCGGCCCCGGCTGGCACGTAATCTGGCTCCCGTGGCTTCTCCGCGCCGCTCGCCGCCGCCTCCGTTCGAGGGAAATACCTGGCTGATCACCACCGTCATCACGGCGGGCTGGGTGATCGCCCTCATCGTCGTGCTGGCCGTCCGCGACAGCCTGCCCCCGGCCGAGCGATGGTGGGTGTGGACCTGCGTGACCGGGGTGGTGCTGGGGTTCTTCGGCCTCTGGTACGTACCGCACCTGCAGCACCGCCGGGCCAGCGTCGCAGAGCGCCGCGCCGGCGCGCCGGGCCGGGCCGGGCGGATGGCCAGGAACCGGCTCAGGCCTCGCCGCTGAACGACTCGAAGACGGTCTCGTCCAGCGAGACGCCCGGCAGCAGATCCACCAGGTCGTAGCCGAACTCGTCGATCACCGGTGAGGCGATGCGGGCGGGCGCGTCGTCGAAGGCCGATTCCGAATGCGCACCGCATCCATGATCAGCGGAGACGATCCGGCCGTCGTCCGGGGCGTAGGCGTTCGCGCAGCCGCCGAACATCTGTCCCAGCACGCCGCTGAGCGGGACGAAAAAGCCGCAACTGGCGCACATGGCGGGAGCGGCGCGGGCCAGCGGCGTGCGCGGGCCGTGCTCGCTGTCGTACCACCGTTCGGCGGTTTCGTCACGCCCGGCCGGGGACAGCACCCGGGGCCGGCCCGGGAAGGCGGGCTCCGGGGCCTCCCGTGACCCGGGCGGATCGGGGACCTCGGGCGGCCCGTCAGCGTACCAGTCAACCACAGCGTCGTCCCCGGCCAGCAGCACCATCGGGACGAGCCGTTCGTCATCGTCATGGGCCGGGAGCAGGTCACCCACGCCCACGTCTCCCGGCTGCAGCCGGTCACGCCAGGGCACCCAGGCGGGGGCCAGCATCGCGTCAGGGCCGGGGAGCAGCGCGCTGTCATCGACGGTGACGGTCTTGGCGCGCGCGGCGCGTGTCACGGTCACCACCCAGTGCCATCCGGGATAGGCGGGGTCGAGGCAATCGAACAGGTGGGTGACGAGGCGATCGCCTCCCGCCTCAACGCCGAGGTGCTCCCCCACCTTTTCCGCGCCTACGACGTCCTGCACGGCGGCACGCGCCAGGTCGACGGCTTCCGCGCATACCTGATCTGGCTCTTTGCTGCGGACACGGATCGGGCTCACGATTAGTTATTCTCGCTCATCGCGGCCAGTGCACGAGCCAGCTATCGGGGAATTCGTGCCCGCTGGTCGTCGCAGCCCCCGCTGGGACGAATACTTAGACCATGGGACTGTCGGAGGCAGGGCGGGCGACCGCCCGGGCAGCCCGCTCCGCCGCGCGGGCGGGCGCCTCCGCGAACCGGCGGCTGGGACGGTTCGTGCACCGCCTGAGCGGCGCGTCCGGTGCGGGCCGCACCGGCCTGTCGAGCCTCATCGAGCTGACCGCGGCCGGCAGTGCCGGTGACGCCTTCGTAGCCGTGGCCCTGGCCGGCACTGTGTTCTTCAACACCTCGCTGCACGAGGCCCGCAGTCAGGTCGTGCTCTACCTCGTCCTCACCATGACGCCGTTCGCGCTGCTCGCGCCGTTTATCGGGCCCATGCTGGACCGCGTCCGGCAGGGACGCCGTTACATCATGATGGGTACCCTGCTCGCCCGCGGCCTCTTGTGCTGGGCGATGTCGGGCGCGGTCACCGGTGATCCGGTCACCTTGTTCCCGGCGGCGTTCGGCGTGCTGGTGCTGCAGAAGGCCTACGCCATCACCCGCAGCTCGGTGACCCCGCGCCTGCTGCCCGCCGAGATCACGCTGGTCACGGCAAACGCGCGGAACGGCCTGGGAGCCGTCCTGGCCTCGACCGTGGCCGCGCCGGTAGCCTTCGGCATCCAGGACGTGGCCGGGGCGCCGTGGGCCCTGCGGGTCGGCACACTCGTCTACCTGGGAGCCACGGTGCTGGGGGCCCGGGTGCCCGACCAAATCGACGACACCGCACCCGAGGCGGAACCACTCGCCGGGGAAGCAGCCGACGGCGCTGGATTCGCTGCCCCGGGGAGTGCCCGGGCGGGTGACGCGGGGAGTGCCCGGGCGCAGCGCGGCGCGGCCGCCCCCGGCGACGGGAGCCGGGGCCGCCCCGGGATGGGACGCTCACTGAACGAGCCGGGGCGCCAGGACACCAGGCCCAGGCGGCGGGGGCGGCTACGGTCGGTCGGGCCGATCGTAGCCGAGGCGATGTGGGCCAATGCGGCGGTGCGCATGTTCGCCGGCTTTATGGTCTTCTTCCTCGCGTTCCTGCTGCGCAGCGCGCATTTCCATGGCTTCTCGCAGAACCTGGCGCTGGGCGCGCTGGTGTTCGCCGCCGCCGCCGGCGGCCTGATCGGCACGGCGGCCGGCTCGTTGTTCCGCTCCCGCGTCCCGCATCTGATGGCGTTCGGCGTGCTGGTCGTGTCCACGGTGACCTGCACCGTGTGCGCGGTCTTCTTCGGCCTGGGCACGGCGCTGATCGTCGCGTTCGTGGCCTCGGTGGGGGCCGTGCTGGCCAAGCTCGCGCTGGACTCCACGGTGCAGCGGGAGATCCCGGAGCAGACCCGGACATCCACGTTCGCCGTGTCCGAGACCATCCACCAGGTGTCGTGGGTGGCGGGGGGGCTCGCGGGCGTGCTGGTCTCGATAGCGGGAAGCGGCCCGGCGGGGCTGTGGATCAGCGCCGCGGGACTGGCCGCCGCCTTGGTGCTCCTGGTGCTGTCGCGGCGGCACCGTCGGCTGCGGGGCAGCCGAACCGTAACGCCACAGCCCGGCTGAGGCCGTCAGCCGGCCTCTACGTCATCAGCGACGGCCCGCAGCACGGCGCCGATCTTCTTGGCGTCGCGGCCGTCCGGATGCTTGCCGCGCCGGTACGTATTCGACACTTCGTCCAGCAGCTTGATGAGGTCCTCGACGATCACGACCATCTCATCCGGCTTCTTGCGGGCCGACTTCACCGCGACGGTGGGCGGCGGCTCGATCAGCCGCACCTGAAGGGCCTGCGCCCCCTTCCGGCCCTCCGCGACGCCGAACTCCACCCGCTGGCCGGGGCGCAGCGAGGTGGTCCCGGACGGGAGGGCAGAAGAGTGCACGAAGACCTCGCCGCCATCATCGCGGGCGAGGAAACCGAACCCCTTCTCGGAGTCGTACCACTTGACCTTGCCGGTAGGCACGCAAGACCTCACGTGAATAGGGAAAAGACGACGAACGGCAAAAAACCCGGTATCGAGCTGATGCTGCGGACACCTCTAGGCTAGCCGCCGCGCGGACCGGACGGCATACCCGTGACGGGCGCGAGCAGTCTAACCGGGGCCCGGGCCGCGGTCCTCCGCCGAAACGCGAGGGCCCGGGGGAAGTTCCCCCGGGCCCTCGACGGTAAAGGGCTGGACTAGAAGTCCATGTCCCCGCCGCCCGGAGCGGCCGGGGCCTTCTCCTTCTCCGGCTTCTCGGCGATCACGGCCTCGGTGGTGAGGAACAGGCCGGCGATCGACGACGCGTTCTGCAGCGCCGAACGGGTGACCTTGGTGGGGTCGTTGATCCCGGTCTTCAGCATGTCCACATACTCACCGGTCGCGGCGTTCAGGCCCTGGCCTGCGGGCAGGCCCTTGACCTTCTCCACCACAACGCCGCCTTCGAGGCCGGCGTTCACCGCGATCTGCTTGAGCGGCTCCTCCAGGGCCCGGCGAACGATCGCCGCACCGGTGGACTCGTCGCCCGACAGTTCCAGCTTCTGGAACGCGTTGTTGCCGGCCTGAATCAGCGCCACACCACCGCCGGGCACAATGCCCTCCTCGACGGCCGCCTTGGCGTTGCGCACGGCATCCTCGATGCGGTGCTTGCGCTCCTTCAGCTCGACCTCGGTCGCTGCGCCGGCCTTGATGACGGCCACGCCGCCGGCCAGCTTGGCCAGCCGCTCCTGCAGCTTCTCGCGGTCGTAGTCGGAGTCGGTGTTGTCGATCTCGGTACGGATCTGGTTGACGCGGCCAGAGATCTGCTCCGCGTCACCGGCACCGTCCACGATGGTCGTCTCGTCCTTGGTCACGACGACCTTGCGGGCACGGCCGAGCACGTCGACGTCGGCGTTCTCCAGCTTCAGGCCCAGCTCCTCGCTGATGACCTGGGCGCCGGTGAGAATGGCGATGTCGCCGAGCATGGCCTTCCGGCGGTCACCGAAGCCCGGGGCCTTCACCGCGACGGACTTGAACAGGCCGCGCATCTTGTTCACGATGAGCGTCGCCAGGGCTTCACCCTCGACGTCCTCCGCGATGATGACGAGCGGCTTGCCCGACTGCACCACCTTGTCCAGCAGCGGCAGCAGGTCCTTGTTGGCCGAGACCTTCGAGTTGACCACGAGGATGTACGGGTCGTCCAGGACGGCCTCGAGACGCTCGGGGTCGGTCACGAAGTACGGCGCGATGTAGCCCTTGTCGAAGCGCATGCCCTCGGTGAGCTCAAGCTCAAGGCCGAAGGTGTTGCTCTCCTCGACGGTGATGACGCCTTCCTTGCCCACCTTGTCCATGGCTTCGGCGATCATCTCGCCGATGGCCGGGTCGCCGGCGGAAATGGAGGCGGTCGAAGCGATCTGCTCCTTGGTCTCCACGTCCTTGGCCATCTTGGACAGTTCCTCGCTGACGCGCTCGACGGCCGCGTCGATGCCGCGCTTGAGCGACATCGGATTGGCGCCGGCGGCCACGTTGCGCAGGCCCTCGCGAACGAGCGCCTGGGCGAGAACGGTGGCGGTCGTGGTGCCGTCACCCGCAACGTCGTCGGTCTTCTTTGCAACTTCCTTAACGAGTTCCGCGCCGATCTTCTCCCACGGGTCCTCGAGCTCGATCTCCTTCGCGATGGACACGCCATCGTTGGTGATCGTGGGGGCGCCCCACTTCTTCTCGAGTACCACGTTCCGGCCCTTGGGGCCGAGGGTTACCTTCACGGCGTCGGCGAGCTGGTTCATGCCGCGCTCGAGGCCGCGCCGGGCCTCTTCATCGAACGCGATCATCTTCGCTGCCATAGGCTCCAGTCCTCCGTGGCTTGCTAGCGGATCGGGCCGACGCCCGCGACGGCTGGCCTGGGCCACCGGCAGTCATTTCCTGCCGTGGGCACAGACCTCATCGCCCGATCCGGCCTATCGCTGTCACTCTCATAGGGAGAGTGCCAACGCCATGTTTAGCACTCTCACCCGTAGAGTGCAAACGCAGGGACAGGGCCCTCGCTGCGGCAATGCAAATCGGCCCGGCCCCGAGGGGGCCGGGCCGATTGACGTCAGAGCTTCAGACCAGGCGGACAGCCTCTGCCTGCTGCCCTCGGTCACTCTGCGTGATCTCGAACTCCACCCGCTGGCCCTCTTCAAGCGTCCGGTAGCCGTCCGCCTGAATTGCCGAGAAGTGGACAAACACGTCCTTGCCGTTATCCACGGCGATGAAGCCGTAGCCCTTCTCCGCGTTGAACCACTTGACGGTGCCCTGAGCCATTTCCACACAACTCCCTAACTGTGCTCGGGCCTCGAGCTCCGCCCTTGCAACGCGGAACCCGTTCGATCGCTTTGCCCGGGCCACGCCAAGGAGCGGGTCCGACCGATGGCGACCAGACATGACATTACCGTCTACGCGAACCGGACGGGCACGATCTCCCGCGATAAGCGTATACAGGCTGCGAGCATTTAGTTACGGCGGTCGTGAGGGTATATGAGCGTTATCCGCCGGCTACCGCGGGGATAACCGAAACCTGCGCACCGGAGGGGACAAGCGTGTCCAGGCCCTGCGCGAACCTGACGTCCTCCTCACCGACGTATACGTTGACGAACCGGCGGAGCTTGCCGCCGTCGTCGACGATCCGCCCGGCGATGCCCGGATAAGCCGTATCCAGCCCGGCGATCACCTCGCGCAGTGTCCCGTGGTCGGCGCTGACCTCCGCCGCGCCGCCCGTATAGGACCGTAGGATGGTGGGGATTCGTACCGACACGCTCATTCGACTCCTGCCTCTCGGAATGATTCCAGCGTGGGCCGTACCACGGGTGCGACAGGCAATGCCCCCGCCACCGCGTCCAGGGTCTTCAGGCCGTCGCCGGAGTTGATGATCACCGTCTCCGCCGCGGGATCGATCTGCCCGGCGGCGAGAAGCTTGCGCAGGACGCCCAGCGTCACTCCGCCGGCGGTTTCGGCGAAGATCCCCTCGGTGGCGGCGAGCAGGCGGATCGAATCGATGATCTCCTCATCGCTCACATCCGCCACGGCACCACCGGTCCGCCGCACCGTGTCCAGGACGTACGGGCCGTCCGCGGGGTTGCCGATGGCCAGCGACTTGGCGATGGTGGCGGGGCGCACCGGCGCGACGACGTCCTGGCCCGCCGCGAAGGCGGCCGACACCGGCGAGCAGCCGGTGGCCTGGGCGCCGAACACGTGCCAGCCGGTGTCGTCGACGAGGCCGAGCGAGGCCAGCTCACGGAAGCCCTTGTCCACCTTGGTGAGCTGCGCGCCAGATGCGATGGGGACGACAACCTGCTCCGGTAGCCGCCAGCCGAGCTGCTCGGCGATCTCGTAGCCGAGCGTCTTGGATCCTTCCGCGTAGTAGGGCCGGACGTTGACGTTGACGAACGCCCAGTCCTCATGCTCACCCGCCAGCTCGGAGGCCAGCCGGTTCACGTCGTCGTAGTTCCCGTCGACGAGGACGAACGTGCCGCCGTAGACCGCCGTAGTGATGATCTTCTGCTGCTCGAGATCGGCCGGGACGAGCACCACCGAGCGGATGCCGGCCCGGGCCGCAGCCGCAGCGACCGCGTTCGCGAGGTTTCCCGTCGACGGGCAGGCGAGAACCTTGAACCCCATCTCCAGCGCGGCGGCGAGCGCCACCGCGACGACGCGGTCCTTGAAGGAGTGAGTCGGGTTGTCCCGGTCGTCCTTGACCCAGAGCCGCCGCATGCCCAGCGCGTGGGCCAGGTTGTCCGCGCGGATCAGGCGGGTGCAGCCCGGCTCGGTGGTGGGCCGCTGGGCGATGTCGGCAGGCACCGGGAGCAGCTTGGCGTAGCGCCACATGTTGTGCGGGCCGGCCTCGATGTCCGACCGGGTCAGGGCGGGGAAGTCGTAAGCCACCTCGAGCGGGCCGAAGCAGTCCGCACATGCATAGTACGGCCCGAGCTCACGGGTCAGGCCGCATTCACGGCAGGACAGATGGGTGGCGTAGCCGAACCGGGACACCGAAGGTGTCGTGCGGCTGGCAGGTACAGCGTCGTTCTTCTCAGTGGCAGATGTGCTCACGTCGCGAGGCCCCTTTCACCCTCATCTTTCCCGAGGTCACCCTGACCACGGGCCGGAGTTGGCACCTCTCACGATGTGGCCTCGCAGAACCGGGACGCCGCAGCAAGCACAGCGACCCTCAGCGGGGAGCCTCCTGGGGATTATCCCCTTGAGCAGAGCATCATCGTGACGGTTGCCGGGGCTTCACAGGGCCGATCCCTCCACCCCTCTAGATGAGCTGTATTCAGTTGTGCCGCAGCGAACGCTGACGCTCGCCGCAACCAGGCTGTTTCCTGACGGACACATGCCTTACGTGAACTTTAACCGATCAAGGCCGATGCCGCAGCATGGGATATCGCTCACCGGACTGGTCCTCGACGGGGCACGTTCCTCCGCTAGCCTGCCAGGATATGGGTCACAACTCCAGCCTGTGCCGGGTGGCCGCCACCGGGGAGGCTGTCCCGGACGGCGGCGCGGGAGACGGCCACGCCGATGCCGGGGAGGACGCGGGCGAGGCAGCCCCCGGCCGCGAGGCCGGGCCCGGCGATTCCCCGGACCACGGAACCGTCCGGGCCGCAGGCCCTCCCCGGGACCGCGCCCGGCTGCTCGTCGCGTCGAACCGGGGCCCGCTGTCCTTCACGATGGCGCCCGACGGGAGCCTGTCCGCGCGGCGTGGTGGCGGGGGGCTGGTGTCCGGGCTCATGCCCGGCTTGTCGTCGCTCGCGGGCCAGGCCGAGGTGGTGTGGATCTGCGCCGCGCTCAGTGACGCCGACCGGGCCGCGGCCCGCCAGGATCCCGAAGGCAGGCGGTTCGGCATCGAAACTGATGGGTCGTCAGGCGGCCGGACCGCCGTGCGCGCGCTGGACATACCGGCCGCCACCTTCCAGGGCGCCTACAACGCGGTGGCGAACGCCACCCTGTGGTTCGTCCACCACCTGCTGTTCAACACCCCGGTCCAGCCGCACTTCGGGCCTGCGTTCCGCCGCGACTGGCAGTCCTACGTCGCTTACAACGAGGCGTTTGCGCGGGCACTCGCGCTGGCCGCGATGTCAGCGCCCGTGACCGCGCGCGTGCTCGTGCAGGATTACCATCTGGCGCTCGTCCCGCGGATGCTGCGCGACGCGGTGCCGGGCATCCGTATCGCGCACTTTTCACACACGCCGTGGGCGCCGGTGGACTACTACCGGATCCTTCCCGATGACATCGGCCGCGCCATCATCGACGGCATGCTCGGCGCCGACCATGCCGGCTTCCTCTGCCAGCGATGGGCCGACGCCTTCCTCGACTGCTGCGAGGCGCTACTGGGGGCGCAGGTTGACCGGGCCGCGCGGCGGGTCATCCACCGGGGCCACGTCACTGGCGTGGGTGTCCATCCGCTCGGCGTCGACGCCCCGGCGCTGCGGGAACGGGCCCGGGAAGCGGACGTCGAAGCGCACGTCGCCGCGCTGACCAGAGCCGCGGACGGCCGGCGGCTGATCGTGCGGATCGACCGGACAGAACTGTCGAAGAACATCCTCCGGGGACTGGCCGCCTACCGGGAACTGCTCACCACCCGGCCCGAATGGCGCGGCCAGGTCGTGCACGTCGCGTTCGCCTATCCGTCCCGGGGCAGCGTGCCCGGATATCTCGAGTACACCGACGAGGTGCTGCGGATGGCAGCCGGGATCAACGAGGAGTTCGGCACCGCGGACTGGAATCCGCTGATCCTCGAGGTCAAAGACGACTATGCGCGGTCCCTGGCCGCCGGGCGCATCGCGGATGTCCTGGTCGTGAACCCGATCCGGGACGGCATGAACCTGGTCGCCGAGGAGGGCCCGGTGCTGTCCGACCACGGCTGCGCGCTGATCCTGTCGCGCGAAGCCGGCGCCGCCTCGCTGCTCGGGTCCGACGCGCTGCTGGTCAACCCGTACGACGTGAGTGCCACCGCAGCCGCGATGCACCAGGCCCTGCTCATGCCCGAGGACGAGCGCCGCCGGCGGTGCGCCGCCCTGGCCGCCGCCGCCGCGGCCAAGGCCCCCGCCCTCTGGCTCGCGGCGCAGCTGGATGCGCTGGGTTAGCTGTGCTGGCCCGGGGGGCGACCCCCCGGAACCCCCCGCATGCGCTGTGCTGGCCCGGGGGGGCGACCCCCCGGAACCCCCCGCTGCGCTACGCGCCCCGCTGCGGTACTCGCCGACACACCGGCCACTCGCCCGGGCTGAAGCCCGGGACTCGCTGGGCCGGTAACGACCGCCTCGCCGTAGGTCCTGCCGCGGTACTCGCCGATAGCACCGGCCGCTCACCCAGGCCTTCGGCCTGGGGTCGCTGGGCCGGTAACGACCGGCTCGCCGTAGCCTGCGGTGGTGACCGTTAGGGTGTGCCCGCCTCTACTTTTCCAGGGCGTCCGCTAGGGCGGCGAAGAGGGACGCTATGCCGTCGGGGCCGTCGACCACCAGGTCGGCTTCTTCGGTGGGTAGCTCTGATTCGGGGGAGGCGCTGATTACGGTGACGCCGGGGATTCCGGTGGTGCGCAGGTCACGGACCATGGCAAAGGCGGCCAGGTCACCCAGGTCGTCGCCGCTGAACAGGATCGACCGCGCGCCTCGCTCCGCGGCCAGTTCCCGCAGGGCCACTCCCTTGTCCATGCCCGGCGGCCGTAGCTCGATGACCCGGCGGCCGGGCTCCACCGCCAGCCCGGTCTGCCCCGCCAGCGCCTCCAGCGGGCCGCGCAGCCGGGCCAGCGCCGCGTCCGGGTCGGCGGTGCCGCGAGTGTGCACGGCGACGGCGTGCCCCTTGTCCTCGATGCGCGTCCCGGCGGGGGCGGCCGCCGCGCGCAGGACGCCGGGCAGCTCCCGCCGGGCCGCCGCCACACCCGGGGGCGCGGCCGGCGTGGACACCTGACCGTCCTCCCAGCGTTCCCAGCCGTAGTGACCGAGCACGATGAGGCCGGGCACGGTGGCCAGGTCACCGAGCTCCACCGCCTGCGCGACCGGACGGCCGGTGACAACCGCCAGCGTGCCAACGCGGGCCGCCAGCCGCCGCAGCGCGGCGAGCGCACCGGGATGAACGTGCGCGGCGGCGGGGTCAGCCACGATCGGCGCGAGCGTCCCGTCGTAGTCGGAGGCGATCAGCGCGACGGCAGGCCCGGACGCGATAGCGTCCAGGCCGGCCTGCCCCTCGGCCGTGGCGGCCCGGGGCAATCCAGCCGTGACACCGTCGGAGGTCATGGACGCCGTTCTCCGCGTTCTCGCATCACCATGTCCTATTCGCCAGTACGCGGCGACCGCATCCGCTGCCGCCGGGAGCGCTGCCTGCGCAGCCGCTTGATGAGCACCGGATCGAACCGCAGCGCCTCGGGCGTGTCGATGAGCTCGTTCAGTATCTGGTAGTAGCGGGTCGGCGCGAGGTCCAGTACATCCTGCATGGCCTGTTCCTTCGCCCCCGGGTGCCGCCACGACCGTGCTTCGAAGGCCAGGATCTGGGCGTCACGCTCAGACAGTTCCGCCATATCGCCCTCCTCCCGGTCAGCACATCGTAGGCGGGCGGCGGCCCGCCCCGGGAAGCCCGGCGCACGCCCCTTCTGTACCGGCGGCCTCTTGCGACGTACGCTCACGGGTCGTGGCCCCTTTTCGCTGTCTGACGTTCCTCACCGACTACGGGCTGGAGGACGGCTTCACTGCCGCCTGTCACGGAGTTGCCGCCCAGATCGCGCCGCAGGTGCCCGTCATAGACATCACCCACCTCATTCCGGGTGGCGACGTGCGGCGCGGCGCGGCCGTGCTCGCCCAGACGATTCCCTACTTCCCGCCCGCAGTGCACGTCGCGGTGGTCGATCCGGGAGTTGGCACGGACCGGCGGGGAATCGCCGTCGTGGCTGGCGACGCGGTCCTGGTCGGACCGGACAACGGGCTGCTGTCGTGGGCGATAACGGTGGCCGGCGGCCCGCGGACAGCGATCAGCCTCACCAACAAGGAAATGTGGCTCAACCCCACGGCGGCACCAACGTTCCATGGCCGCGATATCTTCATGCCGGTCGCCGCGCGGCTGGCCGCCGGCGCGGACCTCGCGTCGGCCGGGACCGAGATCGACGTGTCGGACCTGGTAACGCTGCCGCCGCCGGCCAGCCGGGTGCTCGATGGAAGCGCGCAGGGCGAGGTGCTGACGGTCGACACGTTCGGCAACGTGCAACTGTCCATCTCCGCGTCGGACGCGGGCAGCATCGGTGTCCGCTACGGCCGAAACGTCGTGGTGCGAGCCGGGCGCCGTCAGCTGACCGTGCCCTACCGGGATACGTTCGGGGCGGTCGCGCCCGGTGAACTGGTCGCCTTCGCCGACGGGGCCGGCATGGTCTCCCTCGCGGTGAATTCCGGCGACGCGGCCCAGCGACTCGGGCTGCCGCCCGGCGCGCATGTCACCCTGAGCCCGGCTCCGTAGGCGACGCGGGCCCCGTTTCCGGCGCTGTGTAGCCAGACGTCTACGTTCCGTCCAGCACGATGGCCCGGGCGCCGCAAGATCGGCGGGAAAGATTCCCCGGCAGGCGCGCACATGGCACGATGGTCCTGCGACGACAAGACCGTAGGGACGAGCCGGGACTACGGTGCCAGAAGCCAGCCGGGCGGAGCCGCGATCCCGCGACGGGCAGCACGCCGCATGTCCCCCCGTTCAGAGGAGACGTGACCGCCGTGTCACCTCGATTGCCCAGCGGCGCAGTGCTGGCGCTGACCGCGGCGATAACGGCCGCTACCGCGGTCATTGCTGCCCTGCCCGCGTCGGTCGGCGCGGCGGCACCGGGCCGGTCCGCACCGGGTCGTGCCCTGACGGCTTCGCGGGCCAGAACCGACCCGATCCGTACTCAGGAATGGTGGCTGGCCAACCTGCGCGTCCCGCAGGCGTGGCAGTTCTCCCGCGGAACGGGCATCACCGTCGCCGTGCTCAGCAGCGGAGTGGACGCAGCCCATCCCGACCTGACCGGTTCCGTCGTCACCGGACCCGACTTCACCGGATCCGGTGAGGCGGCCGGCGTCCCGTCCCGGGAAATCGAGGGCACGTCCGCCGCGAGCCTCATCGCGGGCCACGGCGACAACGCCGGCCGCGCGTCGGGGATCGTCGGTATCGCGCCGGCGGCCAGAATCCTGTCCATCCAGGTGGTCCTGGGCGCCACCGACCCGCTGAACGCGAACCCGGCCGACGTTAGACGCCTGCCGGCGGCGATCGCCGCCGGCATCCGGTACGCCGCCGCGCACGGCGCCCAGGTGATCGATCTGCCGCTCGATCCGGCGAGCCTGGCTTCGGACGGTGCCGCGACCGGCGGCCTCGGCGCCGCCACCGGGGGCAGCGCCGCCGAGCGTGCGGCAGTGAGTTACGCCCTCGGGAAGGGAGCCGTGCTCGTCGCCCCGGCGGGAGACAACGGCGAGGACAGCAACGAGCCCACCTTCCCGGCGTCCTACCCCGGTGTCATCGCGGTCGGCGCCGTGGACCACCACTTTGTACGGGCCGTGTTCTCGGTCCGGCAGTCCTACGTGACGCTCACCGCACCCGGCGTGAACCTCACCACCGCCAGCCCGCCGTCCGGATACCGGAACATGAGCACCACCGACGCCGCCAGCGCCATCGTCGCGGGGGTCGCCGCCCTGATCCGGTCGCGTTATCCTCACCTGAACGAAAGCCAGGTCCGGCAGGCGCTCCTGGCCGGCAGCGTGGCGCGCCCGCCGTCGTCCGCCACGGCACCGGGCTACGGCAGCGGAACGGTGGACGCACTGAAGGCCGTCCAGGCCGCGGCGCTCATCGCGGCCCCGCGAGCGCCGCCCTCGGCGCCGGCCACCGGGCAGGCGGCGCCCGGGAAGACCCGGCCCGCGGCTGGTCACCCCAGGGCGGCCATCCTGGGCCGGGCCACGACCGTGCTGCGTGATGCGGCGATGGCCGCGGGCATGCTGATCGTTCTGCTGCTCGCGAGCCTGGTCGGCATCCGGTTCCGGCGGCGACGGTCCGAACGCGGCCCTCTTCCCGCTCCCGAGCCCCGGACCCTGCTCAACGGCCCATCCGGGCCGCTGGCGGTGGCGGGCAGTGCGGGCCATGCAAGAGCGGACGGGCATGAGCGTGCCGCGGCAGCGCCCATGGCCGCACCGGGAACGGCCCCCTGGAGAACCGGACCGGGCCGCCAGGGCCGGCGGCCCCCACCCGCTTTGCCGGCTGGCCCGCCGACCCTGGCCGGCGGGCCGCCAGCCCGCATCCTGCCGGTACCCGGTGCGCCGCCTTTCCCGGGCACCTTCGCGGGCCCGGGCATCTCCAGTCCGGTCGCCCCGATCCCGGGCAGCGCTGTCCCGGGCAGCGCTCCTCCCGGCGGTGCTCTCCCCGGCCGAAGATCCCGCCGGAAGAGACGGGGCCGGAGCGGCGGCAGGTCCGCGGCGAACTCCCGTATGAGTGCCCACGGCCTGCGGGTACGCGTGACGCCGGTATCCAGGACGGTAACCCGTACCCAGCTCGGCGCACCCGGTAGCCCACCGTGGGAACCGGCACCCATGCCCGAGGGTGATGTCCAGCACCAGACGGCAGAGCGGGCACCCGATCCGTTCGCCCTGTTCGCGCCGGCCCAGGCCCCGGCGATGCCAGCGCCATGGGAGGTAGCTCCGCCACTCCACCGGCGCGGCCCGGCCGGGGCGATATCCCCCGCGGACTCAGCCGGCCCGGTGCCGCCCGCGGCCCGGCTCGGTTCCGGAGGACCGGTCCCTCCGGTGGATCCCGCGCTCCCCGGCGGTGCGGCCCCACCGGAAAGCCCGGCGGTGCCGGGCGGCATCCCACCGCTGGAAGGGCGGCTGCCGCTCGTGCCGCCGTCGAGTTTCGCGGGCTCGCCCGGGCTGCGAGAGCCGCCGCGTCCGGCCACTACGCCCCTGTCTGGGCCACCCGGAAGCGGTCCCCCGCAACGGCGCCGGTCACCCTACTCCGGCCGGCACACGTCGGATACCGGCCCGCAGCCCGTCGTGCCCGGGCCACCCGGGGATATGGCCAGTTCACCCGGGCCAGAGCCCGGGGATGCCCCCTCGGGCCCGCTGTACATCTGGAATCCGGCCGCCCTGACCGAACCGTTCCCCTCGGCCCTGCCCCCCCGTGACGCCGGGCGCCCCGGCGAGGGGACCGAGGACACCGGGAATCCAGCATCCTAATATGTAATGCGGGGCAAGCCGGGCTTTCGGAGGCCAAAAACCCGGCTGGCCTGATATTGCGTCGCGATATGTCCTGATGGCGGCCCCGCAGGGCCTCGCTCAGGTGGTCAATGCCATGAGTTGACGGCGCTTCTACTGGGGCAGCGCCAGCGGTTGGCCGGTCAGGGCCTGGTAGTCGGCGGCTAGCTGGGCCAGGTCCACGCCCTGTTCAAATGCCCTGGTCCCAAGGTGCTCAGGCCAGATGACGACCCACGCCTCCTCGACGAGCGGGTTGCCCTGGACGACGCCGTTCCAGAAGGAATGGGCGAACTCAGTCTCCTGGGCCCAGGTGATGAACCTGACATCGGCGGTCGTGTAGCCGCCGCCGAGAATGGCGTGGCCGCCCTCGATGGGCGAGCCTGCGACATCGGTCCAGGCGTGGCCTTCGGCAAACTGCTGCTGGTTCGCGCCGAGCACCTGGATTCCCAGCCATAGCCCCCCGAATATGGCCAAGGCGGCCATCACTTCGCCGAGGTTGGTGTGGTCGACCTTGGCGAAGGCGACCGCGCTCACGCCATCCGGGCCACCGGTCGTATGCAGGTACTCCAAGCCGGTCTGGATATCCATGCCCTGGTCATCGCTGCTTCCCGGCCCGTTGGTTTCGCTGGTGCCGTTCGGGTCGAAGCCCGGATTTTGTGTCTCGTAGAACTGCCACACCTGCGCTTGGGTAGGGTAGTACTCGGTGGTCAGCGTCGCGGTGACCAGGCGTCGTGTATTCGCCCAGGTGACCGCGTTGCAGTCGCCGGCAACGTCGTTGCCCAGCATCTGCCAGCCGGTGAGCTTGGCGAGGTAGTCCTCCTGCTGTGGGTAGGCCGGGGCTGCGCTTGACAGGAAGCTTCCGAACCTCAGTGCAGGAGCGTTTTTGGGCGGTCGGCGACCATACTTGTACGGCATCGTGTTCCCTTGTCTCGGAGGGCTCTGGACTGTGGAGGACACAATCGCGTCCTGGACTCTGTAATTCAGAGGAGCACCACGCCGCCCAGATACGCCTGAATCCAAGATCTTTGCGGCCGGCCATCCCCGCCGCACGCGCGGTCGGCTGTCAACGGCGCGCGAAATTTTGGCTCCGGCACAGTTTGCGACCGTGGACCCGCCGGAGTTCCTGCTGATCCGCCGCCTGATCTCCCGCCCTGAACAGCTTGTGCCATGCGCCACAGGACCGCCCGGCGACCCTGACGTACTTCGTCACCATCGCCGGGCGGCGCTGGCCCGTGGACTAAGCGCCCTCGGCGAGCTGCTCCTTGCGCGCCGACGCGTACATCGCGACGTACTCCTGGCCGGACAGCTGCTGAATGGCCTGGAGTACCTCGTCGGCGATGGCCCGGCGCGCCTTACCCGGGGCCTCGTTCCCGGCGGCGATATCGTCGAAGGTCATCGGCTTTCCGATTCGTATCTCGATGCGGCCCAGACGCGGGACGGCACGGCCCGGGGGCAGCACACGATCCGTGCCGATCATGGCGACCGGGATGACCGGAAGGCCGGAGTGCAGCGCCAGCCAGCCCACGCCGGGCCGGGCGCGGTACAGCCGGCCGTCCGGGGACCGGGTGCCCTCGGGGTAGATACCGAACAGCTCGCCGCTGCGCAGCAGCGCGAGGGCCCCCTCGAGCATTTCCTGAGCCGCGCGGGCGCCGGCCCGGTCCACCGACAGCTGGCCGGTGGCCCGCAGGTAAAGGCCCATGAGCCGCAGGCCAGGCCGTTTGCTGGTGAAGTATTCCGACTTGGCCGCGAACGTCACCGGGCGCTTGAGCATGAGCGGCAGGAAAACCGAGTCCATCACGGACAGGTGATTCGACGCCAGGATGGCCCCGCCCGTGTCCGGAATGTGCTCAGCGCCGACAATCCGCGGCCGCCACAGCCCGCGCAGGAACGGCCCGGCGATGAGCCGTGATAGCTGATACTGCACCCGTTCTCCTTTGTGCGCCTGGTCGTCCCGGCTAGCCCAGCCGGCCGACGATGGAGGATCCCGTGACCGTCGGCCCGTGGTCGGCCGTCTCATCATCGGTGAGCGGAACGCCCGCCAGCAGGGCGAAGCCGAGGGGCAGGGCCAGCGGCAGGGCGGTGGCCGGCACGATGATGCCCGAGTCGTCGGCGAACCAGCCGAGCACGCAGACCAGCCATATCATGGCCAGCGTCATCGCCAGCAGTGGCTCGGCGGCGTAGCCGCGGGGAAGCGCCCTGACCGCGAACCAGGAGGGTCGCAGCAGGATCAGCCCCGCCAGGATGATGACCACGGGTACCACCGGGCTGTAGGTGTTCACCCTGAGGGAGCCGAGCATGGAGGTCCACTTGCGCGTGAGCAGCCCTCCGGCGTGGCCATGGAGCAGGTTCCCGGCGAACGCGCCGATATCGGACTGACCCGTGGCCGGGATCAGGTAATTGATGAGCGCGAACACCGCGAACAGGGCCACCCCGCTGCCCAGGACCAGCGCGACCCGCCGGACCGTGATCCTGATTCCGGCCATGGCCATGAGCAGCAGCAGGAAGCAGGGGACGATGGCGATCGTGCCGCCGACCTTCCCGCCGAACTGCGGCCAGCCGCAAGCGATCACCACGAACACGGCGACCGCGGAGGCGGCGAGCAGCGCCCGGCCCCGGCCGCGCGCGGGCGGGGCGGCGTCCCGGGCGCCCCGGCGGAGCAGCGTGTTGCCCACCCACGCGACCGCGATCATGCCGCAGACGGCGTACAGCCCGATCGCTTCGCCGCCGATGCCGTAGAACCGGCCGGCCTCCAGGACGGACAGGCCGAAGGGCGAGCCCATCTCCAGCCGTGATCCGGTCATCACGTCCAGCCCGACGACCAGCACCGTCATCAGGGCCACGGCACCCGGGGGGCCGAACGGGTCCCGCCGCCACGGGCCGGCCAGCGCAACGGCGCTGACCACGGCCGTCCAGCCGAGGGTGAGCCCGTACTGCCAGATCGCCGGGTGCGACATCAGCCACCAGGGCACCAGATTGGCCAGGAACGATCCGGCAGGTACCGCGCCGGTGACGGTGCCTGCGATGCGCCACAGCGTGCCGCGGCGCCGTCGGCGTTCCGGCTGGCCACCCCAGAAGAGCAGGCCCACACCAGCGAACGCAGCCACGTCAACCAGGGCGTAGACCCAGAAAAAGATGGTGTGCGTGCCCGTCCATACCTGGTAGGTGGTGTCCTGGCCAACGAGCCCGCGGACGGAGGACACGAGCGCTCCGCGGCCGGCGCTGGTGATCTGCGAGCCCGGCAAGCCGGCCGGGCGCGGCTCGCCGCGCCAGCCCAGCACCGTGGGCGTCAGATCGGTCAGCACCACCATTCCCGCCTGCCGGGTCGAGGGCGCACCGAGCACTCCCGACCGGTAACCAGGGCCGCTGATCATGACGGCCTGCAGGTGCGGCGGCGTCACGGTGGACCCCGGGGAGGTCACCATCAGCCTTGTGCCGGCGGGCAGGTCGGCGGTGATGGCGCCGAGCTCGGTGTCGGCGTGCCGGAGCGCCGCGGTGCGGGCGGCGCCGGGCGCGCCGGGCAGCGCACCGAGATCCACCACGGTCAGCGGGCACCGGGCCAGGACCGGCCGGCTGACGGCGGACGCGGCGGGAAGGTAGGAGCCGACGTTGCCGGCGGCGCCGGCGAGCGCCAGCGCGGCGCCGGGCCCGACGGCGGTCGCGCAGTTCCCCTTCCCGGCGGCGGAGGCCAGCAGCCCCCACCGGGGGCTGTACGAGAGGGTGTGATTGTAGGAAACCAGCGAGGGCATGGCCGCGACCCGCGCTGGGCCCGGGACGCCTGCATGGCCGGGCCCAGCCGTCACGGCCGGAAGAGCCGGGCACGGGCCTTTTTCGGCGTGCGGCACCTGCGCGCGGTCGCCGGCGTTGAGCGTCAGCCACGCGTCGGCGGGGCACGTGTGCGGCAGTACCGCATAGTCGACCATTGAGCCAGGTGAGCCGGCGCGTGCCACCGCCCAGAGCGCGGGTGTCGCCGACGCGGATATATCGGTCCAGCGCAGCCCGGAGATCCCGACGATGACGACGTGCGGGGTGACCGCCGTCCCGGCGTGAGTGGCCGCCCTGGCCGGGGCGGAGCCCGCGCCGGCCAGGAGCGCGGCCAAGCTCGCGGCTACCGCCAGGGCACCGGGCAGCATCCGGCGTGCCAACGTCCCTTTCACGGGTCAACGGTATCCGGCCCGGTCGTATGACCGGCTTGTCCCGGCGAAGAGCTCAGGGCGGCCCGGCCAGACCCGGTCGGGGGCGGCCGCCGCCCATCGCGCTGGCGGCCGAGCGGAACTGGCCGAGCCCGGCGGCGGGGGCCGTTCTCGCGGCCGGGGGCATACGCATCAGAATGCCCGCCAAGTCGTCGCGGCGGCGTCGCCGCAGGCGGTCGAGCAGGGCAGTTCCTTCCGGTGACAGGCGCAGGCTGACCGCTCGCCGGCTCGGGCCAGGGACGCGGTGCAGCAGTCCCGCGGCCTCCAGCCGGTCACACAGCCGGCTGGCCGAGGACATGAGCGCGCCAAGCTGGGCGGCCAGCCCGCTGAGGTTGATGTCCCGATGTCGTTCGACGATGAGGAGGACGCCGAGCTGAGCTGTGACGCCGAGCTGAGCTGTGGAGGTGGGCAGCTCAGCGGTTTCCTGGTTCCAGACGGCGGCCAGGAAGCTCGCGGTCTCCTCGACGGCCGCCGCGAGCGGACCGGGTGGCTGCCGCTCGCCTCCCGGGGAGGCGGCGTCGTGCTCGTGGGCTGAACCGGGCGAGACGGCCATGTTCTTAGTGATGCCGCGTGTGACGGGTCTTACACATGGCACAGGAATGCTTTAAGCGCGCGATCACGCCGCAGGCCGGCGGGAGGTGCTCAGCCGGTACAGATGTTCTGGTTGGCGGTCCGGACGGACGGGATGGCCAGGGAGGGCGCGGTCGTCGGCTGCACAGTCTGCTGGGCGCCGGCTGACGTGGTGGGAGAGGTGCTGCCGCCCGGCCCGGGCGCGGAGGCGCCCGGCGTGGCCGACGGGGCCGCCGCGCTGGCCGACGGGCTCGCTGACGGGCTCGCTGACGCGGCGAAGAGTGACCGGCTGGCGGGAACGTCGTTCCGGAAGGACTGGAAGATCGCGTTGTCCTCAGGCTGTGTCCACAGTACGTTGGCCGTGTCGGACGGGACCACCTCTGACCGCGGGTAGGTGGGCAGCGTGAAGAAGGCGACCTTGCTGGACGGCAGGTTCCGCAGGCTGGACGCGAGATCGTAAAGGCCCGTGACGCCGCCCAGTTTGGTGTCGATGGTGAGCGACTTCGTCGCGGCGTCCAGGAACCGGTAGATCGCCAGTGGGTTCAGCAGCTTGCTCTTCACCCGCTGGATCAGCGAAGACATGAACGCCTGCTGGCGGGCGATCCGCTCAAGATCACTGCCGTCGCCGAGGGTGTAACGCGCCCGGACGTACGCCAGGGCCTGAGCGGGGGTCAGCAGGTGATGCCCGGCAGCCAGTTTGAGCCCGGAGAGTGGATCGTTGATCGCCTGCGTGTTGCACTCCTGGACGCCGCCGAGAGCAGAAACCATGCTCTCGAGACCGGTGAAGTTGACCACGACGAAATGATCGATGTAGATGCCGGTGTCCTGCTCGACCGTCTTGATGGAGCAGGCCACACCGAGCGCGGTGTTGTTCCCGTCCAGGTTGCCGATGGCGAAAGCCTCGTTGATCTTGAACGTCTGCGCCGACGACATCTGGCTGTTGCCCATCTCGCAGGCCGGGATGCTGACCCAGGAATCGCGCGGGATCGCCATCACCTCGGCCCATTGCCGGTCCGCGGCGACGTGCACGATCATCATGGTGTCCGACTGATCGGTCGTGAGGTTCCTGCCGTACCGAGCACTGAGGCCGAATCTGCTGTCCGACCCCACCACCAGGATGTTCTCGGCCTGCGGATGCAGGTCGACCGGCTGGCTGCCCAGCAGCCCGCTGACGTCGCGCTGCTGGATGTTCCCGTTCAGGTGGCGGTAGAGGAGAAAGACGCCGACGGCGGCGATGGCCACCACGCCGGCCGTGATGCTCGCGGTCCAGATCAGGACCTTGCGCCGGCGGCTGCGATGCGGCCGGGGGCCTGGCGGCGGGGTACCGCCGGGCGGAAGCGGCGGGCTCCCGGGGGGCGCCGGCTCGGCGGGGGCGATTGGCCCCCCGGAGGACACAGACTCCGCAGAGGACACAGACTCCGCAGAGAACGCTGACCCTGGTGGGGCCCCTGACTCCGGTGGGGACGCTGACTCGGCTGAGGTCACAGGCGTGGCCTCGGCCAGCAGGGCGCCCTCTTCGTGCGCCGGCGGGAGCCCGGCTGAGGCTATCCCCTGGCCGGGTTTCTCGTCCGGCGGGACAGGACTCCCCATATATCACTCCACCCGGTCTCCGAGGCCCGCGAAGATCACCATTCCCAGGCCCCGGTTAAACACTCCTCAACGGGATGACGTATGGGCGAAGTCAATGGTTGCCGGTCGTTCCGATTTCCTCGCCTAATAGACATATTGCCTCCAGGGCTCCGGGAACCGCGCACCGGGTCCCGTCCGCTGACTGCCCTCGGTGATGGCGCACTAAGATCCCGGTGTGGGACATGGTTTCCGGTTCGCGCTACAGTCGGCGCCGCAGGATCAGCAGCAGTGGCTCGGGATCGCGCGGCGGGCCGAGCAACTGGGCTATTCCACTCTGATGATGCCCGACGGCCTGCAGTTGCCCTCCCCGATGCCCGCCCTGGCCATCGCGGCCGGCGCCACCACGTCGCTGCACGTCGGCACCTGGGTGCTGGCCAGCCCACTGCGAGCGCCCCGGCTGGCGGCCTGGGACGCACATAGCCTTTCCCTGTTGTCCGGCGACCGTTTCGAGCTCGGTATCGGGACCGGCCGGCCGGAGGTCGCCCAGCAGGCCGCCGACCTGCTGGGCCAGCCCGTCACCTCGCCCGCGCGGCGACTGGCCCAGGTCGAGCAGACCATCGATGAGCTGCGTGGCCTGGACGGTGACCGGCACACCCCGGTGCTGATCGCCGCCGGCGGCCCGAAGGCACGCGCGCTGGCGGCGGCGAAGGCGGACATCTTTACGCTCGCCACCGGCGCGCTGGCCAGCCGGGACGAGGTGGCTCGGCTGGCCAGCGAGGTGCGCGACGCAGCCGGCGACCGTGCCTCCGCGCTGGAGTTCGCGATCGTCGTATTCGTGGTCGGTGACGAGGCGCCGCCCTGGGTTCAGCGGTTCACCGGCGCCGACGCCGCGACCCTCGCCGCCCACGATTCGCTCGCGATCCTGCGCGGCAGCGTGCGGGAGATCGCCGATGAACTGCAGCGTCGCCGGGACACGCTCGGCTGCTCGTACATCGTCGTGAACGGGACCTTTATCGAGCAGTTCGCCCCGGTGGTCGAGTTGCTCGCCGGCCGCTGAGCTCTGATGACGCGGAAGCGTATCGCCGCGTGAGCTGCGGCCATTCCAGAGGGGGCGGTGACCGGATGAGCCGGGACATAACTGATCGTGCCGGCCGGGCGGCCGTCACCGGGGCGGTCGTAGTGGCCCACGGCGGCCGGTCCGTCAGTACCGAGCCGGTCTCCTCCGCGCAGCTTGCCGTCCTGCGGATGGTCCCGATCGCCCGGGCTATCCGGCACGCTCTGCGCGGCACCGGGATCATCGTGTGCCGCCCGCGCTTCCGGGTCCGGGGATGGAACGGCGAGCAGGCCTCCCCCGTGCCCGACCTGCACGCGGTGCTGGATCAGATCGGGACGCGATTCGGGGACATCCCGGTCACCCTGGTCGGCCACTCGATGGGCGCCCGCGCCGCGTTGCGGGCCGCCGCGCATCCCGCGGTGACCGCGGTCGCCGGCCTGGCACCCTGGCTGCCGCCCGGCGAGCCGGTGGAACAGCTGGCCGGGCGGCACATCCTGCTCGCCCACGGGACCGCCGACCGCATCACCCGCCCCGTTGATACCTGGCTGTACGCGGAACGCGCCCGTCTGGTCACCGAAGTAACGGTGATCGAGGTGCGCGGCGGTGACCACGCCCTGCTGCGGCGGGCGCATCTGTGGCACCGCATCGCGGAGAACTTCTGCCGGGGATCGTTCGGTATGCCTACCGGCGCGGGGGTGGCGGCGGGCGCCTTCCGGCAGGCGGCCGGGGAGCCGCACCGGACGGTGCTGTGACAAGATGCCCCGGCCTCGCGCCGATCCCCTTTCGTTCATACCGGTCTGGGCCGCCGTACGAGGATGGCGAGCGCCACGACCTGCCTGGTTACAGCGCCAGAACATGAATGCATCAGTATCCTGTGGGGTAACCCGGCGGCATAAGACGTCGGCTGCTGCCATCTGGCGACGGGGTCCAGGCGATCAGCGACATGCCGCGGGGAGGTGATCACCATGGCCGACAGCTGGGATGAAGAAGAACTGCTCGCCGCCCTCCGGGAGGTATTTGACTCCCAGCGCGAGCCGCCCCCGCCCGAGATCGTCGAAGCGGGCAAGAAGATCTTTGCCTGGCACCACATCGGCAAAGAGCTCGCGCAGCTCACCTACGACTCGGCGGGTGACGCCGATCGCGAACCGGTCACCCGCACCGAAGCCGCGGATATCCGCGCCATGACTTTCAGCTCGGCCCGGATGACCATTGAACTCGAGTTCACCGCGGACGGGGTGCTGGGCCAGCTGGTCCCGCCGCAGGTCACGACCATCATCGTGCAGCTCGGCAGCGGCCAGGAAACCAGCCTGGCCTCCGACGGGGCCGGCTGCTTCTCGATCCGCCCCGTCCCGCCGGGGACGTTCCGCCTGCGCTGCCAGAACGGTGGGGATCCCGACGTGCTCACCGGGTGGATCACCGCCTAGCCGGTCAGCGGTTCATGCGAGCGAGGCTCGCCTCCTGGTGCGCGCCTCGTCGCGTCGCTCGTGTCGTTGCTCGCCCTGCTGACGGCCGCCTTCGGCCCGTCCAGATCGGCCGCGGCGATCCGCCGGCGCTGGTGGTCAGCGAGAAGGTCATGCCGTGGGCCAGCTGCCTCGCTCCGGAGGGCCGCGGGCGGCGTGACGGCCGTCGCGAGCTGACGTGATCGCTTCGGGTGGCCGCGCGTTCGTGCGGCGGGCTGTCCGCTCACCTGCCTTCGGGCGGTCATGCGGCGGCCCTCCCGTCGGCCGCTGCCGCCATCTGGGAGGGCCGGGACGCCGCGGGCCGTTCGGGCCGTCGCTAACCAGCGCGGCCGTTCTGCCCGTTCGGTAACCGGCGCGACTGCCCCCGTGGACCTGCCCGGCGGCCGTTCCCACTGCTCAGCCAGGTGGCGTTGAAGCTCCCGCCGTGGAGCGCGGAGATGCTGTCCTCCGCTGTGCCGTTGGCCGGGACTATCCTGATGCGAATCGGGTGGAAAGTGCTGAGCGGCGACCCGTTGACCGTCGAACCCAAGAAGCTGACCGTGCGGAAGTGGGCCAGCGGCAGGATGCCTCCGCTCGTGGTGCAGCAGGGCGCCTCGACGATGACCTCCGCGGAGGACCTGGCGGCCCCGAACAGGGTCTTGGTGACTATGTGGCTCCAGCCCTGCGTGGTGTCCGAGAGCTTCAGGGTGAAGCTGTTGCCTCCCGTATACGTCACCGACCCGGTGAAGTGGTCACCTGGGCGTACGGTGTTGCTGAAGTTGACCGGGTAGACCGGGAACATCTCGCACCAGGAGTAGTACTCCGGCGTGCGGCCGGCGCAGTCGACACCCGAGCCGGTCTGCTCGACCGAGTCGTTGCCGGACCCGTCCAGGCCCACCCAGAAGCTGGAGTATTGATCACCCGAGCTGCATTTGACCGTGGGCTCCACCCAGCTCGACGAAACACTGGTGAACGCGCCGGTGCCGCCGGTAGCCGCGTATCCCGACCAGTTGATGCTGCTGACGGTCACGTTCCTGGCCCCTTGGTAGATGGTGCCCGGGCCAACCAGGTGTCTGACCCCGCCGGGCTGGACCAGGGCACCGACCAGAGTTCGCGGTCCCGCCGCGAAGGAGGTGGCGGCAGGCGCGGCGGAGTGGCCCGGCGCGGCGGCGTAGGCAGGCGTCATCAGGCTGAAGGCCGCCAGGACCGAGCTTCCCGCGATGACCCGCGCGCGCCTGCGGGCGCTATGACTCACGTGTTTCTCCATTGCTCGCGCGTTCCTCTTGGTGAAGGAGAACGCTGTTCGGGGCAAGGGTGTACGACCCGACCGAATCCAACATGGAGCAACGTAAAGAAACATTGCGGTGACAGTGCTGCTGGGCTTCCTCCTGAATACCATGGCTCTTCCTTCTTTCACTTCCTCCTGTTACCTGATCACCACTCTCCGTGAGTTGTTGTTGTGGCCGCAGAGCCGGATTTCTCAATTGAGCCGGGCATTTTTCCCCGTTATTTTGGCCCGGGTAATTCGGCCGGTCTTAAGTCCCAGGCCATTCGGCTCGGTCTTAACGGCCCGGGGTAATTCGCGGATAAGGGGCAGGCTGCCAAATGAGGACCCCCGATGCACTAACGCGGGTAACGAGCGAGATGCGTAGCACCTGGAATGT
>PLRW01000011.1 GCA_003164955.1 Actinomycetota bacterium
CCTCCCCGTCCCGGGTCCGGTGCCTGGGCTTTGTGACTCTCCGGTAGGACCGAGGATGCAAAGAGTTGGTCTGAAAAACTCCTAGTTTGGGTAAAGACAGAGCAAAGAACTTTGTGATAGCTTTCACGAGCAGCCCCTATAACGTGAATGAGAGGCCCGTGATACCTTTCGTTGACCAGTGGCGATTCGCGCGCCGCACCTGCGGCGCGGTGTGGGGTCGCCACCTGGCGCCCGGAGGATTCCTCCATGTGCAGCGTCAGGTAAAGAGCTTCCATACTGATCTCCTCGGAGATGTCTAAGTGTTGGCAAACTACGCCCGGATCACACGATGGTCGGCCGTATGGACGGCCGTCGTTGCGGCGGTCATGGTTGCGGTCAGCGCGGGCATCGGCGGATCACACGGGCTGATCGGCGCGCTACTGGGCGTTGCCCTCGTCGCGATCTTCTTCGGCATCGACATCGTGGCCATCGGCCGCGCGGCGCGGGTCAGCCCGCAGGCGATCATGCTGGCGGGGATCGTCCTTTACCTGTTCAAGATCATCGTCCTCGCGGTGGCCGTGAAGGAACTGCAGGGGACGACGTTCTTCAACGCCAAGCTCTTCGGCTTCACCGCCATCGTCTGCATCCTCGCCTGGAGTGCCAGCCAGGTCGTCACGTCGATCAGGTTCAAGTCGCTGTACGTGGAACCGGACGGGGAGCGGTGAACCGTGGCTCAGTCCCTTCTTCCCGAGCCGCACGGGCGGCCTCACCTGGCCGAACTGAACGACGATCCTCATCCGGCAGCGCCGCACCAGCGGCCTCACCTGGCTGAGATGCCGGCGCGCTCGGGCCCAGCCGGGCAGCCGGACCAGCTAGCCGGGCAGCCGGACCAGCCCTGGTCGGCCGGGCCGGAAGAGCGGGCCCTGCTCCCCGAACCGCCGGAACGGCCCCTCACCGGGGTGCGCCAGGTGCCGACGTTCCGGGGCCGGCGGCCAGCCAGCGGCGCGAACGCGGACGAGAACGTGGACAAGGACGCGGGCGGGCAGGATTCCCCGCTGCCGAACCGGGGCGCGGGCTACACGGTCCTGAGCTACCTGATCGCCGGCATGATGGCCTATGGCGCGATCGGGTGGCTGATCAGCCGGGCCGTGCACCAGACGGTCATCTTCCCGGTGGGGATGCTGTTCGGCCTCGGGCTATCACTCGGCTTCGTCATCTATCGCTACGGCAGGTCATCATCCACACAAAACGAGCACGCCAAGAAAACGCCGCGAGAGGAGCCGCCCGGTGATCGGTGACGTCCAGGTGGCCGCCGCGGGCAGCGGCGGATGCCACATCTTCTCCGGCTGCGGCTTCCCGGCGCCCAGCCTGGATAGCTTCGACTTCACGCCGATCTTCAGCATCGGCTCCTTCCACTTCACCAAGCCGATGCTGATCGCCGTGCTCTGCGCGGCGATCGTGATCGTCTTCTTCGGGTTCGCGTTCCGGAAGCCCAAGATCGTCCCCCGCGGGGTGCAAAACCTCGGCGAGGTGGCCCTATTCGCCGTGCGCGACCAGATCCTGCGCCCGTCGTTGGGCAAGCGGGGGGACCACTTCCTGCCGTTCCTGATGTCGCTGTTCTTCTTCATCTGGTTCATGAACCTGATGGAGATCATCCCGTTCTTCCAGTTCCCGGCGATGTCGCGCAGCGGTTTCCCCTGGTCACTGGTCGCCATGGTCTACCTGACCTACCTCTACCTCGGCTTCAAGAACCAGGGCTTCGTCGGCTACTTCAAGAACATGATCCCCCGCGACGTGCCCACCTGGGTGCTGGGCCTCCTGGTCCCGATCGAGTTCCTCCGGTACTTCTTCATCCAGCCGTTCACCCTCGGCGTCCGGCTGTTCGCGAACATGTTCGCCGGCCACCTGCTGCTGCTGATCTTCACGCTGTCGACGTGGTACCTGGCCAGCCTCAGCATCGGGCTGGTGTACGCCGCCACCTCGGCGGTGATGGTGCTGGCCGTCACCGTGCTCGAGGCGCTGATCCAGCTGCTGCAGGCCTTTATCTTCACCACGCTGACCGCGGTCTACATCGCGGACTCGCTGGAGGCGGGCCATTAATCCCGTCATCCCCATTCGGCGGAAGGGTTTCGCCGGACCGGACCTAAGAGAAACGGACAGATAGATGGTTGACCTTGCTACCGCTTCCAACGTCCTGGCGGCGGCCACCACTGGCGTGCACGGCAGTACCGGCTCCATTGCCTATGGCCTCGCGGCTATCGGCCCGGGCATCGGCATCGGCCTGATCTTCGGCCACGCCATTGAGGCCATGGCCCGCCAGCCGGAAGCTTCCGGGCGCATCACCCAGTACATGTGGATCGGCTTCTCCCTGACCGAGGCCCTCGCGCTCATCGGCATCATCGTGCCGTTTATCTTCGGCAAGTAACGCAGATAGCTACCGTGACAGGCATGACACGAAGGGCGGCCACCCGATGACGAATCTGCTGGCAGCAGCTTCATCAGGGTCGCAGGACCCACTGATTCCCACGATCACCGAGCTCATCATCGGGTCGATCGCGTTCCTCGTCGTCTTCGGAACGCTTGGCAAGCTCCTGCTGCCGAGAATCCAGAAGACCCTGCAGGAGCGCACCGACCAGATCGAGGGTGGGCTGGACCGCGCGGAGGAGGCTCAGGCCGAGGCGGCCCGGGTGCTCGAGCAGTACCGCCGGCAGCTCGCCGAGGCCCGCCACGAGGCCGCGCGTCTCCGCGAGGAGGCGAAGGAGCAGGGCGCCCAGATCATCGCCGAGATGCGTACCGAGGCCCAGGCCGAGGCGCGGCGCCTGGCCGAGGCCGCGAACGCGCAGATCGAGGCCGAGCGCCAGCAGGCGCTGATCTCCCTGCAGGCCGAGGTGGGAGCCCTGGCCACCGACCTGGCCAGCCGCATCGTGGGCGAGTCGCTCCAGGATGAGGCCAGGCAGAGCCGCGTGGTCGACAGGTTCCTGGAAGACCTTGAGCAGCGCGGCGGGATCGGGGCGAGGGCGTCCCGGTGAGGATCTCCCCAGTCCGGGTATCACAGGCGCGGGAGGAATTCTGATGCGCGGCGAGAGCAGGACATCCTTCGCGGACCTCCGGGACCTGCTCCCGGAGGCACTCGCCGAAGCCCGCCGGGCTCAGGCCGGCCCGGCTCAGGCTGGCCCGGCTCAGACCGGCCCGGCTCAGGCTGGCCCGGCTCAGACCGGCCCGGCTCAGGCCGGCCCGGCTCAGGCCGGCCCGGC
>PLRW01000320.1 GCA_003164955.1 Actinomycetota bacterium
CCTGAGCCAGGATCAAACTCTCCGTTGAATGCTTTATATACAACCGCCTGGCTTTGCCTCGCGTCGAAGACGCGGCCGGCAAACACTGGGCGGATTGTAAACATCCGAGAGTGCCTCACTGACCAGCCCGAAGACTGGACCAGCTCAGCGATCTTGGCATATCTCCGTGATGATGACGGGCAACCCGAAGGAAGCCGTCCCATCGACGGGGGTATGTGCTTAATGCACTGGCTTTTAGCACGCTGTTGAGTTCTCAAGGAGCGGATGCTCACCTTCAGCGGACTTCCGTCCGCCTCCAGGGCAACTACTCTAACTTACCGGACGAGATCCCCGTTGTCAACTAAGTTCCGATGAACTTTGCGACTCAGGTTGGTGTCCCGTCCACCCAGCAGACACTACCCGATCAGCTTCCGTGTTCGTGCAAAGCCCATCAGTTCCGCGTTTACTGGGGGTTCCCGCCGGTCAGGCCCGCCTTGCGGCGTTCCGTTTCCGGCCGGGCAAGAAGAACTCTAGGGATGGACGGGGCGCTCGTCAAATCGATTGGCGAGGTTAACGCAGGCTAACGCCTGACCTCAGGCCCGCTCGAACGCATAAGCCCAGGTCGCAGGCAGTGAGGGCCGCGCCACGCAGCCCTAAAAGTCGTTTGAAGTTCACGGCCGGCGGGCCGGAACGGACCGACTCCTTGCGTCGGCCTGGCATCCCCATACCCGCGCCCTCAGGACGGGAAACATCTTAATTTTCCCGGCATCCCCGCAGGTCAGAGAGCCTGCCGAGAGATTTTTCAGACTTCTTTCAGCGGATTCACCGGCGACCCCGCCGGACCACAGTGCGCTCAGGGCAAACTTCAGCTTCAAAAAGTAACTCATGTCACTTTGATGAGCCGCGATCCCCCGCGCAGCCCGCGATCCCAGCGCAAGCCCGCGCGCCGCGGCGGCGACCGGCGCAAAGCCACGGCGACCGCGACGGCCGGCCGGCCGATGACTCTCTCAGGGACGCCGTCAGGACGCCCCGCAAGCCGGGTACCGGCCCGCGAATCGGAGGCGGAGACCTTGTGCGGGCTTGCCTCTAGGCCCAGGCCCTCTGGAGCGGTCCCACAGCGGCTCTTGAGCCCCTTTGGAGGCCGACCCGCGAGGGGGAAGGACCGCCCGGGACGTCTCCCGGCTCAGGGGTGAGCCAGGACCGCACAGCACCTACCGCCCGCCCTCCGTACGAGCAGTCTCAGGATCTCGGCAGCATCGCGGGAATCCCGGAACGGGCGGGACGCCGGCACCAGCGGCGGCCTCAGGCGGGGCGCCGGCACCAGGGGCGGGCTCAGGCGGGACGGACGTCGACCGCGCCGACGTGCCGCTTACCGCGGCGCAGGATCAGGTAGCGGCCGTGCAGGAGGTCTCCGCGGTCGGGGACAACGTCCTCGGACGTGACCTTCCGGTTGTTCAGGTACGCGCCGCCCTCGGCAATGAGCCGTCTCGCGGCCGACCTGCTCGGTACGATGCCCGTCAGCGCCAGCAGCTCGGCCACCGCCGGCATCCCGCCGTCGGCCGCACCAGCGGAACCACTAGCGGCTTCACCAGCGGGTTCAGCTTTCAGGAAAACTTCGGTGTGCGGGACTTCCGCGAACGCGTCCGCCAGGGTGCGCTCATCGACCGCGGCGAGGTCTCCCTGGCCGAACAGTGCCCGGCTGGCCGCCATCACCCGCTGCAAGGCGTCCGCGCCGTGCACGAGAGCGGTGACGTCCTCGGCCAGGGCGCGCTGGCCGACTCTCGCCGCGGGCCGTTCGGCGGTCTGGCGTTCCAGTTCCTCGATCTCCTCCCGGGACCGGAACGTGAAGACGCGCAGCATCTGCGGCACCTCGGCGTCGCCGACGTTGAGCCAGAACTGGTAGAACGCGTACGGGCTCATCAGGTCGGGGCTGATCCAGATGGCACCGCCCTCGGTCTTCCCGTATTTGGTGCCGTCCGGTTTGGTGATCAGCGGGGTGGCGAGCGCGTGCACGGAGCCGCCCTCGGCCCGCCGGATCAGGTCCACCCCAGCCACCAGGTTCCCCCACTGGTCGCTGCCACCGAGCTGCAGCGTGGTGTCCTGCCGCCGGTACAGCTCCAGGTAATCAAGGGCCTGCAGGATCTGGTAGCTGAACTCGGTGTAGCTGATCCCGCCGGCCTCCAGGCGCGCCCTGACCGATTCGCGGGCGAGCATCTGGCTGACCGGGAAGTGCTTGCCGATCTCGCGCAGGAAGTCCAGTGCGGACAGCTCGGCCGTCCAGTCCAGGTTGCTCACGATCAGCGCACTGTTGTCCGCGTCCCCGAACTCCAGGAACCGCTCCAGCTCACGCCGGAACCGGTCCGCCCAGGCCGCCACCACGTCACGCGGGTTGAGGACGCGCTCGGCTGACTTGCCGCTCGGGTCACCGATGAGCCCCGTCGCCCCGCCGACCAGGCCGATCGGCCGGTGGCCGAAGAGCTGGAAGCGGCGCATCGTGAGCAGCAGGACGAGGTTGCCGATGTGCAGGCCGGGGGCGGTCGGGTCGAACCCGCCGTAGAGCGTAACCGGTCCCGACGCGACGGCCTTGCGCAGCTCGTCAAGGTCGGTCGACTGCGAGATCAGTCCCCGCCAGCTGAGTTCGTCGATGATGTCGGTCACGGCTGAATCGTGCCATCTTTACCGCTGGGGGCGGTAACCGTTTACGTTTTCCGGCGCGGCCGTGGCAAGGCCGGCCGGTACACCGAAACCGTCGGGTCGCCGTCGATCCAGAACCGCCAGGGCACCTCGGCGGCCGCGCTGACGCCGACCCGGGGACCGGTGCGGATCGCGCCAGCGGGCCGCGGTTCGCCCGGCCCGGGCGAACCGCCTGCGGCGGGTCCGAGGACGCGCAGCGGGGAGCCCGGGTCGCCCACGTCGGCGCCGTCGAGGACACGGTCGATGGCCAGCGCCTGGCAGAGCCGGGCCGGGCCCCGCGCGAGCTCGTAATCCGTGCGGGCGGCGGACCGCCGGAGCCGGGCCAGCGGGACGCCCTTGATGATGGCGCCGGCCCGGATCAGGACCGCCTCAGCGGTGCCCTCGGGCTGGCAGACGAGGTTGACGCAGAAGTGCATGCCGTAGGTGAAGTACACGTAGGCATGACCGGGTGGCCCGAACATGACCGCGTTGCGCCGGGTCGGCCCGCGGTAGGCGTGCGACGCGGGATCGGCGGCCCCGGTATAGGCCTCGACCTCGGTAAGCCTGACCGCGACCACGCCCTCGGGACTGCGGCGCTCCAGAACGCAGCCGAGCAGGTCCGGCGCGACGGCTACGGACGAGCGGCCGAAGAACGACTGCGGCAGCAGCCCTCCCGGCTCGCCATCGGGACCAGGCCCGCCACCGGGGTCAGGCCCGGCGCCGGGATCGAGGCCGCCCGGTTTCCCGGCGGGGTCAGCCCTCGCGCCGGGACCGCTCAGCTCGTCGCCCACGCCGCGTGCTGGTCGGCCAGGGCACGCAGCGCGGTCAGTTGCTCGGCGACCCGCTGCGGCGCCGTACCGCCCTGTTCCTTGCGCGCGGCCAGGGCGCCTTCGACGGTCAGTACCTGCCGGACGTCGGGGGTGAGGGACGGCGAGATCCGTTCCAGGTCGGCGTCGCTGACCTCGTGCAGGTCCACGTCGTGCACCTGGCACCAGACCACGAGGTGACCGACGATCTCGTGCGCCTCACGGAAGGGCACACCGCGCTGCACCAGATATTCGGCCAGGTCGGTCGCCAGCGTGAAGCCGACGCTGGCGCTGGCGCTGATCCGCTCGGTGTGCAGCCGGAACGTCGCGATCAGGCCCGCCATGGCGGGGAGCACCAGCAGCAGGGTGTCGGCCGCGTCGAAGACCGGCTCCTTGTCCTCCTGCAGGTCGCGGTTATAGGTGAGCGGCAGTCCCTTGAGCGTGGTGAGCAGTCCGGTGAGCCCGCCGATGAGGCGCCCGGCCTTGCCCCGGGCCAGCTCGGCCACGTCGGGGTTCTTCTTCTGCGGCATGATCGACGACCCGGTCGCGTACGCGTCGTCGATCTCGATCCAGCCGAACTCCTGCGACGACCACAGCACGATCTCCTCGCCGAGCCGCGACAGGTGAACGCCGATGAGCGCCGCCGCGAAACAGAACTCGGCCGCGAAGTCCCGGTCGCTGACCGCGTCCATCGAGTTGGCCGCGGCCGCGGTGAAACCGAGCTGCGTGGCCAGCTCGCGCGGGTCGAACGGGAGCGACGAGCCGGCCAGCGCCCCCGCGCCCAGCGGTGAGATCGCCGCGCGCTTGTCCCAGTCCCGCAGCCGGTCCGCGTCCCGCGCGAACGCGTGCACGTGCGCCAGCAGCTGGTGGGCGAACAGCACCGGCTGGGCGTGCTGCAGGTGCGTCATCCCCGGGGCGGCCACGTCGGCGTGCCGTTCGGCCTGGCCGAGCAGGGCCGTCTCGAGCTCGGCGAGCCGGGACACGATCATCCGCACGTGGTCGCGCAGGTACAGCCGCAGGTCGGTGGCCACCTGGTCGTTGCGGCTGCGCCCGGCGCGCAGCTTGCCGCCGAGCGTGCCCAGCCGCTCCAGCAGGCCGCGCTCCAGGGCCGTGTGCACGTCCTCGTCGGCGGCGGTGGGGCGGAACGTGCCGTCGCGGCACGCGCGGTCCAGGTCGTTCAGGGCGCCGAGCATCGCGTCGCGCTCCGCTTCGGTCAGCAGCCCGGCGCCGTACAGCGCCCGGGTATGCGCGCGGGAGGCGAGCAGGTCGTAGGGGGCCAGCCGCCAGTCGAACTGGACGCTGACCGACAGCCGGGCCAGCGCCTCGGCCGGCCCGGACTCAAAGCGGCCGCCCCATAGCCGGGTCGGCGCACTGCCTGCTTCTCCCACGTCTCCCCACAGTCCCTAACCTCAATGACCACGACCGGCGAGGGCCCCTCGTGCGGAAGGGCCCCGCCCCGGCAGACCCGCGTCAGCTCGCCCGGCGGTCACGGATGGCCGCTATCTTGCTCGGCAGGCCCCACAGCTCCACGAATCCCTTGGACATCGCCTGGTCGAACGTGTCCCCCGTGTCGTAGGTGGCCAGTTCGTAATCGTAGAGCGAAGCGGGACTGCGCCGGCCGGTAACGACCGCGCGGCCGCCGTGCAGTCTGAGCCGGATGTCCCCGGTCACATGCTGCGAGGCGTCGGCGATGAACGCGTCGAGCGCGCGCTTGAGCGGGGAGAACCACAGCCCGTCGTAGACGAGTTCCGCCCACCGCTGCTCGGCCTGCCTCTTGAACCGGGCCAGGTCACGCTCGACGCAGACGCTCTCCATCTCCTGGTGCGCGGTGATCAGCGCGATCGCGCCGGGGGCCTCGTAGACCTCGCGGCTCTTGATGCCGACCAGCCGGTCCTCGACCATGTCGAGACGCCCGACGCCCTGCGCGCCGGCCCGCTCGTTCAGCTCGGTGATGATCTCCAGCGGGGTCTTCGGCGTGCCGTCGACCGCGGTCGGGACGCCGTCGGTGAAGCCGATCACCAGCTCATCGGGCTCACGCGGCTGCGCGGGGTCGGCCGTGTAGTCGTAGACGTCCTCCCACGGGCCGTTCCAGATGTCCTCCAGGTGCCCGGTCTCGACCGCGCGGCCCCACAGGTTCTGGTCAATCGAGTACGGGGACTTGGACGTCACGTCGATCGGCAGGCCCTTGCCGGCCGCGAACGCGATCGCCTTGTCCCGGGTCATGCCGGAGTCGCGGACCGGCGCAAGAACCTTGATGTCGGGGGCCAGGGCGGCGATCCCCGCCTCGAACCGCACCTGATCGTTGCCCTTGCCGGTACACCCGTGCGACAGCATCGAGGCGCCCTTCTCGCGGGCCACCCGGACCAGGTGGTCGACGATCAGCGGCCTCGACAGCGCGGAGACCAGCGGATAGCGATCCATGTACAGCGCGTTGGCGGTCAGCGCGGGGACGCAGTAGTCCGCGGCGAACTCGGCCCGCGCGTCAACCACCTCGGAGTCCACGGCGCCGCAGGCGAGCGCGCGCTTGCGGATGTCGTCCATGTCCTCGCCGCCCTGGCCGACGTCGATGGCGACGGCGATCACCTCGGAGCCGGTCTGCTCCGCAATCCAGCCGATGGCCACGGACGTGTCCAGACCGCCGGAATAGGCCAGCACTACCCGGTCCTTCTCTGCACTCATTTCTTCATCCTTAGGTGTCATCGTTATCAGCACGGTGGGTTGGTGGCCGCGGGTGGGCCGCGGCCAGCTTGGTTGCGCTCTCGGTTTAGCTCTCGGACGCCGCGGACGGGGCCGCGGCGGTCATCGTCGCCGCTCGGCCAGGGCGAGCAGCCGCGTCGCGAGGTCGGCACCGTCCGCCGGGTCGCGCGCGATGACCAGCACCGTATCGTCGCCGGCCACCGTGCCGAGGATGGACGGCCACGCCGCGTGGTCCAGCACCGAGGCGAGGAACTGCGCCGCGCCGGCCGGGGTCCGCAGCACGACCATGTTGACGCTGGCCTCGGCGGAGATGAGCAGCTCCGAGGCGACCCGCGCCAGCCGCGGGGCGCCCGGGGCGGCTGTCCCGCCCGCCGGGCCGGTGTCGCCGGCCGGAGCCGCCTGACCGCCATCGGGCCCCGCTGCGCTCCCGGGGCTGATCGCGCCGGGCAGGCCGGGCCTCGACCCGGGGCCGCCCGGCTCCCCCGGCAGCGCGTACACCAGCGACCCGTCCGGGGCGCGCACCCGCACCGCGCCGAGTTCGTCCAGGTCACGGGACAGCGTGGCCTGGGTGACCGGAACGCCCCGCTCGTTCAGCAGCCGCGCCAGCTCCTCCTGCGAGCGGACCTGCCGGTCGGCCAGCGTGGCCGCCACCCACGCCTGCCGCGACGTCTTGGTGCTGGGCCTGGTCACCGTCATCACGGCCGCCCGAGGAGCCACGTGAGCAGGGCCTTCTGCGCGTGCAGCGGCTTGCCCGCGAACCGGTCGGCCTTCATCGCGTCGGCGAGGTCGAGCACCTCGGTCTGCTCGGCCGGGCTCAGGTCGTCGTCGCGGAGAAAATGCCGCGGCCCGGACGGTCCCGCCCCGTCCGGTCCCATGCTGGCCCGCCCCGCCGCGCCCGCCCCTGGGCCCGGCCTGGTCGCGGATGTCATCATGCCCCCCTTGCCGCGGCGGCGTCGTCCAGGATGTGCGGCAGCGCGCTCAGGAAGGCCGACGTCTGCGGGGCCGTGATGATCAGCGGCGGCGCGAGGCGGATCGCGTCCGGTTGCACGGCGTTGACCAGGAAGCCGGCCCGCCGCGCGGCCGCTTCCACGTCGGCGGCCGCGTTCTCGGTCAGGATCGCGGCCAGCCATAGGCCCTGGCCGCGGACCCCGGCGAGCAGTGGGTGCGAAACGGCCGCGATGCCGTCGGAAAGCTGCCGGCCGGCCGAAGTGGCCGCCTCGAGCAGCCCATCGGCCTCGATCGTCTCGAGCACGGCGAGCGCCGCCGCACAGGACACCGGGTTGGCGCCGAACGTCGAGCCGTGGTCGCCCTTGCCCAGCACGCTGCCGAACTCGCCGAATCCGACGCACGCCCCGATCGGCAATCCCCCGCCCAGCCCCTTGGCCAGTGTCAGGACGTCCGGGGTCACGCCTTCGGCCTGGTGCGCGAACCAGTGCCCGGTACGCCCGATGCCGCTCTGGATCTCATCGATGACCAGCAGCGCGCCGGAGCCGTCACACGCCTCCCGGGCCGCGCGGAGGTAGCCGGGCGGCGGCGGGATGACGCCGGCTTCGCCCTGGCAGGGCTCGACGAACACGGCCGCGCAGTCCGGGCCGGCCGCGGCGCGCAGGGCGTCCGCGTCCCCGTACGGCACGAACCGCACGTCGATGCCGAACGGCCCGAACGGCTCCCGGATGGACGCCTTGCCGGTCAGCGCGAGCGCCCCCATCGTGCGCCCGTGGAACCCGTTCTGGGCGGCCACCATGACCGTCCGCTGCTGGCCCNNGCTGGCGGTGGTACCGCCGGACCAGCTTGATCGCCGCCTCGTTGGCCTCCGCGCCGGAGTTGGCGAAAAAAACCCGTGCGTCGGCGGGGCCCTCGCCGGTGCCCAGGAGCGCCAATATCCGTTCGGCCAGAGCAATCCCGGGTTCGTGCATGAAGAGATTGGACGTGTGCGCGAGCGTGCCGACCTGCCGGGTGACCGCGGCGGTGAGTGCCGGGTGCGCGTGCCCCAGCGAGCTCACGGCGATTCCGGCGAACAGGTCGAGGTACTCGCGCCCGTCGGCGTCCCAGACCCGGCACCCCTCGCCGCGGGTGAGGGCCACCTGCGGCAGCCCGTAGTTGGGCATCAGGGCCGCCGCGAACCGCTTCTGCATGACGTCGGTCGCGCTCACAGTTCTTCCGCCTTCCTCGCCGGTGAGTCAGGGACGACCATGGTGCCGGCGCCGGAGTCGGTGAAGATCTCCAGCAGCACCGCGTGCGGCTGGCGGCCGTCGACCACGTGGGCCTGCGGGACGCCACCGCGGACCGCGCTCAGGCAGGCCTCCATCTTGGGGATCATCCCGGTGCTCAGCCCGGGCAGCATGGTCTCCAGTTCGCCCGCGGCGACCTCGCTGATGACGTCACCGGTGGGCGGCCAGGTCCGGTACAGGCCGGGCACGTCGGTCAGGATCATGAGCTTGGCCGCGCCGAGGGCGACCGCGAGCGCGGCCGAGGCGGTGTCGGCGTTCACGTTGTAGACCTCGCCGTCCTCCCCCCGCGCGACGCTGGAGACGACGAGGATGCGCCGGTCGGCGAGCAGCGCGCGGATCGCGCCGGGATCGGTGGCCTGGATCTCGCCGACCAGCCCGATGTCGACCGGGGCGCCGTCCACGATGGCCGGCTTGCGGCTGGCCGTGAACAGGTTCGCGTCCTCGCCGGACATTCCGACGGCGAAGGGGCCGTCCCGGTTGATGAGCCGGACGATGTCCTTGTTCACCTTCCCGGTGAGCACCATGCGGACCACGTCCATCGTCTCGGGCGTGGTGACCCGCAGGCCCGCCGTAAACGTGGTCTCCAGGCCGAGCCGGTCCAGGTGCTCGGTGATCTGCGGGCCGCCGCCGTGCACGACCACCGGGCGGAGCCCCGCGTACCGCAGGAAGACCAGGTCCTCGGCGAAGGCGGCGCGGAGCGGCTCGGAGGTCATCGCGTTGCCGCCGTACTTGATCACCACGGTCCGGTTGTGGAACCGGATCAGCCACGGGAGCGCCTCGATCAGGGTGGCCGCCTTCTGCGCCGCGGCCGGGCGCGCGATGGCGGGGGCCACCGTGGGCTTGGCGGCGCCGGAGGGCATGGGCGGCTGGCCGCCGTTGGCGGTCATGTCGAGTACGCCGTGTTCTCGTGCACGTACTCGGCGGTCAGGTCGGTGGTCAGGATGGTGGCGGCGTTCGGCCCGGCGGACAGGTCGACGGTGATGGTGACGTCCCGGGGGCTCATGTCAACCTTGGAACGCTCATCCCCGGCGCAGCCGTTGCGGCAGACCCAGATCCCGTTGATCGCGACGTTGAGCCGGTCCGGCTCGAACTCCGCGGCGGTCGTCCCCACGGCGGAGACCACCCGTCCCCAGTTCGGGTCCTCCCCGGCGATGGCACATTTGAGCAGGTTGCTGCGGGCCACCGCGCGCCCCGCGGCCACCGCGTCGTCCTCGCTGGCCGCGCCGATCACCTCGACCGCGATCATCTTGCCCGCGCCCTCCGCGTCCAGCTGGAGCTGGCGCGCCAGGTCGGCGCACACCTCGGTCAGCAGGGCGGTGAACTCCCTGGTATCGGGCCGGACCCCGGCCGCGCCGCTGGCCAGCAGCAGCACGGTGTCGTTGGTGGACATGCAGCCGTCGGTGTCCAGCCGGTTGAAGGTGACCCGGACCGCGGACCGGAGCGCCGCGTCCAGTTCGGCGGCGGGCAGGTCCGCGTCGGTGGTGAGCACGCACAGCATCGTGGCCAGGCCGGGCGCGAGCATCCCCGCGCCCTTGGCCATGCCGCCGATCGCGTACCCGGCGTCCCCCGCGCCGTCCTCCCGGCCGCCCTCCCGGCGGAACGAGATCTTGACGACCGTATCCGTGGTCCGGATGGCGTCGGCCGCGGCGAGGCCCCCGCCGCGGGACGCCTCGGCGACGCAGGCGTCCACCGCGGGCAGCAGCTTGTCCATGGGCAGCCGCTCGCCGATCAGGCCGGTGGAGCAGACGGCCATCTCCCCCGCCGAATCGCCGAGCGCGCCGGCGAGCTGTTCCGCGGTCACATGGGTGTCCTGGAAGCCGAACGGCCCTGTGCAGGCGTTGGCCCCGCCGGAATTCAGCGCGACCGCGCGGACGCGCTCACCCTGCACCACCTGCTGAGTCCACAGCACCGGCGCGGCCTTGACACGGTTGGACGTGAAGGTGGCGGCCGCGGCCCGGGAGGGCCCGTCGTTGATGACGACCGCGACGTCGCGGTCGCCGGAGGCCTTGAGGCCGGCCACGACGCCGGCGGCGCGGAAACCGAGCGGTGCGGTGACGCTCACTGGTCGGCTCCCATGCACATCGTCGGGGCAGCGAAGGCCCCAGGGGCGGGGAAGGACATCAAGGCGCGACTCCGTACGCGGTGAGGCCCGCCGATTCCGGCAGGCCGAGCATGAGGTTGGCGTTCTGCAGTGCCTGGCCGGCCGCGCCCTTGCCGAGGTTGTCGATCGCCGCGACGACGACGGCCCGGCCAGCGTGCACGTCCGCGATCACCTGGACGTGGGCCGCATTCGACCCGGCGGTCGCCCCGGTGCTGGGCCACTGCCCCTCGGGCAGCAGGTGGACGAACGGCTCCCCCGCGTACGCGCCGGCGACCGCCTCGCGCAGCCGTGCGGTGGCCTCCGCTGCGTCCCCGGCCTGCCCCGCGAGCGCGGCCCGGGCCGCCGGGCCGGCCAGGCGGGCGGTGGCGGTGGCGAGAATGCCGCGCGGCATGGGGGCCAGTGTGGGCGTGAACGAGATTGTGACCGCGTTTTTGCTTCCGCCGGCCCCCGGGGCCAGCACGCCCTGCAGGGCTTCCTCGATCTCCGGGGTGTGCCGGTGCACGCCACCGACCTTGTAGGCGGACACCGACCCCATGACCTCGCTGCCCATCAGGCTGGCCGTGGCCGCGCGGCCCGTGCCGGACGTGCCGGACGCGGCGACGATGACGATGTCGCTGGGCTCGGCGAGCCCGCTGGCCAGCAGCGGCGCGAGGGCCAGGATCGACGCGGTGGCGTAGCAGCCGGGCGAGGCGACGGTGACCGAGGCGCGGATCTGCTCCCGCGCGCCGGGCAGTTCGGGGAGCCCGTAGGTCCAGTGGCCGGGGTGCTCGCCGCCGTAGAACCGGGTCCAGGACGCGGGGTCGGCGAGCCGGAAGCCCGCCCCCAGGTCGACAACCCGGGTCTCCGCCGGGAGTTGCGCGGCCAGCGCGGCCGCCTCCGCGTGCGGCATCGTCATGAACACGAGGTCGGCCCCGGTGAGCGTGGCAGGATCCGCCGGCCCGAACGTCCGGTCCGCGAGCCCGACGAGGTTCGGGTGCACCGACGTGACCGGCGCGCCGGCCCTGGACCCGGCGGTCAGCGGCCCGATCTCCAGGTCCGGGTGGCCGGCCAGGAGACGGAGAAGCTCACCGCCCGCGTAGCCGCTCGCACCTGCGACCGCGACCCGTGCGCCCATCTCGCGCTCTCCTCCTGATTAGACCTCGCCGCGCCGCCCCGTCACATCCCCGGCCGCCAAAGTTCCCTGCCTGCAAAATTATGCAGGTCTTAGAGAAACTATGCAACCCTAATATGTTCGTGCCGATGACACTCCGCCCGGGGAGCTGGGAGAACCGGGGGCACCGGGCGCGGGCTACGGACCGACGGAGCGAAGCTCCGACCAGGCGCGACCCCGGCCGGGCGAGCGTCCGATGTCACGGTGAGCACCCCACCGGGCTACGGCGAGGCGCTCGCTACCGGCCCAGCGACCCCGGGCCAGAGACCTGGGTAAGCGGCCGGTGCTGTCGGCGAGCAAGCCGCACAGGCTACGGCGAGGCGTTCGTTACCGGCCCGGACATCCCACGACTGTAAGTGTCAAGCGGCGCGGGCCAGCGGCCCGGGTGAGCCCGCCCCGCCCCCGTGTTTTCCTTGACCGGCGCCGGTTTTCCGCAGCATGTCCCGAAAGGCGACGCCGATCATGGCCCGGCCCGGGCCCGGCCCGGGACGGCTGTGACTGGCGCGCCCCCTGGGACATCTGGGGCAACGTGGACCTCGCCGGGGTGCCCCACTGAGCCGTCCCGGGCATCAGACGGTTACGGCGAGGCGCTCGTACCGGCCCAGCGACCCCAGGCCAGAGGCCTGGGTGAGCGGCCGGTGTGCCGGCGAAGTACCGCCGCGGGGCACGGAGCCCATGCGGGGGGTCCGGGGGGTCGCCCCCCGGGCCAGCACAGCTGAGCGCGGAGTGGCGGCTTGGGATGGCCAGGCGGCGAGCGGCATGATAGGAGCAGCGGACCGGGAAAGACGGCATGTAGCTGGAACCTGACGGATGCGGAACCGGGTCCAAAGATGACGTGACCCGAAGCCAAGGATGCGGAGAATCCACCCGATGCGTCGGCTCCCGCGCCCGGACTGCCCGTCTCAGCCCCCCGACCACCACCCGCTGCCCCCCGGCCGCCAGTTCCCCCTGAGCGGCTGAGCACCTCACCCCCGCTGCGGCCGGACGCTCCGCGCTTACGGGTTGCACTTTCAGGGATATTCGCTGAGAACCAGAGAAGGCCCGGCAGGAGACGGGGGCCCGGATGCGAGGGCCCGGATGCGANNTGCGATGGCCGCGGGGATTACCAGAGACCCAGCAGGGAGCCGAGGGAACGGGCAGCGGGGCCGCCTTCGTCCTCGGCGATCTCCAGCGCGGCGGGCACGTCGAGGTCGTGGGCGAGCGCGGCGCGCATGGCGGTGACGGCCTTGTCGTCGTGACCCGCCGTTCCGCGGCCGGGTCGCCCGGCGGCGGCGGCGACGGCCTCCAGCCGGGCGGCGGCCGCGTCGAGCCCGGCGCGATCGTAGTCCCAGTCCTCGGACCAGGGACGGTCCAGGATCAGCAGCCGGACGGCCGCCGCCGGGTATTCGGCGAGAAGGTCCTTGACCAGCACGAGGTTGCCCGCGGACTTGGCCATCTTCGCCCCGGTCACGCGGACGACACCGGCATTGAGCCGCGCCCGGGCGAACGGGGACACGCCGGTGAAGGTCTCGGCCAGGGCGGCCTGGTAGGCGTGATGCGGGAAACGCAGGTCACCCCCGCCGACCTGTACGTCGATGGCCGGGCCGAAGGCGTGCAGCGCCATGGCGGCGCATTCAGCGTGCCATCCCGGCCGGCCGGGTCCCCAGGGGCTGGCCCAGGCCGGCTCCCCGTTCCGGGAGGCCTGCCAGATCGCGACGTCGAACGGGTCGTCCCGGCGCGGGTCATCGGGCCGGTCCCCGTACTCGGTGGCCAGCCGCAGCGCTTCCACGTGATCCGGGACCGCCTGGCGGGCGACAGCCGCGCCGCGGAAGTAGACCTGGCCCGCACGCTCGTAGGCGGCCCCGCGGTCCAGCAGCCCTGCGGTGAGCGCAATGACCGCCGGGATGAATACATGGGCGCGGGGTTCCAGCGCCGGGCGGCTCACGCCCAGCGCGGTCATGTCCTGGTCGAAGTAAAACTGCTGGATGGCGGCGAACTGGTCGTACGGCGAGCCGTCCCGGTTCGCCGCGGCCAGCAGCACGTCGTCGACGTCGGTCACGTTCCGGCACATGATCACTTCGGCACCGCCGGCGTGCAGCACCCGGGCGAGCGTGTCCGCCCAGACGAACGTCGCGGCGTGCCCGAGGTGCGTCACGTCGTAGGGCGTGATCCCGCACGCATACACCCGCGCCCGTCCGGCAAGCGGGAGCAACGTCCCACCGAGCCGCAGTACGGGCGGCAGGCCTGCGTCGGGCAGCTGATCCGTCACGCGCCTCATCTGATCACTTTTCGCTGGCGATAGCGATCGCTAGTCCGGCCCGCGGTCGCGGCAGGACGGGCAGGATGGCGCACGCCCCGGCAGTTAACCGCCGCGCAGGGTGGCGCCGACGCGCTGCTCGGCTTCGGCGACGGCGGCGTCCCGGGCGGCGGTGGCCTCGGCCGCGGTGAGCGTCCGGTCCAGGGCGCGGAACCGCAGCGTGTACGCCAGCGACTTGCGCCCCTCCCCCACCTGTGCGCCGGTGTAGACGTCGAACAGCCGAATGTCCTCCAGCACGATGCCGTCCGCGGACGTGGCCGCGGCACCGTCCCGCAGGGCGGCCCGGACCTCGGCCGCCGGGATCCCCGCGTCCACGATGAGCGCGACGTCCTGGGTGGCCGGCGGGTACGGCGACGGCACCGGGGCCTGGACCGGGCCGGAGTTTTCCGCCGCGGCCAGGAACGCCGACAGGTCCAGCTCGACGGCGCTGGTGCGCGGCGGCAGGCCGAACGCCTGGATCACCCGCGGGTGCAGTTCGCCCGCGTACCCGGCGTGCCACCCGGACTCCTGCGAACCGTCGCGGCCCTGCACGAAGAGGGCGGCGCAGCGGCCCGGGTGCCAGGGCGCCTGCCGGTCGGCGCGCACGTCCACCGCCACCCGGCAGATCCGGCCGATCTCACGGGCGGCCTCGACCGCGTCGGCCCAGCTCTCGGAGCGCCCGGCGCCCCACCAGCCCGCCGACTCGCGGTCCCCGGACAGCACGGCGCCCAGGTGCAGCGGCTGGTCCGGCAGGGCGGCCTCGAGCGCGGCCAGTTCCTCGAAGGTCGGCGCCCGGTCCACGGGCAGCGCGGGCGGGACGGCGCGGCCACCGAGCCGGGGCAGGAACACGAGGCTCATCTCGAACAGCGCGGCGTCCGCGAAGCCGCGGCCGATGTTGCGGTTGAGCACGCGGAACAGCCCGGGCAGCAGCGTGGTCTGCAGCAGCGGCTCGCCGTCGCTGAGCGGGTTGGCCAGGGCCAGCATGTCGCGGCGCGGGTCCTCGGGCGGGAGCTGGAGCGCGTCGGCGTCGGCCGTGGAGACGAACGGCATGGACAGCACTTCGACGTACCCGGCCCCGGCCAGGCCCCGGCCGATGGCGCGGCGCAGCCGCTGGCGCGGCGTCAGCCCGTGCCCGGCGAAAGCGCGCGGCCGGCGCACCGGGATGTTCTCGTACCCCTCGAGGCGGATGACCTCTTCGGCCAGGTCGGCGGGGTCGGTGAGGTCGGACCGCCACGACGGCGGGGTGACGGCCAGCGTCTGCTGCGCCCGGTCGTGCTCGGTCGCGCAGCCGACCTGGCGGAGCCGGTGGATCACCGTATCGAGGCCGTAGACGACCCCGGCCACGAGGTCCGGGTAGTCCGCCGCCATACCGATCGTGACCGGCGGGACGTCCACGTGCGCGTGCGTGCAGCCCGGAATGATGGTGCCGCCGCCGAGCGAGGCGAGCAGCGCGACCGCCTTGGCCGAGGCGCGCAGCGGCAGTTCGCGGTCGACGCCGCGCTCGAAACGGTAGGACGCCTCGCTGTGCAGCCGGTGCCGGCGGCTCATCCGGGCCGTGCCGGAGGGCGAGAAGTGCGCCGCCTCGATGAGCAGGTCGGCGGAGTTCCCGTCGATCTCGGTGGCCAGGCCGCCCATCGTGCCGGCCAGCGAGATCGGCCCGGAGTCGTCCGCGATCACGATGTCGTCGGGGTCCAGGTCCCGGACGACGTGGTCGAGGGTTTCCAGCCGCTCGCCCGGTTCGGCGCGGCGTACCACGATCGGCCCGCTGATTTTGGTGCCGTCGAACGCGTGCAGCGGCTGACCCAGCTCGAGCATCAGGTAGTTGGTGACGTCCACCGCGAGGGAGATGGTCCGGACGCCGGAACGCGCCAGCCGGACGCGCATCGACAGCGGCGTCCGCGCGCCCGGGTGGAAGCCGCGGACCTCGCGCAGCACGAACCGGTCGCACGCGGTGGGATCGGCGATGCCGGCCGGGCGGATATCCCCGGACACCCAGCCCAGATCGGCGCCGAGGCCGGCGTGCGCGGGCAGCCCGGCGTCGGCCGGGTCGGTGAAGGTGACCCCGAACGCGATGGCGAGCTCGCGGGCGACACCGCGCACGGACACGCAGTCCCCGCGGTCCGGTGTCACCGCGATGTCGAACACCTCGTCGCGCAGGCCCGCGTAGCCGACGAAGTCCGCCCCGAGCGGGGTGTCGGGCGGCAGCACCAGGATGCCGGAGTGGTCATCACCGATGCCCAGCTCGTCGCCGGCGCAGATCATGCCCTCCGACACGCGGCCGTACGTCTTGCGCTCGCCGATCTCGAAGCCGCCGGGCAGCACCGCGCCGGGCTTGGCGAACGGCACCCGGTCGCCGGCCGCGAAGTTGGTGGCGCCGCAGATGACCCCGAAGTCGCCCTCGCCGCCGGGCCCGTGGCCTTCCCCGGTCGCGACGCGGCAGTACCGGATCGGCTTCTTGAATTCGGTCAGCTCCTCGACGAGGAGGACCTCGGCGGTGACGACGCCGCTGATGTCGTGCCCGGCCGGCTCGACGGACTCCACCTCGAGCCCGGCCGCGGTCAGCCGCTCGGCCACCTCGGAAGGCTCGACGGACACCTCGACCGGCGCGTACTCGCGCAGCCAGGAAAGCGGAAGCTTCATGGTCAGATCTCCGTCCCGAAGGCCCGGCTGAACCGGACGTCACCCTCGGTGGTGTCGCGGATGTCGGTCACCCCGTGGCCGATCATGAGCGTGCGCTCGATCCCGAGGCCGAACGCGAACCCGCTGTAGCGGTCCGGGTCGATGCCGCACGCGATCAGGACGCGCGGGTTGACCATGCCGCAGCCGGCGATCTCGATCCAGCCCTGGGAACGGCAGACGCGGCAGGGCTCGCCGCCGGGCCGGGCGGACGCCCCCCGGCAGATGTGGCACTCCATGGACACGTCTGCGGATGGCTCGGTGAACGGGAAGAAGTCCGGCCGGAACCGCGTCCGCAGCCCCTCACCGAACATCGCGTCGACGAACGACTGGATCGCGCCGCGCAGGTCGGCCATGGTCAGGCCCTCGTCGACGGCCAGGCCCTCGATCTGGTGGAAGACCGGGCTGTGCGTGGCGTCGAGGGCGTCGGCGCGGTAGCACCGGCCCGGGCTGACCACGAACAGCGGGAGCGGCCGGCTGAGCATGGCGCGGATCTGCACCGGGGACGTGTGCGTGCGCAGGATCACCCCGGAGTGCGCGCTGCTCTTACCCCCGGGGCCCGCATCCCCGGGAGCGGCCACGAACAGCGTGTCCTGCGCCTCGCGGGCGGGATGGTCGGGCGGGAAGTTCAGCGCGTCGAAGTTGTACCACTCCGCCTCGGCCTCGGGCCCCTCGGCGACCTCGTAGCCCATGGCCACGAAGACGTCGGTGAGCCGGTCCGCGGCCATCGTCACCGGGTGCCGGGCGCCGGGCGGCATCCGGTCCCACGGCAGCGTGACGTCGACGGCCTCGGTGAGCAGCACCTGCCGGTCCCGCTCGGCCTCAAGCTCGGCCGTCCGTTCGGCGAGGGCCCGCTTGACCTCGGCGCGGGCCGCGCCCACCCGCTTGCCCGCCTCGGCGCGGGCCTGCGGCGGCAGCGCGCCGATCTCCGCGTTGGCCAGCGTCAGCGGCGCCTTGTCACCGAAGTGCGCGATCCGCGCCTCCTTCAGCTCCTCCAGCGTCCGCGCGGACGCGATGGCGGCCAGCGCCTCGTCGCGCATCCGCGCGACCTCGTCGGGTGACAAGGGCGTCACCTCTACGGGGTCGTAGTTCGTATTGGGTCCGGACATCGCCTTCCCTCGCGGGCCGTGCGGTTCTACTACCGGTCTGATGGTGGTTATGGCGTTCAACAACTGCTTAACGGACGTAGTGCGAGCCCGGCACGCCACCGGGCATCCGCATGGGACGGCCAGGTGAGGCAGCCGGCTGGGCGCCGGGGTAGGTGGCGAGCGTGCCGGGGTCCGGCGGCCAGCGCGGGCCGCGGCGGGTGGCCCGCGGGACGTCCGGCGCGCCTAGGCGGCAGGAGCCCCTGCGGGCATGGTAAATCGGAACTCCGCTCCGCCGCCGGGCGCACGGCCAACGCTGATCGTGCCCCCGTGCGCCTCAACCAGCCCCTTGACGATGTAGAGGCCGAGGCCGGTCCCCCCGCGCCGGTGACCCCGCCAGAACTGCCGGAACACGCGTGACGCCAGGTCGGGGGCGATTCCCTCACCCTCGTCCTGGACGGACACCGTCACGGCGCCGGTTCCGGCGGCTGGCTCTACCACGACAGTCACCGTACCAGCCCCGTGCCGCACGGCGTTCTCGATCAGGTTGCCGAGGATCTGGTCCACCTTGTCGGGATCGAGCCAGGTCTCGGGCAGCCCGGCGTGGGTCTCCAGCCGGAAGCGCTCCTCGGGCTCCCCCGCCGCGACCCGCCCGGCGATGATCTTGCGGGCCCGCTCAGGCACGTCGACGAGCTGGCGGTGGACCTCCAGCCGCCCCGATTCGATCCGGGAGACGTCGAGCAGTTCGGTGATGAGCCGGGTGACCCGGTCCGCGTCGGCGTTGACCGTTTCCAGCATGACGAGCTTCTGGTCCTCGGTGAACCGGTGCCATTTGGCCAGCAGGGTGGCGGTGAAGCCCTTGACGCTGGTGAGCGGGGACCGTAGTTCGTGCGCGACGGTGGAGACGAGGTCGGCGCGGCTGCGCTCGAGGCGCGCGCGCTGCCCGGCGTCGTGCAGCGCGACGACGAGCCGCAGCACATCGTGGCGGCGGCGCTCGCGGATATAGCGGACGACGACGAGGACCTCGGTGCCGTCGCGCAGGTAGAGAGGCCGTTCCGGGTGCCGGGTGCGGATCTGCAGGCCGTGGTACGGGTCGGTGCACGCCCACCAGTCGCGGCCGTCGGCGTCGTGCAGCGGGAGCACGTCGTACAGGTCCTTGCCGAGCGCCTCGGCCGGGTCGACGTCCGTCAGGCGCGACGCGGCGGCGTTGAAGACGGCGATGCGGCCCGCCTCGTCGGCAACCACCAGGCCGTCGGGAAGCTCGTCCGCGATGACGAGCCAGCCGGGCTCGCTGGGCACGGCGTACGGCCCGGCGAGCACGTCAGCCCCGGAAAGCGAATCAGGCACCGGCAGGCTGCCCGCAGCTACGGGCTCCCTGGGTTTGCCGGGCACACTGGGTTTACCGGGCACGCCAGCCCCGCCCAGGGTTGATCGGCTCGTCATTTTCTGCCCACTCGAACGCCGCCTCCATCTGGCACGTCCGCCCGCTCCGGCCCGCCCGCCGCAGCAATACCGCCACTCGATCTCTGCGTGACAGAATGTGCTGCGACTCTAGCGTGCCCTCGTGTTGGGCCATAGCCCCACACCACCGATTGTCCGCCACTATGCGCAAAAAGCCATATCACGTAAGCGTTCTGTCATATCGAATTGCGCTCAAATCGAGTTGCGCTGGCTTATCGAGTTGTGCTGGGCGCGGGCACAGGCGTAGAGGCAGACGGCGGCGGCGGTGGCGAGGTTGAGGCTCTCGGCCCGGCCATAAATGGGCACCGCGACGCTCTCGTCGGCCAGCGCGAGCAGCGCGGCCGGCATGCCCCACGCCTCGTTGCCGAAGATCCAGGCCGTGGGCGCGGCGAGTTCGGCCGGGGTCAGTTCGTCCAGGGTGCGGCCGCCCCGCGCGTCGGCCGCGAGAATGCGCAGCCCGGCACCGCGCAGCGCGCTGACCGCACGGTCGGGCGGGACGCCGGCCACCACCGGGAGGTGGAACAGGCTCCCGGCGGACGCGCGCACGCACTTGCCGTTGCAGGGGTCCACCGACGCGTCGGAGAAGATCACGGCCTGCGCGCCCGCCGCGTCGGCGGTCCGCAGCACGGTCCCGGCGTTCCCCGGGTCGCGGACGCTGGCCAGCAGCGCCACCAGTCGCGGCTGGCCAGCGGCGACTCCCAGCGCGGCGATGGCCTGCTCCAGCGGGACGTCGACGAAACCGCAGACGGCAAGCAGCCCCTGCGGGGTGACCGTCTGGGCCAGTTCGGCCATCACCTCGCCGCTGACCGTGTGCACCGGAATCCCGGCGCGGGCCATGGCGGTGACCAGTTCCTCGTGCCGCGCCCGCGCCTCCGCGGTGACGAACAGTTCGGTGACCGGGGCGCCGGAACGAAATGCCTCCGTAACGGCCTGCGGGCCTTCCACCAGGAAGGCCCGCGCACGCTGCCGGAACGCCCGTTTGGTCAGCCGGCGCGCGGCTTTGAGCCGCGGCGAGCGGACGCTCGTGTACTCGCTCGTGCCGTTAGGCAGCGGCACTCGTTGCGCCGGTGTCTTCCGGCAGGGACTTCCTGGCTACCTCGACCAGCGCAGCGAACGCGGGGGCATCCGCCACGGCCATGTCAGCCAGCATGCGGCGGTCGACTTCGACACCCGCCGCCTTAAGGCCCTGAATGAAACGGTTATAGGTGATGCCGTTGCTGCGGGCCGCGGCGTTGATGCGCTGGATCCNNGTCATCGAGTGGAGCACTTGCTCCTTGGCCTTGCGGTACATACGTGACCGCTGACCGCGGTAGCCGCTCGCCCGTTCGAGGACGACGCGGCGCTTCTTGTGGGCGTTAGCCGCCCGCTTCACGCGTGCCATGTTCTTAGCTCCCTGAGGTCGCGGGCCGGGCTACTTCCCCAGCAGCTTCTTGATCTCCCTGACGTCGCTAGGAGCGACCGTCTTTTCGTTAGCGAGCCGGCGCGTCACGCGGGACGACTTGTGCTCGAGCAGGTGGTTGGTGTTGGCGCGGCGGCGCATCACCTTGCCGGTACCGGTCAGCCTGAAGCGCTTCGCGGTGCCGCTGTGGGTCTTCATCTTCGGCATGGTNNCGCCGGGCCGCGCGGGTCCGGCGCCTGGCACCTCGTGCGTGGTGCGGTAGTGCGTCGTGCAGCTTGCGGTCAGCTGGCCGGGACTTCCTGTCCTGGCTGCTTGGTCTCCTGGTTAGTCCCCTGGCCGCCGTTCGCCCGCCGGGCTGCGGCGGCGTGCACGGCGCGCGGGCCGGGAACCGGCCGGGCGGCGGGCGCGCGCTCCG
>PLRW01000008.1 GCA_003164955.1 Actinomycetota bacterium
GCTTCTGGGACTGCCGGTAGCCCTGAGCCGGGCGCAGGCCCGAGCCCATCCAGAAGAGCTTGCCTCCCATGATCCGGCCGTTGTCGCGCTTCTCCGGGGAGCTGACACCCGCGCGGAGGCTGTCGAACTCGACGACGGTACCCGGGGCGATGGTGGGCAGGTCGCCGCCGATGATGCCGACCGAGATGACCTCAGAGACCGGCTTCATCCCGTTCTCAGCGAGGTAAGTCACGGCACACTCAACGGCGTACTTCCGTTCGCCAGCCTTGGTCACGTCCGGCTCATCAGTGCCGAACTTAATCTTCTGGCTGGCGCTGAGCAGGATCATCGTGCTGAACGTCTGCTTGACGTTCACGGTCAGGTTTCCGCTGGGCATCGGTCGGCCCTCTCTCTGAGCGTGTCGCGGGACTGTTGCCCGCGTCTCTGCTGAGTACCCTAGGGCACAGGACAGCCCTAAGCAATACCCCATAATCGGAGGCCCGTATGCTAGGACACACCTGCCACAACCTGCCCAGACGAAGGCGTAGATGCGTGCCTGACGTAGAGCGGCGCCCGGCATCGGTGCAGATAGCCGACCACTACCGGGACCGAATCCTGGCCGGGGAGCTGAGTCCTGGTGACCGGCTCCCATCAGCGGCCGACCTCGCTGCGCAGTGGCACGTGGCCAAGCAGACCGTGACGCGGGCGGTAGGACGCCTCCAGGTCGAGGGCGCCGTGTACACCACGCCCCGGGGGACCTTCGTCGCCAGCGATGACCGGATCATCCGCAGCCCGCGGCCGATACGGCACGGCAAGGGCGAGCGGGTCAAGCTAGACGAGGTCGGCATCGTCCTGGCGCCCAACTACGTGGCAGAGCTACTCGACCTCGAACCGGGCGCCATGGTGATCCGGCGCCAGGAGGTCACCACCCTCCGGGGAAAGCCGCAGATGCTGTCCGTGGACTGGATAGCCACCGGCAACGTCATGGCCGAGGCTGAGCTACTGGGCCCACTCGGGCCGGACGGGCCCGCCGCAGTGATAGCCACGGTGACGGGGCGGCGCGTCACTCACGCACAGGACCACATCGAAGGCCGGGAAGCCGACGCACGGGAAGCGCACGCACTGAAGATTCCAGTCGGCAGCGCGATCCTGGCCGGTGCGCACGTCTGGTCCGACCAGGAAGGCGTGATCCTATACGGCGAATGGGTCATGCCGCCGAAACGAGTCGTCAGCTACAGCTACGAGGTAGCCGAGTAAACCCGGGCACGGCAAAGGCCCCGATCGAGTCACTCACGGGTGATCCGATCGGGGCCTCTCGTATGCCCGGCTAGCTTCCGGCTTCCAGCTCGCGCGGTGCGGCCTGGACGGCGCTGTGGCGGACGGGCCGGGGTGGCTTCCTTGCGGCGGCTTCCCCGGCCTGGACGCGCTTATGGATGGCCTGCTTGGACACCCCGAGTATGTCCGCAAGCTCGTTGACGGAGTGGCCGCCGGTCTTATTGGCGAGATAGAGACCGGTGTTCACGGCGCTGGTCAGCTCGGCTTCGATCTCGCGTAGCTTCTCCAGCCCGGCCGCGGGGTCCTGGCCGATGCGCGGGCCGTAGCTCCTGAGCATCCGGACCAGCATCGCGGCATAGTCCTCAGTCGTGGTTGGCTTCCGCTTGCGCTTCCGGTGCAATCCGGTCATAGGGACATCCTAACGGCCAGAGTCAACTTGCGGATGACCTGCTGACCTGCTGCGATGGCACGTTTGTCGTTCCTGGCGCATGGCCTGCGTCAATCTGAGGTTGACCCCTGACGACCGGCTAGGTACCGATCGGCAGCCATCTCGTCGCGTAGCTCATTCATGGCTGCCTGGCCGGCATCCGGGTCACTGATGCCAGCGGCCAGCATCGCGCGGACGGCATCCTGAAAGCTGACCGGCCGGCCGAGGACACGGGTCGCATCTATCGCCCACTCGCGGAGATCGGTATGCAGCGGCCGGGGGAGGTTGATGGTCGCGCGGGCGATCTCGGCACTCACCGGGCACCGCCGGTCAGCTCGCCGATGATGCCGAGCAGCTCGCGGACGGTCGCACGGGCGGCACCGAAGGCGTAGCCGTTCACCATCGCCAGGTTCTCCGGGTCAATGGCGCCGTACCCGGCGGACAGGGACCCGGGGTCGGCGGTCAGCAGCTCGCGGGCCGCCTCGATCCGGGCACGCTGGCCCTCGTTCAGCTTGATCTTTGTCATAACCCCATTATCACAGCAATGAAGCAATGAAGCAAGAGGCAGATGACGGACATGCGCTACGCAATTGCGTACCGATAATAGCTATTATGTAAAGCTGCGACCTGCGAAAACGCATTACCGGCCGCGCCGTCGTTATCAATCACAATCCGTGCACCCGTTATCGCCTGGTTTGTCCCTGCCGCAGTGACAGAACGTGATGGGGAAGCGGGATCATACCCGGTTCGCTACCGTTGCTCCCGAGGCTACGCCGGGCCGGGCGCCAGGGGCCGCTACCGATCGGCACTCTCCCCCCGGAGCCCGGCTCATGTGTACCTGCCCACGATGCGGCGAGAAGTTCGCCAGCATCAGCGCCTTTGATTCGCATCTGCAAACCAAGTTCGGCGCGATGCACCCGGTTCAATGCCTCAGCCCGGCCAGGATCGGCCTGCACCGGAACGCCCGCGGCGCGTGGAGCTGGACGGCACCGGGGCCGGCCACCGGGGCCGCGTGATGTGCGACTGCTCCTGTGACCGGCTCCACGTTGACGAGCTGGGCCAGGTCGGGAACTGGACAGCCCGGCTGGCGATGGCCACCCTCAAGCGCGCCGAACGCGATAACGGAATGTGGCCCCGTCTGCCTGCCGGGACGATCTCCCTGATTCAGCTACTCGCCACGAGTAACGCACGCGCTACACCACCTGCCACGCTGAAATCCGTACCTGCCAGGGAAGAACGGATCACCACCCTCGAAGCGGCCCGCCGTCTGCATCTATCGCCCGGCCTTATCCGGCGGTGGGCGCTTCAGGGGCGCATCCCTGGCGCCGAGCACCCGGGACGCGACTGGTCCATTCCTACCGACGCGATAAACGACCTCCGGAGATCACGTGCCACTTGACGAACTGGCCGCCGAGGCCCTGGCCGGGCCGCCGGTAGCCGACCTCGACAGCACCGAGGGAGTAGAAGCCGTCACTCCTTCAGACGTACAGCACGCTGAACAAACCGCCGAACTGCTCGAAACCGAAGCTGACGAAGCAGAGCAACAAGCCGTGATCGGCACGGTTGCCCCTGCCGACGCGACCAGCTCAAGAGAACGAGCGCGGTTCGCCCGGCTGCATGCCCACTTGACGGCCGAGCAGCGCAGGCGCCACCTCGCAGCGGAGCGAATCCGGGGCCTCGACGAAGTGGGCAAAGACGCCGTACGGCACGCGGCGAAACTCAAGGGCCTGCGGGATTCCACACTGGCCGACCTCGCCACGATCAACGAACTCCTGACCACGATGCGGAAGCGCATCACCGATTGGAACACGGAGCTGGCCGCTATCGCACGCCGCGGTGAAGAGCTCCACCCTGACCAAATACCACCGTCCGGTGTGCCCCCGGCTACCTCGGCGCACGTCTCGGCTGACCGGCATGGTGGCGTTATCGTCCGGCGCCGAATCATCCGCTACATAGACCAGACGGCCGACCCGGCCGGGCTGGCCGCCGCCATCGGCATCGCCAGCGGTGAACTACCGGCACACGACCCGGACCAGCGTCTCATCCTCGGCGAGAACGGCCTGATCACGCCACTCGGAGCCGACCCGACCGGCAGCTGGCAACGCCGCATAGACGCCGGGGCCATCCGCGAACTCACGGCCGACGAGCGGGACGCCTGGTACCGCGGCGAGATCATCGATTGGAGCGCGCACAGCCATGCCTGAGCAGCAGCTAGACCTGAGCACCGCAAGCGACGGCGACTTGCGCACGATCAGCGAACGCATCGCCAGTGAAGTAACCAGGCGCGAGGCCGAAGACCAGGCCGTGAAGGCCGCACGGTTCCGGCAAGAGCTGGCCGAAGTTGAGGCAGGGACACGCGAAGCACGCCGGGAACACATCCTCGCCACGGACGCCCAGACAACAGCACGATGGGTCAGCGAAGGCAAGCTCACTCACCTTGGCTACGGCGCGTCCAAACGCCGGGGACGCCGGTAATGGCCGGGTCAGCGAAGCGGCGCCGGACCACCCTCGTCAGCAAAGGCGGCCCGGGACAGGCCGTCGCCGGGGAGCTGGCCAGCAAACGCCACCGGGCCCGGAACGGGAAGGCCGCCGCAGAGGTCTCGCAGGACATCCGGCACGGTGAGGACCCGCTGACAGCCATCGCCAAAAGACGGAAAGGCGCCCAGGTCGCGGCGAAAAAAGCCAGCCCCGGCAAGCGCGTCAAAGGCCAGACGAAGACGGGATGAACGCACGGTGCCGACCCCCACGCGCGCGTAAGGAACCGCATGCCGCAGCCGCCGATCAGCGAAGAGAACCGGCTAGCGATTGTCGAGCTGGCCGACGAAGGACTGTCCGTCCGGGCGATCGCCCGCGAGCTGGGCTTGGCATCTTCGACGGTAAGCCGGTACGGCCGAAGGATGGGCGTCTCATTCGACCGGGCCGCGACCATCCCAGCGACCGACGCCCGGATAGAAGACGCCCGGCGGAAACGATCCATCGCCGCTCACCGCGCGATCAACGACGCGCTGTCCGAGCTTGACCGGCTGCACCAGCCGTGCCGTGTGGTCGGCGTGGTCGGCGGAACAAACGCGGGCGTGCACGAGAAGGTACTTCCCCGGCCACCAGCGGCCGAACGGCAGACCATCGTCCGGAACTTCAACACGCTGATCAGCACGCACATGACGCTCGTCGAAGCCGACCTCGGCAGCGATTCGACCGACCGGGCCCGGAGCGTACTTGGCGACCTGCACCAGAAGCTAACCGAGCTATGTGCGGTCGACGAGTGGCTCGGCGCGATGACACCAGAACCGGCGGAATGAACCGCGACGACCTGCGGGACGGCCTGGCGCTCATCGGTGCCCGGCTCGCCGACGATGCGGACGGCCAGCGGATCATCCGCGAAAACGCGCGCCCCGATGGCCTGATAGATGCCCTGCTACTGGCCTGCGACTTTGCGGTCCGCCTGCTGGCCGAGCATGACGGCGTACCGCCCAATGCCGCCATCGGGAAAATGCAGGAGAAGCTACGGCACCTGTGACAGATACCGGGCCACGGCCATGGCGAACTCTGGCCCGTCGTTGAGGCTGATCCAGCCCCGGCCCCGGTACATGCGCTGAACGCGGCGGCGAACCTTCCGGCGCCGGACCTTCCCCTCGGTGAGCTGTAGCCCGGACAGCCCGATCACGGCACCATCGCCATGGACGAACGCGGGGTTGATCTCATGACGGCCCGACCGGGGCACGCTCATCTGCCGGGTGACGCCCTGCGCCCTTGCCCATCGGCGCATCGTCCTGGCGGCCAGCGTCGCAGCGTGCGGCGTGACCTCGACGGCCCGGGTGCAGCGCTCCAGGCCCCAGTAACCCCAGAACCGGCCAGGTCCCTTACCCGGCTCCCGCCATTCGGCCGGGACGATGTTCTGGTATTCCTTCGCGCTAAACGATGCGTGCTTGGAGAAGTAGACCGCTATCCGGCGCGGGTCCGATGAGCGCAGGCCAGCGGCGTAGTCGACACCGGTCCCGGCCAGCCGATGCTTCCGGTACTCCTCCGGGTCCGGGTGCGCGACCACCGCGGCCCAGGCAGCCGACAGCCACTCCCGGAAGTGCTTCCCGTCCTCGGTGCGCCCGTCCGGAACCACCGTGAACAGATGCAGGTGAGGGGCGCCCCGGGCCTGAAATTCCAGCTTCCACAGCGCGAGGAGCTGGACACCCCAGGTCCGTTCCCACCGCTTACGGAACGCCTTGAAGTGCGCCTTCACCGCCTTGCCGACCGGGGCCACCGTCAGCCAGTCCGCCGGGTACGTCAGGGTCACCATGGCCGGAATGCCGCTCTGCCCGAGCAGGGGCGCATAGTCCAGCTCGGAGAACGCACGGAACATGTTGGCCCTCGACTTCCGGGACCAGGTAGTGATTTCCCTGGTGGGGAGTGGGGTTTGGGGGGGGATGCCGTGCTCGTGGATATAAGCGGCGATCATTTCGACTTTGCTTTGCCGGGCCCGCTCCTGACTCTCCCAGGTCCGTTCCGCCCTGGCCAGATCCCGGGATCCAACAGCCATGGCCCCCGGAGAGATCACGATGCGGAACCGCGGGCCCTCCTCCCCGAGCCACGCAGGCAACGGCACGAACTGTCCCGCCGCGACTGCCACCAGGTCCGCCCGGGGGAACTTCGGCGCCCAGACATCACGTACCAACGGCACGTAATCCGGGACCGTCTCAACCTCGCGGCCCGTTATGGCGTATGTAACAAGCCCTTGGCCCGCAGCGGCAAGGGCGCCAGCGGGCTCCGCCCGCGCGCCCTCAAAAGAAAAACCAGCCCCACGGGCCACAGTGGTCCGGGCCGGTACGGTTCCCGGCGTGCCGTGCTGGCACGAACGTCCGCGGTCATCTAGTCTCGTCACCGAGCGAACTTTCCTTGGCAGGAGTGGGCGTTCACGAGGGGCCCGGCGTTTCCCGCGCTTTCGGGCCCCTCATGCTGTCCCGACCGACTTTGGCGAACCGGGCCACGCGGATCACGGAGGCGCGCCGGCAGAGGCATTACCCGGCCGGACAGAACCATGGTGCCGACCGGTTCCGGGCCTATCCCGCTGAGTGTCCGGGTCCGCCCCTCCGGCCTCAAGAGCGCTAGCGCGTCCCTTCGGGATGGCTGCGCCACTCTTGACCCCGGAGCCTCTGCGGACCCTCTGGGCAGAATTCGCGGCAGGGAGGCCCCTGCCCATTTACGCGGGATAGGCCCTGTACAGGTGAAGGCCCGCCCGGGCCAGTGGGGGCATCCGACCCGGGCGGGCGTCATGGGAGTCAACTAACGATTGACCAGCGCGGCCGGAGTATCTGGGACCGTCACCGGCAGGAGCGTGCACGGGTCCTTGCGCAGCCCCGCCGTCTCCGTGGCCACCTTCGCGGCCTGGTCCTCGGTGACCAGCGGTGAGCGGAGCTTGGTGAACGGCGTCATCCCGTCCTTCAGCGTCACCACGCACACGCCCGCGTGCTCGGGCAGGCTCAGCGTCACCGGGCTGACACTCGGATAGTTGCCGATGTCGGCGCCGAGCGTGGCCTTCGCGGCGTCCAACGTCTTCAGGCTGAACGCCACGCACACCGGGCAGTTGGAGGTGATCGCGGTCGGGCAGGAGTCGCCGGTCGGCTTCTGTGTCCCGAACACGCTCACGAACCCGGTGCTGCGGCCCTTGCGGACCAGCTCCGACGCGAGCCTGATGGCCTCGACGCAGTCCTTCTCCGCGTCCTTCCCGCGTGCCTTCGCGGCCGTCAGGTCGAACCAGGTCTGCACCTCATCGAACACGCTCAGGATCAGCGGCCACTCCGGCGTGACACCCGCCGTCCAGATGTTCTTCGCGCCGCCGGTGTAGTCGCGTACCGACCCGAGCCGCTCGTACATCAGGGCCGTGAGCGTCTCCAGCGTCGACAGAAGCTCGTCCATGGACTCACCGCCCGTGATCCAGGCCCGGGGCGCGAAGTCGGCAAACTCCCCGGCACCTTTGCCGTCATGGGTCACCATCTGCACGGCCGGGAACGGCGCGAGCTGTGTCAGCCACGACGTGATGGCCTGCGACTTACCGCCGCCGGGCTGGCCGCCGACCGTGACACCGGAGACGTTGCGGAGATCGAGGAAGCGGTCCTCGCCATGCTCGTCCCGGCCGAGCCACACACAGGACGGGTCCGGGGACGCCGGGCCATCGCCGAGGCCGAGCGGCGCGAGGAGCGGATCGTGGCGCATCCCGCGCACCTCGAGGCGGCCGGGGGCAGGCTGGGACACCGACACCCGGGCCGCGCCCCACGCATTCGCGAAGTGCTCCGCGCTGTCCTCAAACGCCTTCCGGTTGGCGCCGGGAACCGTCCGCACCGTGGCGACGATGCCGAAGTCATCCGGGGAGATCCGCACCGATGGGTGCAGCAGACGCGGCCGGGTGGCTTCGCGGCCATCCTTCGAGCGGTCGGCCACGTGAGAGTCCGGCCGGCCAAGCCCGAGGTTCCGGCACAGCCACCTCCAGGAGACGTGGGCCCGGAACGCGTGCCAGTAGTTCCGCCTCGTCGCGGGGGACACGTGCGGGAACACCCACGCCAGCCGGGCGAACCACACCAGCAGCGCGGCCAGCCCGGCGGCGGTTCGGAGGTGACGGCGGCACCGCCACGCCACAACGAGCACCAGGACCAGGGCGACGGCGACGGCGACGAGCTCGGCGGCGTGCAGGAAGCGCCACACCACAAACGCGGCCACGGCCATCAGGACCACGGGCACGATCGACCGGCCGGACCCATGATGCTCAGGGAACTTGCAAGCAGACATACTGGATTCCTCCGTAGGTGGAGAGATGGACCGGCCCTCGCCCCGTGAGCTGGGCAGCCAGGGGCGAGGGACCGGGGGTTACTGACCGGCCTTAAACAGGCTGGCCGGGACGAACAGAACGCAGATGGCGAGAACGGCCCACGGCGGGAACACCGCCGCAGATGATTTCGGCCACCGCCTCACGCAGCGCCTCACGGTCTTCCAGCACCCGCACCCGGGTAACCAGGTCGCGCACCTCCGCAGCCAGCGACTCAACCACGGCCACGTCTAATGCGCTCCTGGTGTGCAGTCCTGCGTTACACGCAGGTGGCTGGTGGTAGACGCCACACGGCTCGCAGTAGACGTCTGCCTCGTCCGGGGCCCTCATGCCGCGTTCTCAGCGGGCTTCTGGGACTGCCGGTAGCCCTG
>PLRW01000149.1 GCA_003164955.1 Actinomycetota bacterium
GCGTACCGGTCGACGATCTCGTTCCAGGCGCGCTGGTCTCCGTCACGGGCGCGGGCGACGAGATCGATAACCGCCGGATCGTTACGCATAGCCGTCCTCTGCGAGCCCGCTGGAGCGGGGCATGCCCGCATCATTTAACGCACGGCATCATGCGGCAAGATGTCCGGGGATCCCTTGCCCCTCTCGGGGGACAACAGCAGGTTCAGCGCCTCGCGGGCGGACCGCTGTCCTGGTACGGCGCCGGCCGCGATCGCACCGGTCACGATGCCGGCCGCGAAGGAGCATCCCGCCCAGTTAGCGGTGCCGTGGAAAGGTTGCTCTCTGGTTTCCGTCACCTTACCGTCCGCATCCCTGCTGACGACGATGGCGACGTTCCCGCGCAGGTAGGCCTCGGTGAGGTCGACGCCACGGGCATAAAGCGAAATCCACGGCGCGGGATTCGGGGTGAACGGCGCGAGTTTGCCGTCCGCATTGATCGCGCCCACGCCCACGACACCGGGCAGCGCGGCCGGATAGGCCGCCGTAGCGGACGTGACACCGCGAGGCGTTCCTTCGGGACGGTGCTGGTCGGCGTAGCCATTGTTGCCCGCTGCCGCGACAACCACCGTCTCGGGCCCGAAACATCTGATCGCGGCGGCCAGCACGGCGGGCGCCGTGTCGTCGTCGGTCATGAATTCCCCGAACGACAGGTTCACCACGTCCAGTCCCAGCTGGGCCATCTCCGCGATCGCGACCGCTGCGTGCCAGGCCGTTCCGTTGCCCTCGTGGTCAAGCACATGGCGCAGGTAAAGCTCGGCGTGCGGTGCCTGCCGCAGAATGCAGGAGGCGACGAACGTACAGTGCCCATCAAATTCGGTGAAGCTATCCGCTCCCGGGGCGAGCAGGTCCCCGTCGCGGGCGTAATAGCGGTTGGCCAGGCTTTCGTGCCGGAACAATCTCGTGTCGAGCAGGCCCACGCGGGCCGCGCCCATATGCGGGCCGGGCGGCCCGAATCCGGGGACACCGGCGGGCGGGGTGAGCGAGTTACTTCCCGGGGTCGGTTCCCCCTCGCCGCCGATGTGCGGGTAGCCCTGGAGCATGGACGGGCGGTAGTTCTTGCCGATCGTGATCTGCCAGCCCGGGTACTCCCTGGCGAATAGCAGCCGGATGCCCTGGATCAGCAGGGCAAGGTCCGATACGTGGGGCGCCTCCGGATGAGCCGCCTGGCGTTCCTCCTGGAAGCGCCGGAGCGCCTCCCGCACGCGTGAGTCGTCCAGGAGCCCGCGGGCGGCACTCGTCACGCCATCCAGACCGGAGAGACGGGCCAGGCCCAGCCGCGTGCTGATGTCGCTGTCACCCCAGCGCACGCCTAGGTCGGCCAGGACCGTCTGCACGACACTGAGCTCGGCCAGGCCGACGACCAGCTCGTCGTCGTGGAACGATTCCACCCAGCCATGCTTGACAACCATGCTTCCTCCCGCGCGGGTGTGGTCAGCGACAGAACTCCTTACTTGACAGAGGGGGCCACCCGTCCGGTGATACAAGCATGGCGGGAAATTTCTTGACGAAGGCCGGCTTGTCCGTGCCTACAATCGGCTGTGGCAGCAGGGGGGCTGGGCGAGGAGGCGCGCGCGGCGCTGCGCCTCGCGGAGGCACATCCGGCCCAGGCGGCTGCCCAGGCCCAGGTGATCATCCGCCGGGCGGAGCAGGAGCACGACTTCGCCTCGCTGTCAGTCGCCGAGCGCGTCCTGGGCATAGCGGCCCTGCAGCTCGAAGATCCGGACGCCGCGCTGGGACATCTGCGGGCGGCGGTCCGGCTGGGCCGCCGGGCCGGATCAGCCGAGCTGGCTGCCGAGGCCCAGACGAGGATGGCGTTCGCCTTAATTGTGCGCGGGCGCGGGCGCCAAGCGCTCAGGGAAATCGACACGGCGCTGTCGAGCCTGACCGGCGTGGCCCGGGCCCGGGCGCGGGCGCACCGGGGCTCGATCCTCAACTACCTCGGCCGGCTCGACGAAGCGCTTCGCGACTACCACGCCGCGCTGTCGGTGCTGCGCCGGTCCGGCGACGCCGTGTGGGTGCAGCGGGTCCTGTTCAGCCGCGCCGTGCTCTACGGCTACCGGCAGGAGTTCACTGCGGCCGAGAATGATCTGTTCGAGGCTGCGGAGCTGTGCAGGAAGTACGAGCTGGACCTGTCGCTGGGGTTCGTGCAGCAGAATCTCGGCTGGATCAGCGGCCTGCGCGGCGACGTGCCGACCGCGCTGCATTATTTCGACCTGGCCGAGCAGCGCCTCCGGGCGCACGGCGCGCCCGTGGGCGAACTGCTGGCGGACCGTTCGGAGCTGCTGTTGTCGGTGCGCCTGCTGCCCGAGGCCATACAGGCGGCCGAGCAGGCGGTCCGTGAATTCGAGCAGCAGCGCCGGAATATCCTGCTGCCGGAGGCGCGGTTGCTGTTGGCGCAGGCGGCCATCCTGGACGGGCAGGCCGACCGCGGGCTGGAGCAGGCGCGCGCCGCCGCGCACGAGTTCGGCCAGCAGGGGCGTCTGCGCTGGGTGGCGCTGGCCCGCTTCACGGTACTCCGGGCCCGGCTCGCCGCCGATGCGCACGCTGGCTCCGGATCCAGCGTCAGCGTCCGGTCGCTGGAGCACGCCGCCGACGATCTGGCCGCAGCGGGCTGGGCGTCGTCGGCTCTCCAGGCGCGGCTGCAGGCGGGCCAATTGGCCGTTCAGCGCGGCTGGGCCAGCCGGGGCCGTACCCAGTTCGAGCAGGCGGCCCGGCAGCGCGGCCGGGGGCCCGCCCTGCAGCGGGCGCAGGCCTGGTACGCCGAGGCGTGGCAGCGGTGGGCCAGCGGTAACCGCGGCGGCGCGCTGGCGGCGGCCCGCGTCACCCTGCGCGTGATGGACGAGCACCGGGACGGCCTGGGGGCCACGGATCTGCGCGCGCACGCGTCCGGGCACCGGGGCGACGTGGCCACGTTCGGGCTCCGGCTGGCCTTCGACAGCAGCCAGCCGGCCCGCGTGCTGGAGTGGGCCGAACAGGGCCGGGCCAGCCATCTGATGCTCCGGCCGGTCCGCCCACCAAGCGATCCTGAGCTGGCCGCCGCGCTGTCGGAACTGCGCACCACCGTGAGCGAGATCTTCCGGCTCCGGGGCTCCGGCGGCAATGCCGCCCCGCTGGCGCGCCGTCAGCTAGTCCTGGAGCGGCGGATCCGCGACTATCACCGCCGCCTGCCCGCGGGCCAGGTATCCGCGCCATCACGTTCGCTGCTGGTGCCCTCGCTGCGTGAGTCGCTGCGCGAGGACGCCCTGCTCGAATTCATATCGCTCGACGGCACCTTGCACGCCGTCACCGTGGCGGCCGGCCGGATCCGGCTCTGCTCGCTCGGCCCGGCGGCACAAGCCGCCGAGCTGATCGACCGGGCCCGGTTCGCGCTGCACCGGCTGGCCCGGCACCAGCCCAGCGACGCCAGCAAGGACGCGGCCCGCATCCTGCTCGATGACGCCGCCAGGCGGCTGGACGCCCTCCTGCTGCAGCCGGTGGCCGCCGAGATCGGCGGGCGGCCGCTGGTGGTGGTGCCCACCGGGGCGCTCCAGTCACTGCCCTGGTCGATCCTGCCGTCGGTCGCCGGGCGGCCGGTCACAGTGACACCCTCGGCCGCACTGTGGAACGGCGCCCGGCCGGCCCCCGGCCCGCCCGGACCCGTCCTGGTCGCGGCCGGCCCGGGCCTGCCCGGAGCCGAGACGGAGGCTGTGGCCGTCTCCGCCCTGCACCAGGTAACCGCGCTGGCGGGGAGCGCGGCGACCGTCGACGCCGTCTCCTCCGGCCTGGACGGGGCGAGCCTCGCCCACCTGTCGGCGCACGGGCGCATTCACCCGAACAATCCACTGTTCACCTCGCTGACGTTCGCCGACGGCCCGCTCACCGTGTACGACGTCGAACGGCTCCACCAGGCGCCGCAGGTCGTGGTCCTGGCCGCCTGCGACGTCGGCCGGTCGGCGGTCCGGGCCGGTGACGAGATCATGGGCCTGTCCGCGACGTTCCTGGCCATGGGAACCCGGCACATCATCGCGTCGGTCGTCCCGGTCCCCGACGCCGAAACGGTCCCGCTCATGATCGCCTTCCACCAGCGCCTGGCCGGCGGGGAAAGCCCTATGTCCGCGCTGGCGGAGGCGCAGCAGCAACTGGGGCACAGCCATCTGGCGGCCATGGCCGCCGCGGCCGGGTTCGTGAGCATCGGGACCGATGTAGCGGTGCGCCCGGTCGCCTAGCCCTGCCTTGCCCGGCCCGGTACGCCGATCCTGGTGCGGTGGGCCGCACGTGGGGCTTCTGATGCTGACGGCCTTAGGGCGGTAGCAAGTGGGACGTTCGTCCCTGAGCGTTTCGAGCCGGAACGGGCATGGTGATCAGGTGTTCGCCGCCCATGAGTGCACAGTCGCGGCCCGCTTCGACGTTGCGGCCGCGCGGATGACTCATTTCATTAACCGTGGGGCCCTCCGGGCTGCGTCGGAGACCGCCTACACCGATGGGCTGGTGGCCGGGCTGCGGGTCGGGCCGTTCGGCGAGGTGCGGGGATTGTCGAAGCTGGTCCGTGTGCGGTTCGCCGAGCCGATTCAGCGGGCCAACCAGATCAGGGTGCCCCTCCGGTGGGAGGCCACCGGAGCGGCAGGTGAACTGTTCCCGGTGCTGGATGCGGACCTGACCCTGACCGGTGACGGCGACGGCGACGGCGACGGCGACGGCCAGACGCGAATCCGCCTCGACGGCTCGTACCGGCCGCCCTTTGGCCGTGCCGGGGCGGCCCTGGACCGGGCCGTGATGAGCCGGCTCGCCGCCGCGACGATCCAGTCCCTGGTGGAATGCGTGGCGGCCGCGGTCGCTGATCCGGCACCCGAACTGCAGCCGGGCGAGGAATTCGAGGCCCACCGGTGGCCGGTGACCGAGGCTGAATAGTCCGGGGGGCGACCCCCCGATTCCCCCCGCATGCGCTGTGCTGGCCCGGGGGGCGACCCCCCGGAGCCCCCCGCATGCGCTTCGCGCCCCGCTGCGGTACNNGCGATCGCCTCGCCGTAACCCGCGCCAGTGGCCACCGATAGCACCGGCCACTCACCCGGGCCTACGGCCCGGGATCGCTGGGCCGGTTACGGACCTCTGACCGGGGATCGGGCAGTGGGGTCGATCTGGACTGGGTAGCCGGCGCGCAGGGCGGCGACGGTGGACGGGGGCGTGATGAGGCGCGCCTCCCCGTGCCGGGGCCGCGGCCGGCGGGTTCCATAACCGTTGTGCGTCCAGGTGATCAGCTCGCCGCCGGCGACGACGGCCGGCGCACCCGGAGTGTCCGGCAGGACGAACGCACCGTCGGGAAGGTCCGCCCAGGATGCGGCGTGCAGACGACGCCGGTGCGAGCCGCGCACGATCCGTTCCGCGTGCAGTTGCCGGTTCATGTACGCCGCGGACGGCAGGCCGGTACCGAGGCCGCCGGCCCAGGCCGCCCGGTAGGCGCGGTAGCTCTCGCGGCGGCATTCGCCACAGGGACGGTGCCCGGCGGCGAAGGAGACCGCCTCGTCGTGGAAGTACAGGTGTGTCCAGCGGTGCGGCAGCCACTGCTCGCGCCAGCGGCCGCGGAACTCCAGCGCGCAGGTGATCCACAGGTCACTCGCGTGGAAGCGGACGATCTCGTGACCGGCATGCACGATGCCGCGGTTGCCCGTCCAGGCGCCGCGCAGCGGGATGGCCACGATGTCGCCCATCGGCGTCACCCGGTTCCGTTCCGGCACGCCTGAAATGTACTGCGCGGAGTAACCCCGCGCCACGGGACGGGCCGGCCTGCGCGTGTTACGTTTAATTGTGATTAAAAGATCTGCGCGGGCCCCGGGACATGCGAACACACTATCGAATACCGCCGACATTTCCGGGGAGGTGAAGCGGGGTTCCCTCCCCGGCCTGAAGGCCGGAGTATCCACGCCGCGATCCCGATGACTGGCCTGTCGCAGGACGAGCAGGACATTGTCGATACCGTGCGGGAGTTCGTCGACCGTGAGGTGCGCCCGGTCGCCCGCGAGCTGGAGCACGCAGGAGAGTACCCCGAAAAGCTGATCGGCCAGATGAAACAGCTGGGGATCTTCGGCCTGGCCGTCCCGGAACCGTACGGGGACGTCCAGGTGTCCATGCCGTGCTACGCGATGATCACCGAGGAGCTGGCCCGCGGCTGGATGAGCCTGGCCGGGGCGATGGGCGGGCATACGGTGGTGGCCAAGCTGCTGGTCACCTTCGGCACCGAGGAGCAGAAGCAGCGGTACCTGCCGCGGATGGCCACCGGCGAGCTGCGCGCGACGATGGCCCTCACCGAGCCCGGCGGCGGCTCGGACCTGCAGGCGATGCAGACCACCGCTGTGCTGGGCGAAAACGGGCGGCACGGCCAGCAGTACGAGGTCAACGGGTCCAAGATGTGGATCACCAACGCGCGGCGGTCCGGGCTGATCGCGCTGCTGTGCAAGACCGATCCCGCCGCGCGGCCCCGGCACAAGGGCATCAGCATCCTGCTGGCCGAGCCGGGCGAGGGGCTCACCGTGTCCCGCGACCTTGGCAAGCTCGGGTACAAGGGCGTGGAAACGTGCGAGCTGATCTTCACCGGGTACCGCGCGCCGCGGGACGCGATCCTGGGCGGGGCGGAGGGCGCGGGCTTCGCCCAGATGATGAAGGGCCTGGAGACCGGGCGGATCCAGGTCGCCTCGCGCGCGCTCGGGGTTGCCGCCGCCGCGTTCGATGACTCGCTGCGGTACGCGCAGGAACGCGAGGCCTTCGGCCAGCCGATCTGGAAGCACCAGTCGATCGGCAACTACCTGGCCGACATGGCCACCCAGCTCACCGCCGCGCGGCAACTGGTGCGCTACGCGGCGGAACGTTCCGATGCGGGCGAGCGGTGTGACCTGGAGGCCGGCATGGCCAAACTGTTCGCGTCGGAGGCCGCCATGCAGATCGCGCTCACCGCGGTCCGCATCCACGGCGGGTACGGCTACTCGACCGAGTTCGACGTCGAGCGGTACTTCCGGGACGCGCCGCTGATGATCGTCGGGGAAGGTACCAACGAGATCCAGCGCAACGTCATCGTCTCCCAGCTGATCAGCCGCGGCGGCCTGGAGAGCGGAACGGGCAGCTCTCGGCGCCCGTCCCGGTAAGGTACGCCGGTGCCGGCGCCGAAGTCAGTGCCCTCGAAGACAGTGCCCTCGAAGACAGTGCCCGCAAAGGAAACCGGGCCCGCAAAGGAAACCGGGGCCGCAAAGGAAACCGGGGCCCCGAAGAAAACCGAGCCCACGAAATCCGAACGGACCCGGGAACGGCTGCTCCTGGCCGCGGCGACCACGCTGAGCCGGCTCGGGTACGCCGGCATGCGGCTCGTGGACGTCGCCGAGGAGGCGGGGGTCCAGGCCCCGGCCATCTACTACTACTGGCCCTCACGTGAGCAGCTCATCGAGGAAGTCGTGACGGTCGGGACCGCCCGGCTGCGCGAGTACGTGGAGGCCGCGCTGGCCGCCGCGCCGCCGGGCGCGACGGCCCTGGACCGGCTGGACATCGCCATCGACGCGCACCTGCGGCAGCTGGCGTCGGAATCCGCCTTCGCGCACGCGGTCATCCGCAACGTCAGCCAGCTTCCCCCCGCGATCCGGTCCCGGCAGGTCGTCGAGGAACGCGCCTACGCGGCGATCTGGCGCCGGCTGTTCACCGACGCGGTGGCCTCGGCCGAGCTGCGTCCCGGCCTCAACCCGGAACTCGCGCAGCCGCTGATCATTGGCATCCTGAACTGGGCCGCCGAATGGTGGTCGCCCGAGCGCAGCTCCATCGACGAGGTGGTGGCGACGGCCCAGTCAATCGTCCGCCACGGCGTCGCCGCGGATGGCCCCCACTGAGCCTTGCTGGTCACGACTGGGCCCGGAATTACTGGGCTCGTCACGACTGGCCTGTTCACCACTTGGCACGGTGAATTCAGGGACCGCATCGGGTCCGTCGAGGGAAAAATCTGCCAGCCGGTGCTTGGCGAGCTTGCCGGTCGGGGTGCGCGGCAAGCTGCCGACGAAACTGAAGCGGCGCGGCACCTTGAATCGGGCGATCCGGGTGCGGAGGAAGCCGGCGAGCTCGTCCGCAGCCGCCTGATCGGCCGGAACGCCCTCCGCGAGCTGGACGAACGCCTTGGTCTGCTGGCCCATTTCCTGGTCCGGGACGCCGATCACCGCCACATCGAAGACCTTGGGGTACAGCGCGAGCGCGTTCTCGATCTCCTGGGGGTAGATATTGACCCCGCCCGAGATGATCATGAAGGACGCGCGGTCGGTGAGGAACAGGTAGCCGTCCTCGTCGACGTAGCCGAGGTCGCCGACCGTGGACCAGTTCTCGTGCGCCGGGTGGCGCGCGGCGGCCGTCTGCACCGGGTCGTTGTGATACTCGAAGTGCGCGGTGTCCCGTTCCCAGTAGACGAGGCCGACCTCGCCCGGCCCGAGCAGGTCGCCGGCTTCGCTGCAGATGTGCAGGGTGCCCATGAACGGGGTGCCGACCGTGCCGGGCTTGGCGAGCCAGCTCTCGGACGTGACGATCGTGCCGCCGTTGCCCTCGGTGGAGGCGTAGTACTCGGTCAGCACCGGGCCCCACCAGTCGATCATGGCGCGCTTGACGTCCGGAGGGCACGGCGCGGCGGCGTGGATCGCGACCTGGACGCTGGAGGTGTCGTAACGCGCCCGCACGTCGCCGTCGAGCTTGAGCATGCGCACGAACATGGTGGGCACGACCTGCAGGTGCGTGATGCGGAACCGCTCGATCGCGGCCAGCGCGGCCTCGGCGCCGAACTTCTCCATCATCACCACCGTCCCGCCGACCGCCTGGACAGTGGCGGAGAAGCGCAGCGGCGCGGCGTGGTAGATCGGCGCGGGCGACAGGTACACGCTGTCCGCCGAGAAGCCGAAGTACGGCACGAACAGCATCACGTAGGGGTCGCCCGGCTCGTCGACCTGCCGGTCCGGGAGCGGTACCTTGATCCCCTTCGGCCGCCCGGTGGTGCCCGAGGAGTAGAGCATGTCGGCGCCGCGCGGCTGGTCGGGGAGCGGTTCGGGTGGGACCGAGGCGAGCGCATCCTCATAGCTGCCGAACCCGTCGACTCGGCCCTCCGCCGGGCCCTCTGCTGGGCCCTCCGCTGGTCCGCCGAACGCCAGGCGGATGGACACCGCCGAGATGTCGCCCGCGATGGCCTGGGCCAGGTCGCGCTGGCTGTGCGCCACGATGATGGTGCGGGCGCCGCAGTCGTTGACGATGTAGGCCACCTCGTCCGGCGCGAGGTTGTGGTTGACCGCGGTCAGGTAGAGCCCGGAGCGCATCGCGGCCCAGTACACCTCGAACGCCTGCAGCCGGTTGTCGCTGAGCATGGCCAGCGTGTCGCCGGGGCGCAGCCCCCGGCCGTACAGGTAGCGGGCCAGCCGGGCCGAGTTCTCTTCCAGCTCACGGTAGGTCAGGCTCTCGCCCGCATTTTTCCCCGAGCCGACCATGACGGCCGCAGGCTTGTCCGGGGTGCTGCGCGCGAACGTGCCGGGGAACATGGGGCCTCCGAAGCTGCGACGGTCCGGCGGTTCATGGCATGGTGCTGAGGTTGCGTACAGGGTAATTTAGCTTGGATTCGAAAATCCAGCGGCGGCAGGGGCGGGTGGTGGTGCGCCCGTTCAAGGCTCTGGCGGGGGCGGCCGTTCAAAACTCTGGCGGGGCGGCCAGTGAGGTCCACGTAGCATCGGAGGTCCCAGGGGGCGCACCAGTCGCAGCCATCCCTGACCGGGCCGACCTGACCATGACCGGCACCAGCTACCCGTCAACGTGCGCCCCGCTGACCACACCAGCACCCGCGCCGGCGCGGACCAGCCGATCCATGACGACTTTTCCGCAGTATCTGCGGAAAAGTCGTCACACATGCTGAGTTAAGGAGATGCCGTGGCTCCGGGCATCACGACGCGCCATGCACAGCTCTGCGAACGGGGCCAGTGAGGCTGCTGTGGTTAATGTGACTGAGGACGCGGGCCTGGACCTGTCCCGGTACCTGCGCCCGGGCGACCGGGTGGTGTGGGGGCAGGGCTGCGCCGAGCCGCAGGCGCTGACCGAACTGCTCGTGCGGCAACGGCACCGGCTGGGCGGCATCACGTGCTTCGTCGGGCTCCCGGCCGCGGACGTGATCCGGCCCGAGCACACGGGCCAGCGGACGGGCCGGCACACGGGCGCGGACACGGGCGGGCTGGCGCTGGAGTCCTACTGCGGTACCGGCGGCAACGCGCGGCTGCACGAGGCCGGCCGCCTGGCCATCGTCCCGGTCCACTACGGGGCGCTGCCGGGGCTGCTCGCCGGGGGGCAGCTCGCCGCCGACGCCGTGTTCGTCCAGGTGTCCGCGCCCGACGGGGCGGGACGGCACAGCCTCGGCCTGGCCGACGACTACTTCTCCGCTGCCCTGGATACCGCGCGGGTGGTGATCGCCGAGGTCAACGACCAGGTCCCGTTCACGCTGGGCGCGCGCACGCTGTCCGCGGCGGACTGGTCCGCGTGCGTCCGCTCGTCCCGGCCGCCGGCCGAGCTTCCCGCGGCGCCGCCGTCGGCCGCCGTCACGGCTGTGGCCGAGAGGGTCGCCGGGCTGGTGCAGGACGGGGCCACGCTGCAGTTCGGCATCGGCGGCCTGCCCGAGGCATGCCTGGACGCCCTGCGCGGGCACCGCGATCTGGGCATCCACTCCGGCCTGCTGAACGACGCGGCCATGCGGCTGATCGAGGCCGGCGTGGCCACCGGGGCGCGGAAAACCGTCGATCCGGGCGTAGCCGTGGGCGGCTTCCTCGGCGGGTCGGCCGCGCTGTTCCGGTTCGCGGACCGCAACCCGGCGGTCCAGCTGCGCGGCACGGGCTACACCCACGACCCGGCCATCCTGGCCGCGCAGCGCCAGCTCACCGCGATCAACGCCGCGCTCGAAGTCGATCTGTCCGGCCAGGTCAACGCCGAGGTCGCGCGGGGCCGCTACGTGGGATCGGTCGGCGGCGCCAGCGAGTTCCTGCGCGGCGCGGCCCGCTCCCCCGGCGGCGTGCCCATCATCGCGCTGCCGTCCACCGCGGGCGCGGCCAGCGGAAGGGCCAGCGGAGGGGCCAGCGGAGAGGGAGGCGTCAGCCGGATCGTCGTGCGGCTGAGCGGGCCGGTCAGCACGCCGCGCAGCGACGTCGGCGTCATCGTCACCGAGCACGGGGTTGCCGACCTGCGGGGAGCGCCGGTTACCGTTCGGTACGAACGGATGCTCGCCATCGCCCACCCGGATCACCGCGCCGCGCTGGCCGCGGAACTGGAGGAGAACCTCATGAACGGAGCACTCGCATGAGCCCCGCAGCTGCGAGCCCCGCGGGCCGGGAGCCCAGGGCCGCGATCGTCGCGCCGGTGCGCACGGCCGTCGGCCGGTTCGGCGGGACGCTGCGCCCGGTCCCGGCCGAGGACCTGGCCGCGACGATGGTCCGCGCGGTGGTGGCCCGCTCCGGGGTTGACCCGGCGCGGATCGAGGACGTGATCCTCGCGCAGTCGTACGCCAACTCCGAAGCGCCCTGCATCGGGCGGTGGGCCGCGCTGCACGCCGACCTGCCGATCGCGGTGCCCGGGCTGCAGATGGACCGGCGCTGCGGCGGCGGCCTGCAGGCCATCGCCACGGCCGCGATGATGGTGCAGACCGGGGCCGCCGGCGCCGTGCTGGCCGGCGGGGTCGAGTCGATGAGCAACATCGAGTACTACTCCACCTCGACCCGCTGGGGCAGCCGGGCCGGCAACGTGGCGCTGTACGACCGGCTGGACCGGGGCCGCGAGCGTTCCCAGCCGGAATGGCGGTTCGGCCCCATCAGCGGCATGATCGAGACGGCCGAGAACGTGGCCCGCCAGACCGGCATCGGCCGGGAGGCGGCGGACGCCTACGCCGCGCGCAGCCAGCAGCACGCCGCGGCCGCCTGGGCGGACGGGAAGTTCGCGGACGAGGTAGTGCCGGTCGAGGTACCCCAGCGGCGCGGGGACCCGGTGACCTTCGACCGGGACGAGGGCGTCCGGGGCGACTCCACCCCGGAGACGCTGGGCAAGCTGCGCCCGATCATGAAGGACGGCACCGTGACGGCGGGCAACTCGGCGCAGCAGAACGACGCCGCGGCCGGGTGCCTGGTCGTGGCCGAGGACAAGCTGGATGAGCTCGGCCTGGAACCGATGGCGTTCCTGGTCGGCTGGACCGCGGTCGGGTGCGAGCCCGGCACGATGGGGCTCGGGCCGGTACCGGCCGTGGCCAAGCTGTTCGGGCGGCTCGGGCTCGGATTCGACGACATGGACCTGATCGAGCTGAACGAGGCATTCGCCGTCCAGGTGCTCGGCGTCCTGCAGGGCTGGGGCACCAAGCTCGACGAGCTCGACAGCCGGCTGAACGTGAACGGCTCGGGCATCTCCCTCGGCCACCCGATCGGGGCGACCGGCGCCCGCATCCTGACCACGCTGCTGCACGAACTCAAGCGCCGCGGCGGCCGGTACGCACTGGAGACGATGTGCGTCGGCGGCGGGCAGGGCGTCGCGGCCGTCTTCGAGGCCCCGTGACTGTGCCACCGCGCTGTGGGCCACCGGAACGCCCTGGGCCACCGGAACGCCCTGGCCTCCTGAGAGCCGCGGGCGCATGAGAGCCGAGGGCCCGTACTTCGACGAGCTCACCGCCGGGCAGGCCTTTCCCGCGGTGGCCGGGGTCACGCTGACCGACGGCCTGGCCGCCGCGCACCAGGCCATCGTGGGCGACCGGCTGGCGCTGAGCCTGGACGCCGCCCTGGCCGATGTGGTCCTCGGCTCACCGGGCCCGGGCCGTCCGGCGAACCCGGCGCTGGTCTGGGACGTGGCCATCGGCCAGTCCACCGTGGCCACCCAGCACGTCAAGGCCAACCTGTTTTACCGCGGCCTGTGGTTCCGCCGGCTCCCCGTGATCGGCGACACGCTCCGGACGGTGACCCGGGCCGAGGGACTGCGGCAGAACCGGCCGCGGGTGGGCCGCGGGGCCACGGGACTGGCCGCGCTCCGGATCACCACCGTTGACCAGCACGACCGGCCCGTGCTCGACTTCTGGCGCTGCGCGATGCTCCCGCTCCGCGACCCGGCCGGGACGACGGGTCACGCGGACGACCTGGACGCGATCGGCGCGTCCGCCCAGCCGGCCGCCCCGGCCGCGCTGCTGGACGGCTGGCGGCTGGACCGCTTCGCCGCCTACGGGTTCTGGCCGCGGTACGGCGATCTCGTGCCCGGCGACGTCATCGAAATCGACGGCGGGGGCGTGGTCTCCGGCGCCCCCGAACTGGCCCGCCTCACGCTCAACATCGCCCGCGTCCACCATGACGAGCAGGCGGCCGGCGGCACCCGCCTGGTCTACGGCGGCCACACCATCGGGATCGCGCTCAGCCAGGCGGCCCGCGCGCTACCGGGCCTGGTCACGGTGGCCGGCTGGCACAGTTGCGACCATCTCGCTCCGGTGCACGAGGGTGACACCCTGCGCAGCAGCATCGAGGTCGAGTCGGCTCAGCCGCTCGCGGCGGGCGGCGTGGCCGGGCTGCGTTCGCGCGTCTATTCGGGGTCCGGGCAGGTCCTGGACTGGCGGTTCGTCGCGGTCCTGGCCTAGCGGCGGGCCGAGAGCGAATTGCCGCACGGCGCTGTGTGTCGAATGTCTGGGCCGCCCGCTCGGCGGGGTGTGCACCCCCCGTAACAGACGCCGTCTGGGCAGGCGAGGGGCGTCCCCCTCGGCGAGGTTTCCGTCTTGAGGCCTGAGCCGGAACTTCGCGGTTCGGCCGGGCCGCATCGCTTGCCGCCGCCAGGTGCGAGCCGTCGCCGGGATCCCCGTGTCTGGATCCACTTGGCGAAGCGCAAGCCAGCGCGCTCGCCGTCGTCACCCTGAATCGGACCCGACAGCGCCGGTCAGCTCCCTGGGCGGAGCGGCGCCGGCGCCCGGCATAGCCCAGGCGGGGGCCGTTCGGCACATATGATCTGATCCGTGCCTAGAGAATCCGCCGGCCCGGCCGTGACGGAGGGCGGGGAGTCGAAGTCCGCGCGGACCAGGGAGCGGATCCTGAACGCCGCCGCCCACGTACTCAGCCGGAAAGGTTACGCGGGCACCCGGCTGTCGGACGTCGCCGACCAGGCCGAGGTCCAGGCGCCCGCGATCTATTACTACTTCCCGTCCCGGGAAGCGCTGGTCGAAGAGGTCATGTGGACGGGGATCGCCCGGATGCGCGAGCACGTCGGCCAGGTCCTCGCGGCGCTGCCCGCCGGCACCGGCCCCCTGGAGCGGATCGACGCCGCGGTCGCGGAACACCTGCGATATGAGCTGGAGGTTTCCGGCTACACGACGGCAGCTATCCGCAACGCGGGACAGGTCCCGGACTACATCCGCATCCGTTACTCGACCGAGGCCGCCAAGTACGGCGAGATCTGGCGCCAGTTGCTGCGCGAGGCCGCGCAGACGGGCCTGCTGCGCCCCGACCTGGACCCGATGGTCGCGCGGATGCTCGTCCTCGGCGCGCTCAACTGGGCCGCCGAATGGTGGAACCCGCGCCGCGGCTCCCTGGACACCATCGTGCGTACCGCGCAGTCCCTGGTCCGCAACGGATTGTCCGCCGCGGCATCCGCGGGGTCCCCCGACGGCGGGCTCTCCCCTACCGAGGGGCTCTCCCTCCCCCGCTGAGGGGCTCTCCCGGTTTATCGGCGCGGACTGCCCAAGCGCGGCCAACCGGCGGCCATCGTCGCCGGTCAGTCCCGGCGGGTTCAGCGCCCGGCGGTGAGGTCGTCGGAGCGTCCGGCTTCGAGTCGCGGCCACTGGGCGATGGGGCGGCCGCCCGGCCACACGGGCACGGGTGGCCAGGCGGGCGAGCCGCCGCCGGTCCGCGTGTTGGAGCATTGTTGCGGCCAGCCGGGAGGCGAGTCCTCCCAGGTCTCCTGGCGTCCGTACACGGTGAGGTCCATGAGCGCGTAGCTGTAGTCCATGGCCTCCGCGCCGCGGCGGGTCGTCCAGTAGGTTTCGAAGACGCGGTCGCCGTCCCGGACGTAGCACACCAGGTGAAACAGGCCGATCTGGCGCCCGGTGAGGAGGTGGTCGATGGAGTCCTGGGCGGAGTACCAGGGCATGTCCCAGCCCATGAAGTCCCGGTAGCGGGCGCTTTCGCCGTAGGGGCCCTGGCAGAAGACCGCGTAGCTGATGTCCCGGGAATGCAGGTAGAACAGCTCCTTGACCTGGGTGGTCGCCCAGGTGCAGCCTTCGCACTGCTCGGCCGCGGGATGGCCGTCCCACCACATGAAGTAGTAGGCGATGAGCTGCCGGCGCCCTTCGAACGCCTCCAGCAGGGTGAGCGGCCCGCGGGGCCCGGTCAGCGTGAGGCCGGCGTCGACCTCGGTCATGGGCAGGCGCCGCCGGGCCGCGGCGATCGCGTCGCCTTCCCGGGTGTGCGCCTTCTCCCGGGCCCGCAGCCTGCCCAGTTCGGCCTGGAAGGTGGCCCGGTCGGCCACCTCAGGCATCCCTGGCGCGGGCAGGCCCGGTGCGCTGGTGGCGCCGCCCGCCGGCCCGCCGGGGTTTGCCGATTCATCCGTCATGACGGTCTCCTTGGGCGGAAGTGTGAGAGCCTTCGCTTTTCGTTGCCTGTGCGTGCGCTGCTTCGGCGAGCCGTTTGATCGCGCCGAGCCGCCGGTCCCATTGCGCGGCGAGGTCAGCCATGGCCCGGGTGGCCTGGTCGAGGCGGCCGGCTTCGACCTGGTAGAGAACCTCCCGGCCCTGCTTGCGCCGGCTGACCAGCCCGGCCTGCTCGAGCACGGCCAGATGCTTGGAGACCGCCTGGCGGGAGAACGGCACCCGCCCGGCCAGCCAGCTGGCACTGACGTCATCGTTGCTGACCAGAAGGTCGAGGACCCGGCGGCGAGACGGGTCAGCGATGGCCGACCACAGCTCGTCATCGGCCTGGGCCGTCATCTCGACGGCTTTGCGAGCACGCTGGCGAGGCGGTCCAGGTACTCGGCCCACCCGGCCTGGTGCTCGCCGGCATAGCGCTGCTTTTCCGCGTCGGGCCAGGCGCGCAGCTCGTGGCCGCTCTCGGACACCCGGAGCCGGGTCCGCCCGGCGCCCTCGGGTGTCAGCGTGAACTCGACGAGCATCGAGTTGCCGGCCACCGGCTCTTCCCCGCGGGGATGGTTCCAGCGGAACGAGAAGCGAACCGGCGGATCAACGGTCTCCACGACCACGGGGCCGCCCTGGTCCCCGAACCCCATAAAGCCATGGGCGCCCGGTTCGACGACCAGGTCCACCCGGTCGGCGAACCACTGGCTCATCTGATCAGGCTCGGTGATGGTGCGCCACACCACCTCCACCGGCGCCTCGATCAGAACCTCCCGCTCAATCACCAGGTCTGCCATCAGTATCCGATCCCTCGCTGAGCGCGCCGGCGGCCATCGCCGGTCGCGGGTGCCGCCACTTGGTGCCGCATGCCGGTCATCACTCACTCTCGCTCTCGAACTGCAACCCACGGTGCACGTCAGGGACAGAAATGCAACCATTGGTTGCACTTGATCCACCCAGCGGCCGGGCCTCGATGTGCAACCTTCTGTTGCGCATCCGGGAGAGGAGTGCAATCATTGCCGCCCGGGAAGCGAGGGGCTGGTCATCGGCGGAACGCTGCACGCGTGACCGGGTGGCTTCTCCGCGGAAAGTACGGAGAAGCCACCCGGTGATCAACGAGCCCGGCCCAGCAGGGCGGGGCGGATGCCCAGAGCTGGCTCAGAGCTGGGTGGTGACGGCCTTTACTTCGGTGCAGGACTCGAGGACTTCGTGGCCCATCTCGCGGCCCCAGCCGGACTGCTTGTAGCCGCCGAACGGCAGGGCCGGCCCGGGAGAGAGCGGGCGGGCGCGTCGGACAGGGCGGGACTAGGCGACCGGCTGGCTGCTCAGGACGTCCAGGAAACGGAGCGTGGCCGACAGCGTCTCCCAGCGCCATGCGGCGATCGTGCAATCGAATCCGGCCGCGGCGGCCAGGCGTTCCTGGAGCGCGGCGGCTACCGGCCGGAGTTGCTCGCGCTGAGCGTCCAGCAGCGGGCGAGGGTCGGCACCCGAGCGGTCGAGCAGCGCCAGCTTGGCCAGTAGTTCGGAGCGCACGTCTCGATTGTGGCCGGCCGGTCTGGCCAGCCAGCCCGAGGCGGCCGCGCGGCCGTCCGGGGTCACGTCCACCAGCGACCGGACCGGTCCCTCGCTGGAGACCTCCATGCCGGTCGTCCGCACCAGGCCAAGCTGTTCCAGACGCTGCAAGGCGCGGTAGACCACCGGTTTGGGCACCCGCCAGACCTGACCCAGGCTGCCGTCCGGGCCGAGTAGCCGGGCGATGGCGAACCCATGCCGGGGCGCCTCGGCGACCAGGCACAGCACCAGCCATTCGGAGAGCGAGAGCGAGAGCGCGGGCTCGGCGGACGGCGACGGCATGCACCCAAGGCTACGACGGCACGCCGTCTACTGCGGCACGGCGAGCAGGGCGAGCAGGGCGGACAGGGCGAGCAGGGCAGCGACAAGTTCTGCGGCTTCCGCGGCCGGTGGTGACGAGCCGGCCGTCTTCCTACTAGTCTCATTGTTACTAGCGTTACTGGCACCGCCTGTTAGTAGCACCGCCTGTTACTAGCGGCGCCTGTTACTAGCACCGCCGGGAACCCGTGGGAGGCCGGATGACTGCCGAGGTAGCGGCCGCGCCGGCCCCGGCGGGCAGATCCCGGCCGGTGGCGGGCGTCCGGTCGGTGGCGGGCGTTCTGGACGATGGCACCCCCTTTTACGTACCGGTCGGCGAGGTGGTGGCCGAAGGCACGCGGGTGACCTGCCATCTGTGCGGGCGGGCCTTCCGGTCGGTGGCGGCGCATCTGGCCTCGCACGGATGGACGAAGGACCGGTACTGCGAGGCGTTCGGGCTGGAACGGAGCCAGCCCCTGGAAGGGCAGGAGACCCGGAAGCTGCGGGCCACCTCCCTGACGGCCCGGCTGGTCTTCGACCCTGCGATCCGGGCCGGCAGTGCGGCCGGACGGGAGCGGGCCCGCCGGGGCGAACTGGCCCAGGCGGCCGCGGCCGCGGCGCGCGGCCGTCCCTTCCCGGAACAGCGCCGCCGCAAGGCGGCTCAGGCCTCCGTGACGGCCGCTTCCCGGGACCGTTCCGCCCGGGCGAACCGGGAGCGCGCCAGCGCACACGTCGCCACGGTCGCCGCCGACGTGGCCCGCCGTCACGGCTACCCGGACATCCAGGCGTTCGTCCTGGCCCGCTTGGCGGCGGGTGAGAGCCTGGCGGCGATCAGCCGTGCCGCCGGGCTGCACAAGGACTGGATGTCCCGGCACCTCGGCCAGCTTGCCCCCGCGGTGGCCGGTCTCGCCCGGCAGCGCGGCGCCAGCCGGCCCGACGGCCCGTGGCTGGCCGCCGTGCGCCGCCTAGGGTTCGCCGACGTGCCCAGCTACCTGCGGGACCGGCACCACGTCCAGCACCTCACCGTCAACGCGATCGCGTCCGAGACCGGTTTCTCCCCGCACCGGGTCGAGTCCGCCCTGCGCCGCCACGGCCTCACGATCGTCGCCCATGCCGCCAAGCGGCACGCGGCCCGCCAACGGGCCGACAGCGTGGCGGCCGCCCTGGGGCATGCCACCGTGGCCGGGTACATCCGCCAGCGCCGCGCCGAAGGCTGGACGTGGAACGCGATCACGGCGGAATCCGGCCAGCCGGGCACGTGGCTGCGCCGGCACGCCGTCTCCTGACGGCACCGGCGCGGCGGGCGGCCGCCGTCGACCTGCTGGCCGGGGCGACCGCCCAGTCGTTCATCGCCTTGGGCGCGGTGGGTTGGCCTAAGGGCCCGTTTCGAGGATCACCATCGACTCCGGCGGCAGGCTGATGCCGTGGCCGAACGAGGCGGCATCGGCTGTGCCCTGGACGATGCGGGAGCTGGTGGCGTTCTGGTCACCCGCGCTGTACGTCCAGGTGTGCAGCGGGCCGCGAAGGCCAGCGGGGAGGCTCGCCGTCTGCGCCGTCGCGGCCGAGCACCGTGTCGTTCCACTCGGCGTTGTCGGGCACCGCCGCACCGGTGACGGCGCCGCCGAACGCCCACGGCACGCCGATCTGGGCGGACGGCGCGGCGTCCTTCATGGCCCGCAGGAACGGCTGGGCGTTGACCGCGTAGGACGTGGCCAGCGTCTGCGTTCCGGCCGCGTCGCCCTGCGTCGTCTGGGGGCACGGGGGGTTCTCGTACACACCGTTGACAGTGCTATAGGTGTTGGGCGTGTAGCCCGGGTAGTTCTCGGGCGGCCCGGCCAGCGGGTTGTTCACCTCCCAGCAGCCGTAGTTCTCGTTGCCGACCTCCCACAGCGCCACGCTGTGGCCGGGGACCGTCTTCGCGTCGCTCACCCAGGCGGCCGCCTCGGCGGGGGTACCGGAGCCGTAGTTCACGGTCACGAAGCTCTGGGCGCCGATCGCCTTGGCCTCGGCGGAGAACTGGCCGAAGCTGAGCGCGTCGGAGGCCGCACAGCCGGTGCTGGTCACCACGAACGACGCGGTGGTGTCGCTGGGCAGGCAGTTCTGGATGTCTGAGTTGGTCTGCCAGTCGTAGTAGTCGGCCCAGGAGCCGCCGCCGTACCGGAGCAGGCCGATGCCGGCCTGCTGCAGCAGGGACCTGGCTGTCGAAGGCGGCGAAAAACTGGGCCTGGATCCGTTTGGGTAGCTGGTCCAGGCGGCCGGGGAGTTCGGGTAATTCGTCGAGCAGGCCGGTGTCGTCGGTGCGGGGGGTGCTGCTGGTGAGGGTTTTGAGCTGTGCGTGGGTAGAGATTTGTAACGGCTTAGCCGGTTATCGGGCCTCGGCGCGCAGGCGGCCCGCGGCGGCGGTCATGGCGGACAGCTTGCCGAACGCCGCCTCCCGGGGCAGGTACTTCATCCCGCAGTCCGGGGCCAGCACGAGGCGCTCGGCGGGCACGTACTCCAGGGCCCGGTGGACCCGGCCGATGACCTCATCGGGGGTCTCGACCGTCTCGTCGCCGAGGTTCAGCACGCCGAGGATGATCGTCTTGCCGTCCAGGTGCGACAGGACCTGACAGTCCAGGCGGGGCTGGGCGGTCTCGACCGAGATCTGGTCGCAGTCGCACGCCGCCAGCTCAGGCAGGAACGAATAGCCGGGCGGGCGGTCGCGGACCATCGCGGCGTACCCGAAGCACAGATGGACCGCGGTCGTGCCGGTGATCCCGTCGAGGGCCCGGTTGATCACCTTGACGCCGTACCGGCGCGCTTCCTCCGGCTGCGCCTGCAGGTAGGGCTCATCCAGCTGGACGATGTCAGCACCCGCCGCGAACAGGTCCGCGATTTCGGCGTTCACGGCCTCGGCATAGCCGAACGCCAGGTCTTCGGGGCTGGCGTAGTAGTCGTTCTGCGCCTGCTGGGCCATGGTGAAAGGCCCGGGCACGGTCATCTTGACGGTCCGCCGGGTGCTGGCCCGCAGGAACGCCATGTCCGCCGTCTCCACGGGATGCCGCCGCCGGATCGGGCCGGTGATCCGGGGGACCGGATTCGGCTGTCCGCTGCGGCCCAGCAGCGTGCCCGGGTTGTCGATGTCCACGCCGTCGAGCGCAGTGGCGAACCGGTTGGAGTAGCTCTCCCGGCACATCTCACCGTCGGTCAGGATGTCCAGTCCCGCCTCTTCCTGGGCCCGGATGGCCAGCAGGGTGGCGTCCCGCTGGGCCTGCTCCAGGTAGGCAGGATCCACCCGCCATAGCTCCCGGGCCCGCACCCGGGGCGGTAGCCGGTGGCCCAGGCGGTCGCGGTCGATCAGCCAGTCGGGCTGGGGGTAACTGCCAACCAGGGATGCGGGGAACAGCATGCCAGCCACGATGTCACACCGCCCGCGCCCTGATCCAGCGGCACGTATCCGGCCGCCCCGGCGGGCAGCGGGGTGCCCGGCTGGCTGCGGGGGCCACGACGCCTCACTAGGCTGAGACGGTGAAACCGTTCCTGCTGCTCAGCATCCGCGCTGACGACCCCGCCGCGGACAACGAGTACGAGGCGTTCCTGCGCTTTCTGGGCCGCACGGACGACGAGCTGCGCCGGGTGCGGCTGGACCGGCGGTCGCTGGGAACGGTCGACCTGCAGGACTGGTCGGGAATCCTGCTCGGCGGCGGCCCGTTCAACTACACCGAGCCGGCCGACCGGAAGTCAGCCGTACAGCGGCGCGTCGAGGCCGACCTGAGCGGGCTGCTCGACCGCGTGATCGCCGCGGACTTCCCGTTCCTCGGGGCGTGCTACGGCATCGGCGCGCTGGGCAGCCACCAGGGCGCCCAGGTCGACGGGCAGTACGCCGAGCCGGTCGGGCACGTCGAGGTCACGCTCACCCCGGACGGCCGCCGGGATCCGCTGCTGCGGGAGCTGCCGGCTTCGTTCGGCGCCTTCACCGGGCACAAGGAGGCGATCAGCGAGCTGCCGGCGCACGCCACGCTGCTGGCCAGCTCCGCGACCTGCCCGGTGCAGGCGTTCCGGGTCGGCGCGAACGTCTACGCGACGCAGTTCCACCCGGAACTGGACGTGGACGGACTCTGCACCCGGATCGACGTCTACAAGCACGCCGGGTACTTCGAGCCGCACGAGGCCGACGACCTCAAGGCGCGCGCCCGGCGCACCGACGTCACCCACCCGTCCGCCATCCTGGGCCAGTTCGCCCGGCGCTACGGCGCNNACGGCGGCAGGGTGGCGATGAGCTCGCCGCAGCGGGCCGGGTCGTAGCCGGGCAGGCTGGTTAGCTGATCGAGCAGCCAGCGCGAGGACAGCACCTTGAGCAGGGCCTGGGCTTCCCGCGAACCCGTCCGGTCGGCCGGGATGACCAGGTCGAACCGTTCGGCGGCGAGCGGGACGAAGTCCAGGCCGTAGGCGAGCGCGGCCGGCTCACTGGCCACGCCCACGTCGGCGAGCCCGGCGGCGATGGCCGACGCGACGTGCAGGTGGCCCGTGGCCTGGCTCTGGTACCCGGGCAGCGTGCCGGGGTCGGCTCCGAGCGCGGCCAGTTCCCGGTCGAGCAGCAGTCGCGCCTCCGAGCCGGGCTCCCGGTTGACCAGCCGCAGCCGGGCGCGGACCACGTCGGCCACGCTGGCCACGGGCAGGCCGGGCCGCAGCACGAGGCCCTCGCGCCACGAGCAGAACCCCATGATCTGGGCGCCCCGCCGCAGCGTGCTCCGGGCTGATCCGACGTTGTAGTCGCCTTCCTGACCGCGCAGGTGGGCCCCGGCCGCGTGCACCAGGCCCCGGGCGGCCAGGTCGAGCGCCTCACTGCTGGCGCACTGCCACCAGGCGAAGGACACCGGCGGGTCGAGCAGCCCGAGCGGGGCCTCCAGCAGCGGGATGGCCGGATCACAGCCGGCCACGACCAGCGTCGGGCGCGGCGGGCTGAGCGGGCGAATGGAATGCCCCGGCCCGCCCGAACCAGCGGGACCAGCAGAGCCAGCCGGGACAGCCGGGACGGCAAGGCCGTCGGCCGGGACGAAACCGGCCTTGCTCACCGCGGCGCCGGACAGCGGCAACGCGACGAACGTGTCGCCGATCGAGGCCAGCGTGACCCGGCCCCCGCCGTCCCCGAGTGGCGACAGCGGCTGCGCGTCGATCTGCGGCGCGGGCGCGCGCGGCCCGAACATCTCCTCCACGGTCAAGCCCAGCGCGCGGGCCAGGGCCAGCGCCACCCGCAGCGACGGGTCCGACAGCCCGGACTCGACCGCCGAGACCGCCTGCCGGGACACCCCGGCCATCCCGGCCAGTTGCTGCTGTGAGAATCCCCGGGCCTGCCGGGCGAGCCGGAGCCGCATCCCGTTCGGTTCGCCGTGGGCGCGGGCCGGGTCGGCGGGATCGGCAGCGTGAAGTTTGTGGCTGGCCGGGCCGCCCATTACTGGCGCACCTGCTCCGGGCGGCACGGCTCGGCGGGCAGTGCCGCCCCGTCCGGGCCGAAGTAGGGCGGGTCGAGCACGGTCACGACGAACTCTCCGCCGGCCGGCGGCTGGTCCGGCAGGCGGCAGGTGATCACCGTCTCGGCCACGCGCACGTCCGCCTCCCATCCGGCCCCGGCGGGGCGGGACGCCGTCACGGCTCCGGTCAGGACCAGCCCGCGCCCGGGATGGGCTCCCGCCAGGGTCCGTTCCGGATGAATCCCGGCCGTGACCGCCCCGGCCGTGTCTCCGGGGACAGTGTCTCCGGAGACCGGGCCCGTCGGCCCGGCCCCCGGAGACACGCACTGGACCGGCACGAAGCCAAGGTAGCCGACCAGCTCGGCGACCCGCTGCGACGCCGGGCGCAGCACCACCTCGCCGGGCGGGCCGACCTGCAGCATCTGGCCCCGATCCAGGATGGCGAGCCGGTCGGCGAAGGCCTGCGCGTCGGCGAGCTCGTGCGTGACCAGGACGGCGGGCACATCGCGCGCGACCACCAGCGAGACCACAAGGTTGGTGAGGGCCCGGCGCAGGCTCGCGTCCAGGCCGGTGAACGGCTCGTCCAGCAGCAGCGCGTCGCAGTGCGCGAGCAGCAGGCGGCCGAGCGCCACCCGGTGGGCCTGACCGCCGGACAGCCGGGCCGGCATGACGGTCAGCAGGTCGCCGACGCCGAGCAGTTCGGCCAGCTCGGTTAGCTCCGGCTCGGTCGCCGGGCGGCCGTAGGACAGGTTGGCGCGCACGGACAGGTGCGGGAACAGGCCGGGGTTCTGGCGCAGCAGGCCGACCCGGCGCTGCCAGGGCGGCACGGCCTGGCGCAGCTCCGTCGAGGTCAGCACGCGGCCGCCGAGCACGATGCGGCCCCGGCGCGGCGTGACCAGGCCGGCGATGGCCTCCAGCAGCGTCGTCTTGCCCGCGCCGGACGGGCCGAACAGGGCCAGCCGCTCGCCGGGCGGGACACAGACGGCGGCGCGCACGGTGAAGTCGCGGCGGTCAACCTCGAAGTCGGCGTCCAGCACGGGCGCTCCAGACGTAGGCAGCCAGCGGCAGCGGCAGCGCGACCACCAGCAGGACCAGGGCAAACGGCAGCGCCGAGGCGAGCCCGGTCTCCTGTAGCGTCGTATAGATCTGCAACGGTATGCCGAACGGATGGTAGGCGATGATGATCACGGCCCCGAACGCGCCCATCGCCCGCGCCCACGCCACGGACAGGCCCATGGCCAGGCCCGGCGTGGCCAGCGGCAGGGTGACCCGGCGGAAGGCCCGCAGCGGCCGGTCCCCCAGCAGCTGAGCCTGCTGTTCCAGCCGCGGGTCCACGCCGCTGAACGCCGCCTGCGCGCTGAGCACGTAGTACGGAGCGGACTCGTACACCTCGGCGATGCACAAGGCGAGGAACGTATTGCTCGCGGACAGGTTCAGGTGGCCGAGCAGTTCACCGATCGGCGTGTACGGGCCGACCATGAAGATCAGCAGCAGGCCGATGACCAGCGGCGGCAGCAGCAGGCTGCACAGCACGCCGGCCTCCCAGACCCGCGGGAAAGGAAGCCGGCCGCGTGCCATCATCCAGGCCAGCGGCGTGCCCAGACCGAAGAGGACCGCGAGCGTCACGGCCCCGGACTCGACCGAGACCACGAGCGGGTCCAGCGCGCCCGGCGCGGTCAGCGAACTGCGGATGGCGTTCCACGAAAGGTGGGTGAGCAGGGCGATCACCGGGCCGAGCAGCGCGATCCAGATGACCGCCGCGCCGATGACCGATACCGCCCCCGATACCGAACGGACCCGCTGCGGGCCGGGACGGGATAGCGGACCGGACGGCCCGGGAGATCCGTCTCCCGGGACCGTCCCGCCCGCGGCGACCGCGGGGCTAGCCGCCGAGCTCACTCTTGATCGCGGCCGGGACAGCGCTGCTGTCGCCGAACACCGTGGGCGTGATCAGCGTGAAGCCACCCTGCTTATACTGCGCGAGGCCCGCGCTGGACAGCGTGTACTTGATGAACGCGGTCCCGGCCGCCGTCGGCGTGCCGATCGTGGTGATGTCGATGACCTGCGGGCTGCCCGACTTGACCGTCCCGCTCTTGAGCGTGACGGTGGCCTTCTTGTACGCGGCGGCGTCGGCGGCGCTGGCCAGGCTGATGGCGTCGGGGAGCTTGATGTAGGGCAGCTTCAGCTCGACCGCCTGGGTGATGAACGCGCTGGACGCGTCGAGCTGGCCGGCCTCCAGCGTCGAGTCCAGCGAGGACTCGGCGTAGATCTGCGAGGAGGAGGCGGTGCCGAAGTCGGAGGTGCCCAGGATCTTGGCCACCGTGCCCGAGGGCAGGTTGCAGGAGGACTGGGCCAGCTCCAGCATGTAGATGAAGTCCCGGCCCTGCGGGTCGACGTTCGGGTCGGTACGGCCGAGCTTCAGCCCGGGCGTCTGCAGCACGCTGCTGAACAGGCTGCAGAGGGGCTTGCTGCCGTCCGCGATGGCCTTGAACTGGCTGGCGTACTTGCTCTTCGGGTTGTAGGCGACCACGATCGACGTACCCGCGTACTGCACGTACCACTTGGTGTACTTGGGCTCGAGCGGCGTGATGTTGTCCCCGCCGACGCTCTCGAAGACGTTCGGGCTGATCTCGCCGCCGGCGATGTCCGCCTCCAGGTCGCCGGAGGCGGCGCCGCGGCCGGAGAACGTATAGCCCTCGGCGCTGGTGAACGCGGGCTTGACGACCTTCTCGTTGAGGAACTGCAGCGACGATGCGTAGGCGACGTTAGCCGTACCGGTCGGCTTCGCCGACGCGGACGCGCTCGCGGAACTCCCTCCCGACGACGGCGACGAAGAGGAACTGCTACAGCCCGCCGCGACGAGCCCGAAACACGCTATACCTGCGAGCGCGGCGATACGCGCTCCTCGTTTTGACTGGTAATCGGCCACCTTCCCGACAATAGCCAGCGCTGATTGCGCCGGGCAAGAAACAGGAGCTTGTAGTCACATTGTGACCAGTGGCGGGTGAGGGCCCGGCACGGCCCGGTCACAGGCCGGGCGGCCTGCGGCGGGCGAACTGGGTCGCCTTCTCGAACGCGTGGCCGGCCTGCAGGACCGCGAAGTCGGCCCGGTGCGGCCCGACGAACTGCACGCCAATCGGCAGTCCGCTCGCGCTGAACCCGGCGGGCACGGACAGCGCGGGGCAGCCGGTGGCCGAGACCAGGTAGGCGGATTTCATCCAGGCCAGGTAGTCCATCATGGTCACCCCGGCGATCTCGGCCGGGTACTCCAGGTCGACGCGGAACGGCAGCACCTGGCTCACCGGCAGCAGCAGGATGTCGCAGGTCGTGAAGAACTCGCGGACGCGATGGAAGAGCGCCGTGTGCAGCACCTCGGCCCGGCCAAGGTCGGCGCCGCTCAGCTTGCGCCCCTGCTCGATGTTCTCCCGCAGGCTCGGCTTGAGCTCCTCGGGCGCCCGGTCCAGCATCATGCCGAACATGACCTCGAACTGCCAGGCCCGCAGGGTACGGAACGCCTCGTCGGCGCCGGCGAAATCCGGGCTGCGCTCGGTCACCTGCGCGCCCAGCGCGGCGAGCACCTGCGCGGCGTCGTGGACCACCGCGGCGACCTCCGGCTCGATCGGGACCGCGCCGCCCAGATCCGGGGACCACGCGACCCGCAGCCCGTACAGGTCCGCGTCCAGCGGCCCGGCGAAACCCGCCCCGGGCTCCGCCAGCGCGATGGGCGACCGCGGATCGGGCCCGGCCAGGACGGACAGCAGGAGGGCCGCGTCGGCGACGGTCCGGGCCATGGGCCCGCTGACGTTCAGCGTGGTCCAGCCGAGCAGCGCGGGCCAGCCCGGCACGCGGCCCGGCGACGGCCGGAACCCCACCACGTTGCAGAACGACGCCGGGTTGCGCAGCGATCCGCCCATGTCGCTGCCGTCGGCCAGCGGATGCATCCCGCAGGCCAGCGCGGCGGCCGCGCCCCCACTGCTCCCGCCCGCGGACCTTCCATGGTCGTACGGGTTCCGGGTGACGCCGAAGACCCGGTTGAAGGTGTGCGATCCTGCGCCGAACTCCGGCACGTTGGTCTTGCCGATCGTGATCACCCCGGCGGCGCGCATCCGCTCGATGACCAGCTCGTCTTCGGTGGGGACGTAGCTGGCCCGCAGCGGCGAGCCGTACGTCGTGCGGATCCCCGCCGTTTCGTGGACGTCCTTGTGCGCCACGGGCAGTCCGTGCAGCACGGGCAGGTCCGCGCCCGAGGCCGCGCGCCCGTCGGCCGCCGCCGCGCTGTCCAGGGCGCTTTCCGCGGTCACGGTGACCACCGCGTTGACGCCCGGGTTTTCCCGCTCGATCTGGTCCAGGTGCGCCTGCACCACCTCGCGCGCCGACACTTGCCGCCGGTCCAGCGCCGCCCGGAGTTCCCGGGCGGTCATGAAACACAGGTCCCTCATCGTGCCTCCCACGGCGTCATCCCTCACGATGGGGCAGGCCGGGGACTCAGGGCAAGGTACGGGGGGTTACGGCAGGGCGGCGGCCCCCCTTACCGCCCGGCGGGCGGGGGCTGGCCCTCCTCGAAAGACGGCACGGCCGTCGCCCAGCGGGCAGGTCTGGCTGACCATCGGCGGCAACGTACCCCTCACCCGGCTGCGGCGACGGGACCGGCGCCGGCCGGCCTGATGATGATCGCCCTGCCGTGGCTGCCCGGCATGGCCTGCGCTAGCGCGGCGGCCGCCTCCCGCAGCACGAGCGGCCGCGCGAGGCGCATGGACAGCGCGCTGGACGGCGACCCGCTCCGGGGGGCCGGGAAATGTCAGAGGGGCTCGTTACGATCCAGGCATGGACTGGAAACTTGAGCTTGTCTTCGTGCCGGTGACCGACGTGGATCGCGCCAAGCGGTTCTACGCCGACCAGGTCGGTTTCCACGCCGACCACGACCAGCAGGTCAACGACGAACTGCGGTTCGTTCAGCTCACCCCGCCCGGGTCGGCCTGCTCCATCGCGATCGGGACCGGGCTGATCGACATGACTCCCGGGTCGCTGCGCAGCCTGCAGGTCGTGGTGGAGGACGTCGCGGCGGCCCGGAAGCAGCTCGTCGAGCGCGGGGTGGACGCCAGCGAGGTGGATGTTCAGCCGTGGGGATCGTTCGTCACCTTCGCCGACCCCGACGGGAACACCTGGGCCCTGCAGCAGTTGCCTCCACGCCAGGGGTGAGGACCCGGCACGGCTGTCGGCGGTGGCTCAGCGGTTGGCGATGGCCCGGCTCGTCCAGGGCGGCGGCGAGCGCCATCATGCGCGGCGGGCGGGCTCGGCCATGGCCGGGCCATGCCCGCTCCGGGGCGGGTGCATCCCGGCCGGCGCGGGCGGGAAGAACTGGTTCCCGCGCGCCACCACCAGTTCGACCCGGTGCAGGGCGGAGATGTCACGCAGCGGGTCACCGCGGACCGCGATGAGGTCGGCGTCCTTGCCCGGCTCGACCGACCCGGTGCGGTCGTCCACGCCGAGCGCCCGCGCCGCGCGCAGGGTGGCCGCGCCGAGCACGTCCCGGGCCCGCAGGCCCGCCTCCGCCAGCGCCTCCAGCCCGCACACGTAGGCCCCGTGCGGGCAGTCGTCGGTGCCGGCGTCCGTACCCGCGATGATCTGCACGCCATGCTCGGACAGGCCCATGATGACCTCTTCCAGCACCGGGCCGTAGCGCTCGCGCATGATGGGCGCCTGCACGTTGATCGTCGGGCAGACGAAGATCCCCGCGGCGGCGATCTCGTCCGCGAGCACGGGGTCGAAAGCAGAGCCGAAGATCCCGTCCGGGCCGGCGAACGAGCAGTGCTCGATGGTGTCGGCGCGCGCCGCGACGGCCCGCGCGATCCCCTCGGTGCCGTGCGCGTGCGCGGCCACCCGCCGGCCGAGGCGGTGCGCCTCCTCGACCACGATGCGGAGCTCACCCGCGGTGAACTGGGCGTGCCACGGCGCCGGGCCCTCGGTCATGAACCCGCCGGTCGCCATCACCTTGATGAGGTCAGCGCCCATCCTGTGGTGCAGCCGGACCATCCGGCGCAGCTCATCGGGGGAATCGCACTCGCCGCCCATGAACCAGCAGTGCCCGCCCGCCGGCGTGATCGGCCGGGCCGCGGTGACGAGCCGCGGGCCATCCGCGGTGCCGCGGGCGATCGCGTCGCGCACCGCGACATCCAGGAAGGCGCGCGCGCCCAGGTCCCGGGCGGTGGTGACCCCGGCCCGGAGCAGTTCCCGCGCGCTGCGCAGCATGAGGATGAGCTGTTCGGCTTCGGTCTCGGCGCGCATCCGGGCCACCGGTCCCGGGCCGCCGTCGAAACCCAGGTGCACGTGGGCGTCGATCAGGCCGGGGAGGAGGGTCACGTCACCGAGATCGATGACCTCCGCACCGTGGCGAGCATCGCGGTGAGCGCGGAGCGGGCCGGACGGGCCGGACGCGACGATCCGGGCCCCGTCGACAAGCACGCCGCCATTCGGGATGACGTCAGCGCTCGCAGCGGGCAGCAGCGCGGCCGCCGTGTAAAGACGCATACGGCTCCTCCCCATGGCCGGCCCCCGGGACGCCCCCGGGACGAGCGGTCCTCGCGGCGGGGCACCCCCGCGCACGTCCGTTTCGGCTGGAAAATGGGGCCGGTGACCGTTACCGGCCGGCAGCGGCCAGCGCGGCGCGGATCGTGCCCGCGCTCGCGGGGCGGCCGCGTTCATCCTCGAAGGGGCCGTAGGGCGTGCCGTAGACCGGCTCGCCCGGCTGCTGCCGCCAGCCCTCGGCCAGCGGGCCGGCGTCGACGGCCCCGTAGCCGATCGAATCGAGGAACGCGGTCACCGCCGCCTTGGCCTGCGCGTCATCGCCCGCGATGGGCAGATAACTGCGGTCGGCCGCGCCGGCCGACCGGGCGAGCGACGCCAGGTGCCGGAAGTAGATGTTGTTGAACGCCTTCACCACCAGCGACGAGCGCAGGTGCTGCTGCAGCAGTTCGCTGCTGGTCAGGTGCCCTTCATCCAGGGCGGCGATCTGCCCGTCCCGGGCCACGTAGTAGTTGTTGGCGTCGATCACGGTCTTGTCGACCAGCGGGCGGACGGGGACGCTGCGATAGGCCTTCAGCGGGATCGCCACCAGCACGATGTCACCCGCTTCCGCCGCGTCCTCCGCCGTCGCGGCGCGGGCCCTCGGGCCGAGCTCGCCGACCAGTTCCTTGAGGGTGTCCGGGCCACGCGAGTTACTGATCACCACGTCATGCCCGGCGGCCACGCTGAGCCGGGCCACGGTGCTACCGATCATTCCGCTGCCGATGAATCCCACAGTCGTCATACAGGCGGGAACCCGCCCGCCGCCGCGGTCATTCCTGGCCCGGGCCCCTGTCCGTATCCTGGCCCGGGAGGTCCTCCGGGGACAGGGGCGGGACGGCCGGGGCGGGCGGGACGGCCGGGGCGGGCGGGGCGGGCGGAGCGGGCGGGACGGCCAGGGCGGGCGGAGCGGGGATGTCCGCGTCAAGCAGCGCGCTTGATCCGGCGGGCCGGGTGGTCGCGTTCTCGCTGCGCTCGCGAAGCCGGCCGAGCGTCTCGCTGTCGCCGATCGGAACGGCAGCCTCCAGCCGCGAGCTTTCCCGGACCTCGGGCAGGTCCATCACCGCGTCAACCAGGCTGGCGCGGTGCCCCGGGGTGATATGCCCCGGGGCGGCGCGCAGGGACGCCTGCGCGGTGCCCTCGGCTTCGGGTGGGGTCGTGACGTCGGCGGCGGCTACGGTCTCGTCGCCGTCCCTGATCTCTAGGTGATGATGCCGGCCAGAATTGGTCATCAGACTCCTCTCGGGCCTGTGCCCGGTCAGTGCTGGACTGGCGCGCACAGCACCCTCGCTGCGCAGATCCTGATATCAGCCGTGCCCCGGCGGCCGGCCGCCAAACGGCCTTCCCGCTCCGGGCTCCCCCTGGCCGCGCGGACGGCAGGAGCGATTACCCTATGTAATCACATCTAGGCAGGAACGAAAACGGAGCGTAAACTTCCGGCTGGTTAACGTCAATGCTTTGCCGCGGGCGCCTGAGCGACGCCGGAAATGTCACGCATATGGGAACCAGAGCCGAATCTGCGATGCTGGCCGCGGCAGCGGAAACTCCGGGCAAGAACGCCGGTTCCCCGTTCCGGGGGCCAGGGCTATGGGCCAGGGTGGCCCCGTTCGCCGTGGTCGCGGTCCTGGCCGAAGCCAGCCTGGCGCTGCCGTCCGGGCACGAGCCAGGGGCGGCCGTGCTGGCCAGCGCGCTGCTACTGCTGCTGGCGGCGGCAGGTTTCCTGCTGCCGTGGCCACGGCTACCCGCCTGGATGCCGGTCCTCGTCCCGGTTACCTACACCGCGTCCGTGCTCGCCCTCGACCTGGCGGCCGGTTCCAGCTCCGGAGTCGGGATCGTGATCCTGATCCCCCTGGTGTGGACGGCGCTGTTTCACCGCCGGCGGGAATCGGTGTGCGTGGTCGCCGCGATCGTCGCCACCGAGGTGATCGTCTCGCTGACGCCGGTGGCGGTCCCGGCCGCGGTCACCGTGCGCCGCGCCATCTTCTGGACGGCGCTGGGCGCCATGATCTCCATCGCGACACACGGCCTGCGCGACCGGATCCGGCGCTCGCGGAACCGGAGCGAGCAACTGCAGAGCCGCCTGCGCGAGCTGACCGTCCTGGCCGAGCGGGACCGTATCGCCACCGACCTGCGGGACACCGTCATCCAGCGGATCTTCGCGGTGGGGCTCAACCTGCAGAGCACCGCGTCCCGGGCGCCCCGCGGCGACGTGCGCAACAAGATCGTCTCGTCGGTGGACGAACTCGACCAGACGGTCCGGCTGCTCCGGGACGCCATCTTCGCGCTAGAGCAGCGGCCCGGGGAGCGTGGTCTGCGGCAGGAGATCATGGATCTGTGCGCGCAGTTGTCCCCGACGCCCGAGATCAGCTTCAGCGGCCCGGTGGACACCGTCGCGGCCGGCACCAGGGGGCAACTGGTCACGATGCTGACGGAGGCGCTCGGCCCGGTGCGGGAGAACGCCGTGCCCGCGAAGATCGGCATCGCCGCGGGCGACGGGTCCTGCCGCACGGTCATCGAGGCCGGTCCGGTGCTCGGCGTGCCCCGGGCCGGCCTGTGCGGCGAGGATTTCACCGGGTTCCAGGACCGGGGCGCCGAGGCCGGGATCCGCATCGACATCAAGGCCATCCCGGAGGGAGTCAGGGTGGCCTGGCAGGTCCCGTGCGACGCAGCGGTGTCGGCGGCCGGGGCCTTGCCGCTGGCCGGCGCTGACCGCTGGCGGACGTTACCGCTGGCGGGCGTCTGCCGCTGGCGGCCGTTTACCGCTGGCCGGCGTTTACCGCTGGCGGTCGAGGGCGCGGTCCAGGTTGACGGCCGCGCTGATCAGGGCCAGATGGGTCAGCGCCTGCGGGAAGTTGCCCAGCGCCTCCCCCGAGGCACCGATCTGCTCCGCGTAAAGGCCCAGGTGGTTGGCGTAGGTGAGCATCTTCTCGAAGATGGTCCGGGCTTCCTTGAGCCGGCCGGCCCGGGTGAGCGCCTCGACGTACCAGAACGAGCAGAGGTTGAAGGTGCCCTCGCCGTCGGCGATACCGTCGTGGCCGGTGATCGCGTACCGGGAGACCAGGCTGTCGGAGGTGAGCTCGGTGCCGATCCGGTCCAGCGTCGACAGGAACCTCGGATCGGTCGGCCCGGCGAACTTCACCAGCGGCATCACCAGCAACGAGGCATCGAGCAGCTTGCTGCCGGGGTGCATGACGTAGGTGCGCAGTTCGGGGTCCCAGCACTCCTCCTGCACGTAGCGGTGGGCGGCCGCGGCGAGCTTGCGCCAGCGCTCGACGGGCCCGGGCAGGCCGCGGTCGCGGGCCAGGCGCGCGGCCCGGTCGTAGGCGACCCAGGTCATCAGGGCCGAGTAGGTGAAGCGCTGCCGCGGGCCGCGGATCTCCCAGATGCCCTCGTCCGGTTCCTCCCAGTGCCGGGACAGCCAGTCCAGCCGCTTGGACAGCGCGACCCACAGGTCGTAGGAGATCGGCACCTCGCGGTTGTAGAGGTAGACCGAGTCCATCAGCTCGCCGTAGACGTCGATCTGCCGCTGCCGGACCGCGTCGTTGCCGATGCGCACCGGCGCTGAGCCCCGGTAGCCCTCCAGGTGGGACAGGACGGTCTCGTCGGTGTCCTCGTGCCCGTCGACCGTGTACATGATCATGATGTCGCGCTCGCGGGTGGCGGACTCACAGCGCTGCTGCACCCATTCCATGAACGAGGCGGCCTCCTCCAGGAAGCCGAGCGTCATGAGCGCGTAAACCGTGAACGCGGCGTCGCGCAGCCAGCTGTACCGGTAGTCCCAGTTCCGGCCGCCGCCCAGTTCCTCCGGCAGCGACGTGGTGGGCGCCGCGACCAGCGCCCCCGTGGGGTGGTAGACGAGGAGCTTGAGCACCAGCGCCGACCGCTGGACCATCTCGCGCCATCGTCCCCGGTAACGGGACTGGCTGACCCAGTTCTGCCAGAAGTCCGACGTGAGGGTGAACAGCCGCTCGGTCTCTCCCCGGGCCAGCGGGCGTACCTCCCCCGCCCATTCCAGCTCGATGTCGACCGTCTCCCCCTCCTCCACCGTGAAGCTCGCGGCGACCCCGGTTTCCTCGATCTTCAGCGCCACGTTGGTCCGCAGCACGCAGCGCCCGCGGGAGGACCCGAAGACGGCGCCCGTTCCGGGCAGGAGCTCGACGGTGTGCGGAGCGCGGCCATAGTCGAACGCCGGGTGGCAGGCCAGCTCGAAGGTGGCCCGGCCGCGGACCGCGCGGGCCTGGCGGACGAGCAGGTCGCGGGACTTTCCGGTGCCGCTGGTGTCCGGCACCATGAAGTCGATCACCTCACCGACGGCTTCCGCGCCGTGGAACCGGGTCAGCAGAATGTTCGTATCGGGCAGGTAAAGCTGCCTGGGCCGCCCGCTGGTGCGGCTGGACAAGGAGAAGTAGCCGCCCTTGCGGGCGTCCAGGAGCGCCCCGAACAGCGAGGGCGCGTCAAAGCGGGCCGGGCAATACCAGTCGACCGTACCGTCCGTCCCGACGAGCGCCACGGTGCGCAGGTCCCCGACGATGCCGTGTTCCTCGATCGGCAGGTAGCCCGTCGGCGGCGTCTCGGACCGATGGCCGTTGCCGACGGAAAAGGATCCCATTCTTCCATCATCCGAGGCCGTGTTACGCCCGCATTTCATCCGTAACACAGGCACGGACCAGGTCAAACGTCTGACGGGGGGTGCAGGAGGGATGGGCAGGAGGGCGGATCAGCGCCAGGTGTGGACGGGGTCGTTGGTGTGCATGTGCTCGATATAGCGCTGGGTCATGAGCCGGAGCGCCTCGGTGCGGTCGGCCTCGCCGTGGTTGCTGAGGGCCCCGACGGTGGCGGTCTGCCAGGCGGCGCCGGTCTGGCCGGCCAGGCAGCGCTGCTCGATGATGTCCAGCAGGCGGTCGGCGTGCTCGGTGGCGACGCCCCAGCGGGCCAGGCCGTCGCGGGCCAACGGCAGGAGCCGGCGCAGGACCAGCTCGGCGGCGGGTGCCTCGCCGAGGCCGGGCCAGTAGAGCCGGGCGTCCATGCCGTACCGCGCCGCCTCGTGCAGGTTCTCCGCCGCCGTGGCGAAAGAGAGCTGCGTCCAGATCGGGCGCTGCGCCTCGGCCAGGGCGCGCAGCAGCCCGTAGTAGAAGGCCGCGTTGGCGATGACGTCGGCCACGGACGGGCCGGCCGGGAGGACCCGGTTCTCTATGCGCAGGTGCGGTACGCCGTCCGAGACCGCGTAGACGGGACGGTTCCAGCGGTAGACGGTCCCGTTGTGCAGGCTCATCTCGGAAAGCTGCGGGCAGCCGCCACGGTCCAGCGTGACCACGGGGTCTTCGTCGTCACACAACGGCAGCAGCGCCGGGAAGTACCGGATGTTCTCCTCGAACAGGTCGAACACCGAGGTGATCCAGCGCTCGCCGAACCATACCCGCGGGCGCACGCCCTGGTGCTTGAGCTCATCGGGCCGGGTGTCGGTGGCCTGTTCGAACAGCGTGATCCGGGTTTCGTCCCAGAGCCGCCGGCCGAACAGGAACGGCGAGTTGGCCGCCACCGCGACCTGGACGCCCGCGATGGCCTGGGCCGCGTTCCAGTAGTTCGCGAACTGCTCCGGGCTGACCTGCAGGTGCAGCTGGACGCTCGTGCACGCGGCCTCGGGGGTGATGCTGCCGGCGTGGGTCAGCAGCCGTTCCGGCCCGTCGATCGCGATCCGCATGTCCTCGCCGCGGGCCGCGAAGATCTGCTCGTTCAGCACCCGGTACCGCGCGTTGGCCGAGAGACTGTCCTCGTGCATGTGCTCTTCGCGCAGCGTGGGCAGGATGCCGACCATGACGAGCCGGCTGCCGGTGCGGCGGGCCTTCTGGTCGGCGCAGTTGAGGCTGGTGCGGATCTCCTTCTCCAGGTCCACCAGGGCGTCCCCGCCGAGCTCACGCGGCGGCACGTTGATCTCGAGGTTGAACTGACCGAGCTCGGTCGCCCACGCCGGATCGGCGATGGCGTCGAGCACGTCGCCGTTGTGCATGGACGGCTCGCCGGAGGCATCCACGAGGTTCAGCTCGATCTCCACGCCGACCTGGGCGGGCTCACCCTCGAAACGGTGCTCACGCAGCATGCGGGCGAACACGTCCAGCGACCGCCGTACCTTGTCGCGGTACCTGCGGCGGTCTTCGCCGGTGATCTTGACTGCCTCAATGTCGCGGCCCATGAGGCCTCCGCTCACCTAGCTGGGGAGACCAGTGAGTACTCCGGACGTCTTTTCTCCAGCGTCGCACGCCGGCCCGGCCGGCGCTAGCCGTCCGCGGATCCCGCCAGCTCATCGCGGATAGCGGCGGCGAACTGGCCCGGGTACTCCAGCGGGGCGAAATGGCCCGCCCCGGCCACGAAGCGGACCGTGATGTCGCTGAAGAACTCCTCCACGCGATCCGCCCAGGCCTGCGGGAACAGCGGGTCGTGCTCGGGCCACAGCACGACGGCCGGAACCGCGATCCGGTCCTCCGGGGCCGGCGGCTTCTCGGCCAGGGACCGGGCCACCGCTCCCCCGCCCGACCGGTACCAGCCGATCGACGCGGTGAACGCGCCGGGCATGCCGTACGCGGCGACCAGGTGGTCGAGGTCACCCTCGCTGAGCGTGAAGGAGGGACCGGACCAGTGCGACCAGAAGTGCGACAGGTAGGCGCGCACCGCGGCCGGCGCTCCGTCGATCAGTTCCGCGGCCAGGGGCAGCCGGTGGAAGGACTGGTACCAGAACTCGCGCTGCGGCTGCACCTCCAGCACCCGGATCCCGATGCCCGGCAGCGGCGGCGCGATGACCAGGGCGCGGACCAGCTCCGGGTGCGCCTCCGCCACCGCCTGCGCGATCCGGCTGCCGATGTCGTAGCCGGCCAGCACCGGGCGGTTCAGGCCCAGTTCGCGGATCAGCCCCGCCACGCTGCGGGCCTGCGCCGCGGGGCTGTACTGCTCGGCGGGGTCGGCCGGATACTTGTCCGATTCACCGAACCCCCGCAGGTCGGGAACGACCACGTCGCAGGACGCGGCGAGATCGGGGACGAGCAGGCGGTAATCGGTGCGGTCTCCCGGCCAGCCGTGCAGCAGGATCACCGGCTCGCCGGCCCCCGAACGGTCGTAGGCCAGCCGAAACCCGTCAACCGGCTCGCTCTGCGGCATCGGCGCCTCCGGGGCAGTGAGACTTCCGGCCCCGTCAAGTTACATCCCGGGGCGCCCCGCTTCTAGCCCCCCAGAGCGGGGCGGCCCCGGCATATTCGCCCCGCGCTGGCGGCGGCGACCCGGAGCGGACCCCCTCCGCCGGCCCCGGCACGGGACGAAGAGCGGGCCCCCCTCCCTCCCCTCAGGGAGGAGGGCCCTGGCTCTGCCCCCCGCTGCACAGCTAACTAGGAACTTGCGCGGCGGGCTATCCCCGGAATCGGGGATAAGGCCGCCGGGAAGAACCGGCCTACACTCCATACGGCAGAGCGTGCGCCTACCATCCGGTGTCGCCATCCGGTCGTGGCGATCCGGTCGACGTGGCCGGCGGGCCGCGCCCTGTGCCCGATCGGACCGCCCGCCACGGACACCGCAGACCGAGGACTACCGATGACGCTCCAGCCCACCACCTCACTGATGGCGCACGTCAGCACGCCGTCCGGGCTGGTGGTCAAGATCGGTGAGGGGAACCGGCTGGTCTTCGGCCGGGGCGCGGACGCGGATCTGACGATCGCCGTGGGGCGGGGCCTGTCCCGCCGGGCCGGAGTGATCAGCGTGATATCCGATGGCGCGTGGATCGCCAACATCAGCCGCACGCACGCGCTGTACACCGAGGGCGACGGATACCGGATCCGGCTGCCCCGGATGGAAGAGGAGGGTGAGCCCTCCGGCGGCTGGTTCGTGCGCAGCGGGACCACCATGGTCGGCTCACGGGCGATGCTGGACGACGGCCAGTCGCTCGTCGTGACGGTCAGCGGGAACGGCCGGATCTGGGATGCGCTCGGCGCCGACAATAGCCGTATCCGAACGGACGTGGATTCGACCGTACTCCCGCTGTACCTGGACCCGATGACGAAGATCTTCCTGGTCGCCCTGATGTGGTGCCGGCCCTGGCTGCTGGACCCGGCCGCGACGACCCCGCTGCCCCGGACGCCGGAGATCGCCCGGGCGGCGCTCGAGGTGACCGGCGCGTACCACGAACTGGAGCGCTTCGACCGCGAGCAGGAGTTCCGCGACCGGCTCTCGGCGCGGGTCGCCGAGCACATCAAGGTCCTGCGGCGCAAGATCACCGAGCGCGGCCTGACCAGCGCGGCCAAGCGGCTGTCCGACGAGGTGGTGGTGCGCATCCTGATCGAGCACGGCATCATCACCCGGGGCGATCTCGGCCGGCTGAACGACCCGGCCTGGTGCTCCCGGCAGGAGGACCTGTGGTGGACGCAGCTGCCTTAGGGCGTCACGGCGCCGTGCCTGTCACTGGGCCCCTTCATTGGGCCCCGTCACTGGCGCCGCGCCCAGGAGGCGGCCCCAGGGCCTGCGGGGGCGGGACGCGGGGGGTCGGTGGCGGCGGGGCCGATACCCGGAATACGGCACTGGCCTGCTGCTTCCCGTTAACGTCCCTGGCGACGACGTGATAGAGCCCGTCTGGTATCCCGCGGGCAAAGAAGACGTGACCCTGATCGATCGTGTAATTGAAGGTGCCCTTGGGGTCGGTCAGCGGCTCGTACTTGAACGGCGTGGAACCGTGCCCCTCCAGGGACAGCACGACCAGCGTGTGCGGGGTAAATCCACTGCCGTGCACCTGGAAGCCGGTTTCCCCGTCCCCCAACGGCTGGCCCATGGTCAGCTTCGGGGTGGTGCTGCTGCCGTGGACCGGGGTCGGTGGCGGCTCCGCGCCCGGCGGGGGATCGAGAATCGACGAAGTGGCGCTAGCGGACGGCCCGGACAGGGCCGGGTCGATCTTCGGGCCGGCATAGGCGCCGCCGATGGCCAGCATCGCGCCCCCGACGACCACCCCGGACGCGATCAGCACGGTCCGGGCCCGCGGCCGCCGCGGGCCGCGTGAGCGGCTGGCGGGGGCCAGCGCGGTGCCGTCGGCTCCCTTCCGGGGCGAGGCCTGCCTGCGCCGCCGGTGGCTGGCCGGCGGGCTGAACGACGCGGGGAGGGCCGTGTGTGACGCCGAGGTCGGGTCCTCGCTGTCCGGCCCGGGCCCGGCCCGCGGCACCACGGCGGGCTGCGGGCTGCGCTGGTACTCGCCGATCAGCGCCATCGCCGAATCCGGCAGGTAGTAGTGGGCGTCGGCCGGGTCGGCGGTGGCCTCCACGAACGAGCCGAGCCCGGCCAGCAAGCCCGCCGAGGTGGGCCGCATCCGCGGGCTGCGCTCCAGGCACGCCTCGACCAGGGTGGTCAGATCCGCCGGGAGGCCGGACAGGTCGGGTGCCTCGGTGGCCAGCTTGACCAGCACGTCCATGACCGTCTCGCCCTGGTAGGGCCCGTGGCCGGTCGCGGCGAACAGCAACGTGGCGCCGAGCGAATAGACGTCGCTGGCCAGCGAGGCATGCTGGGAGTCACGGGCCTGCTCCGGCGCCATATAGGCGGGCGTGCCGACCGCACCGCGGGTGGCCGTCAGCTGGATGCGCTCGGCCGCGCGGGCCAGGCCGAAGTCGATCACCCGGGGACCGTCCGGCGCCACGAGCACGTTGGATGGCTTCAGGTCACGGTGCACCAGGCCCGCGAGGTGGATGGACTCCAGCGCCTCCGCGCACCCGGCCGCGAGCCACCGCACGGTCGGCACCGGCAGCGGGCCGCACACCCGCACCAGCCGGCTCAGCGTGGGGGCCGGCACGTAGGCGGTCGCCAGCCAGGGCATCTCCGCCTCGGGGTCGGCCGCGACCACGGCCGCGGTGAACACGCCGCTGACCCGGCGCGCGGCGGCGACCTCCCGGGCGAAGCGGAGGCGGAAGCCGGGCTCCTCGGCCATCTCGATCTTGATCGTCTTGACCGCGACCAGCCGCCCCGCGGTGGACCGGCCCAGGTACACCTGGCCCATGGCCCCGGCGCCCAGGCGGCCGATGAGCGAATAGGGGCCGATCCGGTCGGGATCCCAACGGCGCAGCGGCTCCAATGTAGGCTGCGACACTGTTATTGGCCTCCCATGACCCCGGCGAGTAAGCACCATGATGCCGAATTTAGCTAACTTCGTGTCTGATTCCGAGATTGTGAATTGACTACATAGGTATGTACATACTGGTTTCGGGCACGCGGGAATCGCGGGAGTGACAGTCCGCTATGGGCAGGCGATCCGGGCGCCCGGGCCGCCGCGTCAACGGCAGCTGCCACGAAGAGCGTTCTGACCAGCAGATATAAAGGGCACGCCATCTCCCCGGCGGTGCCGATGAGGGTGCCCGGGTTATCTCGGGGGCACCGCCGCGGCGTCATCAGCACGAGCAGAAACCGCCATAACTTTCCGGTGACGTCGCGCCGTCATGCCGTCACTTCTTCACGCTTCCTTCATGTTCTGCGCCGCTCCTCCAGGTTCGGCGGCACGGCGGGGATCAGGGGAGCGCGATCGAGGTGCCGCCGTCGACGCTGAGCACCGTGCCGGTCATCGATGACATCCCGGCCAGGAAATAGACGGCGCGGGCGATCTCGCCGGGCTCGACCAGCCGGCCGATGGGCAGGGTCCCGGTGAGCGCGGCGACGGCGTCTCCCCCNNCCCCCACCCTGGAAGCCGCCGTAACTGTCCGCCGCCAGGTCGGCGTGGAGTTTCTCGGTGCTGACCGGGCCCGGGGCCACCGCGTTGACCCGGACCCGGGGGGCGAGATCCAGCGCGAGCTGGCGGGTCAGGTTCACCACCCCGCCCATGGCCGCACAGTACGCCGCCCACCCGCCGCGCATGCCGAGCAGGCCGGCGTCGGAGGCCATCGTCACCACGCAGCCGCCCGTCTCACGCAGCGCGGGCGCCGCGGCCTGCACCGTGAAGAAGGTGCCCTTGAGATGGCAGTCGATGGTGTCGTCCCACAGCTTCTCGGTCATCTCCGCCAGCGGCGCCGACTCATATCCACCGGCGTTGGTGAACAGCAGATCCAGCCGGCCGAAGGCGGCGGTGGCCGCGGCCACCGCCGCCCGGCAGCCGGCGACGGAACTGACGTCAGCCACCGCGCCGCGTACCTGCCCGCGTACTTGCCCGCGTACTTGCTGGGCATCCTCCAGCCGGGCCACCGCACCAGCCAGCGACGCTTCGCCGCGCCCGGTCACCACTACGGACGCGCCCGCGCTCAGGAACCGGTCGGCGGTGGCCAGGCCGATTCCGCGCGAGCCGCCGGTGATAAGGACAACGCGGCCATCCCACTCCATGGAGCCTCCTCGTTAACCGGATCTGCCGGGCCTGCCGGGCCTGCCGGGCCTGCCGGGGCGGGCAGGCCCGGGATGATGTCCGGGAATGATACGCAGGGGCCCGCGCAGTTGCCCGCCTATTTGCCCGCGTATTTGCCTGACCAGGGCTTCGGCGGGATAAGCCACGTTCGCCCGTTACGAGCAGTTTTCACAGCTGTCATACACTGCTAACGGTTAACAGTTGACCTGTTGTCAACGGTTAACCGCTGGAGGGGAGACCGGCCGTGACCATCACCTCGTCGCCCGGGAAGCTCGACGGCCGGGTCGCCGTCATCACGGGCGGAAGCTCCGGCCTCGGCCGGGCCGGCGCGTTCCGGTTCGCAGCCGAGGGCGCGAAGGTCATGATCGGCGCGCTCCAGCCCGCCCAGGGCGCCGGTGTCGTCAAGGAGATCACGGCCAGCGGCGGCGAGGCCGTCTATCTCGACACCGACGTGCGCCACCCTGCCGAGGTGGAAGCGCTGGTAGCGGCGGCCGAGGACCGCTGGGGCCAGGTGAACGTGCTCTACGCCAGCGCGGGCGTGCAGCCCACCGGGACCGCGCCGGACACGTCCGAGGACGACTATCAGCTCGCCATCGACACCAACCTGGGCGGCTGTTTCCGGCTGGCCAAGTACGGCATCCCCGCGCTGGCCCGTTCCGGCGGCGGGTCGGTGATCCTGACCGCCTCAGAGCTCGGGCTGGTCGGCGCGGCGGAATCGGCCGCGTACTGCGCGTCCAAGGGCGGCGTGGTCAACCTGACCCGCGCGCTGGCCATCGATTCCGCGGCCCTGGGGATCCGGGTCAACGGCCTGTGCCCGGGGCCGATCGACACGCCGATGCTGCGGGGCTGGTACGAGACCAGCGACGACCCGGCCGCGTTCGAGCGGCGGCAGGTCGAGCCGGTGCTGCTGAAACGGCACGGCCAGCCGGAGGAGATCGCCGAGGCCGCGCTCTTCCTCGCCTCGGACGCCTCGTCGTTCATGACCGGCGCCATGCTCACCGTCGACGGCGGCGCCACCTCCTGGTACGGGCTCTAGGCCCGGCGCCAGGGTGGGCGCCAGGGCAGACAACAGCGCCAGCGGAAGGATGCGCGGAGCGATGCGACTGGAGCGGATGACGTCCCCCGAAGTCCAGGCGGAGATCAAGACCGGGACCCCGATCGTGCTGCCCGCGGGAGCGATCGAGCAGCATGGGCCGCACCTGCCGCTGGGCACCGACGGCTTCATACCGGAGTACATCGCGGCCAGACCGCGGCCCGGCGGCGCCTGGTGGTCGCCCCTCCCCTGTTCTACGGGGCCTACTCCCGCCCGCGCAGTGGCGGCGGCCGGCACTTCCCCGGGTCGGTGGGGCTGCCCGGCCGGGTACTCGAGCAGGTCGTGCACTGCCTGGTCGAGGACTGGCTGCGGCAGGGCTTCCGCAAGGTGATCGTGCTCAACGGCCACTTCGAGAACGCGTGGACCCTGCTGGAGGGCGTCGAGCAGGCGATCGAGCGCTACACCGCCACCTCGAAGGTCCTGCTCGTCAACTGGTGGGACCAGGTGGGCCCGGCTGACATCGAGGAGATCTTCGGGGACACGTTCCCCGGCTGGGAGACCGAGCACGCGTCGGTCACCGAGACGTCCATGCTCGAGTCGTTCGCGCCGGAACTCGTCCGCACCGGGCGCAAGGCCTCCGGCGGTGCACAGCGCCTGGTCAGCTACGACATCTTCCCGCCGCCGGACGACATCTTGTGGCCCAACGGCATCGGCTTCAGCGCGGTGGGCGCGAACGCGGCGACCGGAAAGGCGCTGACCAGCCTGCTCATCGACCGGCTGACCACGATCATCGACCGCGAATTTGGCCCCGACCGCGAATTTGGCCCCGACGACCGGCAGGGATGACCGCCTGTGCGTATTTACTTCTGCTCCGATATCCACGCTTCCCGCAAGTGCTGGAAGAAGTTCCTGGCGGCCGCGAAGTTTTACCAGGCCGACACGATCATCGTCGGCGGGGATATCACCGGTAAGTTCATCGTGCCGATCGTCCGGCAGCCGCGCGGCTATTCGGCCGCGCAATTCCTGGGGGTCGAGCGGCGGGCAGAAACCCCCGGGGAGATGGCCCGGCTGAAAACCCGTATCGCCGACGCCGGCCAGTACTCCATCGAGATGGACGCCGACGAGCAGGCCTGGTACGCCCAGGATCAGGCGCGGGTGGATGAGCTGTTCCACAAGCTTGTGCTGGAGCGGGTCACCGAATGGCTGGCCGAAGCCGACGACAAGCTGGCCGGCACCGGCGTCCGCTGCTTCGTCAGCGGAGCCAACGACGACTTCCTCGAAGTCGACGACGCCCTGGCCAGCTCCGCGGTCATCGAGGACCCGAACGGCACCGTCATCGACCTCGGCGACGGCTACGAGATCCTCGGCATGGGCTACGGCAACCCGACGCCGTGGCCGTGCCCGCGGGACATCCCCGAGGACCAGCTCGCGGCGCGGATCGACGAGGCGGCCGCCAAGGTCAAGGACCCCGCGAAGGCCATCTTCAATCTGCATGTCCCGCCGCTCGGCACCGGGCTCGATCTCGCGCCCCGGCTGAACGACAACCTGGAGATGGTCATGACCGCGGCCGGCCCGGAGATGATCCCGGTCGGCAGCACGGCCACCCGGGACGCGATCCTGAAATACCAGCCCATGCTCGGCCTGCACGGCCACATTCACGAATCCAAGGGCGTCAAGAAGCTCGGCGGCGTCACGGTCGCCAATCCCGGCAGCGAATACGGCGAGGGAATACTCGACGGGCTGCTGATCGACATACACCCGAAGAAGGGCCTGCGCGGAATTCAGCTCGTAACCGGCTAAGAAGCCA